>NZ_JASGBI010000001.1:2644221-2969924 GCF_030053425.1 Lysobacter stagni | reverse complement strand
CGCGCAACGGTGCCACGTACCCTGACGGGGATGCGCATCGCGATCGCACGCGATGCCGCGTTCTGTTTCCTGTATGCGGCCAACCTCGACCTGCTGCGCGAGGCGGGCGCGGAACTGCGCTTCTTCTCGCCGCTCGCGGGCGATGCCCTGCCAGACTGCGATGCGGTGTGGTTGCCCGGTGGCTACCCGGAGCTGCACCTGCAGACGCTGTCGGAGGGGCGCGACCTGCACCGGGCCCTGCATGCGCATCGGGACGCGGGCAAACCGATGCTGGCCGAATGCGGCGGCATGCTGTTCGCACTCGATTCGCTGGCCGACCGAGAAGGCCAGGCGCATCCGATGGCGGGGCTGCTGCGCGGAAGCGCGGCGATGCAAGCGCGGCTGGCTGCGCTGGGCCTGCAGTCGGTGGTGCTGCCGGAGGGTGAATTGCGCGGACATACCTTCCACTACGCGAGCGCAACCATCGATTCACCGGCCCTGGCATCGAGCCACAACCCGAACGGCGGTCCCAGTCGGGAGGCGGTCTATCGGCAGGCGCGCATGACGGCCAGCTTCGTGCATTTCTACTTCCCCTCGAACCCTGAAGCCGCCATCAGGTTGTTCCGCCCATGACGGCGCTGGCGATGCTCGCCGCCGCTCTGCTGGATGCCGTGCTGGGCGAACCGCGCCGCGCACATCCGCTGGTTGGTTTCGGACGCTTGGCCCACGCCATCGAAACGCGGCTGTACCGCGACGGGCGCATGGCCGGAACCTTCGCGTGGTGCCTCGGGGTGTTACCGGCCGTCGCATTGACCGCGCTTGCGTCGCACTGGCTCACTGCGTTGTCCGCGACCGCAGGATGGGCGTGGTCGGCCGTGGTGTTGTACTCGGCCATCGGGCATCGAAGCCTGGGCGAACACGCGCGTCGCGCGGAGACCGCGCTGCGCGATGGAGCGCTGGACACCGCGCGCCTGGCGGTCGGGCGCATGGTGAGTCGCGATGTCGACGCACTGGACGCCTCGCAGGTGGCGGCTGCCACCACCGAATCGGTGTTGGAGAACGGCAACGATGCCGTGTTCGGCGCGCTGTTCTGGTTCGCGATCCTGGGCGCTCCCGGTGCGGTGCTGTATCGCTTGTCGAACACGCTGGATGCGATGTGGGGCTACCGCACGCCGCGCCTCGCACGCTTCGGCTGGGCCGCCGCGCGTATCGACGATGCACTCAACTTCATCCCCGCGCGACTCACCGCGGCGACATACGCCGTCCTCGGCGACACCGCGAGCGCTCTACGTTGCTGGCGAGTGCAGGCTCGCCAATGGGACAGTCCGAATGCCGGACCGGTGATGGCTGCCGGCGCGGGGGCGCTGCGGGTTCGCCTGGGTGGACCCGCGCCGTACCACGGAACCTGGGAGACGCGTCCCGTGCTGGGCGAGGGCGCCGCCGCCGACGCCGATTCCATTGCCGCGGCATTGCGGATGGTGCGCAACGGTGTGCGGGTCTGGATCGTCGTCGCGATCGCGGCGTCGTATGCGTGGAGGCTCTTTCATGCTTGAGCACGGTGGCCGGCTGCTGCGCGCGGCGCGTCGTTACGGAATAGCGCCCGATCGATGGCTCGATCTGTCCACGGGCATCAGTCCATTCGCGTGGCCCGTACCCGCAGTGCCGGCGACGGCATGGCACCGCCTGCCCGAAGACGACGATGGCCTCATCGAAGCGGCGCAAGACTATTACGGCGCACCGCAGGTTTTGTCCGTTGCCGGTACGCAGGCGGCGATCCAGGCGCTGCCGCGGCTGCGCATCCCGTGTCGCGTTGGCGTGATCGAGCCGGGCTACGCCGAACACGCGCACGCGTGGCGACGTTCCGGCCACGCGGTGGAAACATTGCCCGCCGATGCATTGCTGGCCTCGCGCGAACGCTTCGACGTGATCGTGCTGATCCATCCCAACAACCCGGGTGGCGATCGCTTTGATCGCTCCACACTGCTTGCGTTGCATGAGAGTCTGTCCGCGCGTGGGGGCTGGCTGGTGGTGGACGAAGCCTTCATGGATGCGACACCCGAGCGCAGCCTGTGCGCCGACACCGCACATCCCGGTCTCATCGTGTTCCGGTCGGTCGGCAAGTTCTTCGGACTGGCGGGAGCGCGTGCAGGGTTCGTGTGCGCCACGCGCGCGGTGCTCGATCCGCTGCGGGACCTGCTCGGGCCGTGGACGGTCGCTGGCCCGACACGGTACGTGCTGAAGCACGCGCTGACCGATCGCGAGTGGCATGCCGACGCGCGTGTGAAGCTGGCCGATACGGGCGACCGGCTCCGGCGCCTGCTCGACGCGCACGCACTCACGCCGTCGGCAGGATGTGCGTTCTTCCAGTGGCGTCGGGACGCGCGCGCCCCGGCGTTGCACGAGGCGCTGGCATCGTGCGGCATCCTCACGCGCCTGTTCGAGTCACCAGCGAGCCTGCGTTTCGGCCTGCCTCCGGATGAGGCCGGATTCACGCGGCTGGATCTCGCGCTCGCCCAGGTGATGTCGTGACCGCGCGCGTGCTGATGGTGCAGGGCTGCACGTCCGATGCCGGCAAGAGCACGCTGGTGGCGGCGCTGTGCCGTTGGCTGCACCGGCAGGGCGTGCCGGTCGCGCCGTTCAAGCCGCAGAACATGGCGCTGAACTCCGCCGTGACGGTGGACGGCGGGGAAATAGGACGCGCGCAGGCGGTGCAGGCGCAAGCGTGCGGACTGGAGCCGCACAGCGACTTCAACCCGGTGCTGCTGAAACCCAACAGCGACACCGGAGCGCAGGTGATCGTCCATGGCCGCGCCGTGGCCAACTTCGACGCGGTCGCTTACCACGACTACAAGCGTGTCGCGCGCGATGCCGTGCTCGCTTCGCATGCGCGGCTGGCCGCGCGGTACGACGTGCTGGTGGTGGAAGGGGCGGGGAGTCCGGCCGAGATCAACCTGCGCGCGAACGACATCGCCAACATGGGCTACGCCGAAGCGGTGGACTGCCCGGTGATCCTCGTCGCGGACATCGACCGCGGCGGTGTGTTCGCACACCTCGTCGGGACGCTCGCGCTGCTGTCCGCCAGTGAGCGCGCACGTGTGGCCGGATTCGTCATCAATCGCTTCCGAGGTGACATCGCCTTGCTGCAACCCGGCCTGGACTGGTTGCAGCGTGAGACCGGAAAGCCGGTGCTCGGCGTCCTGCCGTACCTGCATGGATTGCACCTGGAGGCCGAGGACGCATTGCCCGCCGCGCGGATTGCCGTGCCTGGCGCCCGTTTGCGCGTGGTCGTGCCGGCGATCCCGCGCATCAGCAACCACACCGATCTGGATGCGCTGCGCGCGCACCCGACGGTGGAGGTGATTCTCGTCGGTCCCGGTGAAACGCCGCCGGCCTGCGATCTGATCCTCCTGCCGGGCAGCAAGTCCACGCGTGCCGACATGGCCTGGCTGCGCGCGAACGGCTGGGTCGAGGCGCTCGCGCGGCATCTGCGCTACGGCGGCAAGGTGTTGGGCATCTGTGGCGGGTTCCAGATGCTGGGACGTGCGGTTCACGACCCACTGGGCATCGAGGGAAACGCCGGGTCGAGCGACGGCTTCGGCTGGCTCGAGATGGAGACCACGCTGGCAACGCAGAAACAGTTGCGCGAAGTGCGCGGTCGGTTGGCGCTGGACGACGCACCTGTGCGCGGTTACGAAATCCATTGCGGTGTCAGCGAAGGGCCCGCGCTCGCGCGGCCGTCCGGTCGCCTGGACGACGGGCGGCTCGACGGCGCGATGTCGCCCGACGGGCAAGTGCTGGGAACGTACCTGCACGGGCTGTTCGACGAGCCCGCCGCGCAAGCTGCACTGCTGGCCTGGGCCGGCCTGCGAGACGCTACACCCATCGATGTGCGCGCATTGCGTGAAGCGTCCATCGAACGCCTCGCCGACGCCGTGCAATCGCATCTGGATACCGATGCGCTGCATCGCTTGCTGGGTCTGGAGGCCGGATGCGCAGCCTGATCCTCGGCGGTGCGCGGTCGGGCAAGAGTGCGCTCGCCGAGCGTCTCGCGCAGGCCTCCGGGCGGGAGGTCGTCTACATCGCCACCGCGCAGGCCGGTGATGGCGAGATGACCGCACGCATCGCGCATCACCGTGCGCGCCGGCCTGCGCAATGGGCCTGCATCGAAGCGCCACTCGCGCTGGCGGAGACGCTGAAGCAGAACGCGCGCGAGGATCGGTGCCTGCTCGTGGACTGCCTCACGTTGTGGCTGAGCAATCTGCTCGCACACGAAGACGCTCGCCGGTTCGAGCAGGAGCGGGAAGCCCTGGTGGCCGCGCTCGCATCGCTGCCGGGCGAGATCCTGCTGGTCAGCAACGAGGTCGGACTGGGCATCGTGCCCATGGGCGATCTGACGCGCCGCTTCGTCGACGAGGCAGGGCGCCTGCACCAGACGCTCGCGCGGGACTGCGAGCGCGTGTTGTTCGTCGCGGCGGGTTTGCCGCTGGTACTCAAGGGAACGCTTGCATGAATTCACCGTGGTGGTCGCAACCGTGTGCGGCCCTGGATCGCGAAGCCGCCGACGCCGCATGGCTGCGCCAGTCGAAGCTGACGAAGCCGCCGGGCTCGCTCGGCGTGCTGGAGGACGTTGCCGCGCAACTGGCGGCATGGCAGGGCGTGGAGCGGCCGCGGATCGAGCGCGTTTGGATCAGCGTGTTCGCCGCCGACCACGGCGTCGCAGCAGAGGGCGTCTCCGCGTTTCCGCAGGCCGTGACGGGCGAGATGGTGCGCAACTTCGTCGGCGGTGGCGCTGCGATCAGCGTGCTGGCCCGGACGCTGGGCGCGCGTCTTGACGTGGTGCACCTGGGCACGGTGAACGATCCCGGCGCGATTCCGGGCGTGCTGCGTGCGGTGATCGCGCCATCCACCGCCAACTTCTGCGACGCCGCGGCGATGACGGACGAGCAACTCCGTGCCGCGATGCAGGCCGGCGCGGGTCGCGTGCACCAGGCGCTGGACGAAGGTGCGGATTTGTTCATCGGTGGCGAGATGGGCATTGCGAACACCACGTCGGCGGCGGCGCTGGCGTGTGCGTTGCTCGGCGAAATGCCGGAGCGGATCGCCGGAGCGGGCACCGGACTCGACGACGCGGGCATCGCTCGCAAGGTAGCGGTCATCGAACGCGGCCTGCGTCGCCATGCCGATGCCGACACCGCGTTGGAGCAGTTGCGTCGCCTGGGCGGATTCGAGATCGCCGCGCTAACCGGCGCCTGCATCGCCGCCGCGCAGGCGCGCATGCCGGTGCTCGTGGACGGATTCATCACCACCGCCGCCGCGCTGACCGCTGTGCGCCTGAACCCGGGCGTGCGCGATTGGCTGCTGTTCGCGCATCGCTCGCACGAGCGCGGCCATGCACGATTGCTCGAAGCGCTCGAGGCCCGGCCGTTGCTGGATCTCGGCCTGCGGTTGGGGGAGGGCAGTGGCGCCGCTGCGGCCGTGCCGCTGTTGCGACTGGCGTGCGCGCTGCATGCGGGCATGGCCACGTTCGAGCAGGCCGGCGTGTCCATCGCGGATTCGCAATGAACAACCGCGTCCGCATCGACCTGATGCGTCACGGCGATACCGGTGAGCGCAGCTACCGCGGCCAGCTCGACGATCCTCTGTCGGAACTGGGCTGGGCGCAGTTGCGCGGTGCGGTGGAAAGGCGGACGTGGGATCTCATCGTCACCTCGTCGCTGCAGCGCTGTGCGCGATTCGCGCAGGAGCTGGCGGAGGCGAGGGGCCTGCCATTGCGCGTGGACGGTCGTCTGGTGGAGTACCACTTCGGTCGCTGGCAGGGCGTCCCCATCGAAACGATCGCGCAGGACGACGGCGACGCACTGGGCCGTTTCTGGGCGGATCCGGTCGCGCATCCACCGCCGGGAGGCGAGACGTTCGCGGATTTCCGAACGCGCTTGTCGTCCGCACTGGATGCCCTCGTCGCGGAGGCGCGCAACCGTCGCGTGCTCGTAGTGACCCACGGCGGTGCCATCCGTCTACTGCGCTGTATTTCCGAGACGCGGGGTTTCGGTGACATGGCCGGCATCGATGTCCCCCACGCATCGCTGCATGCACTGTCCTGGCCGGCACCTGCATGATCGACGGGTTCCTGGTCGCGCTCGGATTCCTCACGCGCATTCCGGTGCCGTCGCGCGTGTTCGCCGATCCGGCGGGTCGCGCCCGCTCGCTGGCGTGGTATCCGATGGTGGGTGCGCTGATCGGCATGCTGCTGTTCGCGATGGCGTGGTTGTTGCCTCAGGGGCGCCCGTTGTTGTCCGCCGCTGTGTTGTTGTGCGCCTGGGTGTTCCTCACCGGGGCGCTGCATCTGGACGGATTGGCAGACAGTGCCGATGCATGGGTGGGCGGAATGGGCGATCGCGCACGCACGCTCGAGATCATGAAGGATCCCCGCAGCGGTCCCGCCGGTGTGACCGTCGTGGTGCTGGTGTTGTTGCTGAAGTTCGCGGCGATGGCGAGTCTTTCGCAGTGGTCGTTGCTGTGGCTCGCTCCGCTGGTCGCGCGGATGTCGCTGACGATGGCGTTCCTGTGCACGCCCTACGTGCGCAGCGGCGGCATGGGTTCGGGGCTGGCCGACGCGCCGCGTGCGGCGTGCGCCGCGATGCTGTGCGCGGGCGCGGCCTGCTGTGTGCTCACGGGTTGGTTCGGTGTGATCGCGCTGGCATGCAGCGGAATCGTGTTCGTGCTGTGGCGACGTGCGTGCATGCGGCGCCTTGGCGGTATCACGGGAGACACGGCGGGTGCTTTGACTGAGATCAATGAAGCGGTCGTTCTGATCGCGATTTCGTTGATGTCATGACCGATTGCGCAACGTGGTGGAACTCAAGTCCTGAAACGGTGCGCCGATAGTGTGGACGCGGGACGATCAAACGATCGTCGTCGCGTTCCCCGCCTCCTGGTTGCACTCGATGAACGGTTCCGCCTCGCTGTCTGCCTTCTTCGCCGATCTCTCCGTCCGCCGCAAACTGATCGTCCTGACGGTTCTGGTGGCCATCGGCATCGTCGCCCTTTCGATCGTCGCCGCGCGCATCCAGTACCTGGACCTGTACGAAACGCGCAAGGCCGCGTTGAAAACGCAGGTTGATCTCACCGCCGGCGTGCTCGATCAATACCGCGCGCAGGAGCGTTCTGGCGTACTGGATACCGCCGCAGCGCAGGCGGCCGCGCTCAAGGCCATCGCCGCGATGCGCGCCAACGACGGCGCCGACTACTTCTACGTGCACGACATGGAGCCGGTGGTGCTGATGCACCCGCTGCAGAAGGAACTGGTCGGGCGCGCCGTCGGCGACGCGCGCAGCCTGGACGGTGTGGCGGTGTATCGCGAGAGCGCGGAAGCCGCGCGCCGTGGCGGCGGCTTCGTCACCTTCTCCTCGCAACGGCCGGGCAAGCAGCGCCCCGTGCCGCGCGTGGTGTACGCGCGTGGCTATCCGGACTGGGGCTGGGTGGTGGCCTCGGGCATGTTCATGGACGACGTGCAGAAGCAGGCGTTGGCGTTCACCTGGACCATGACCGCCAGCGGCGGCGCGCTGGTGGCACTGGTGGCGTTGCTGGGCTGGTGGATCGGCACGCGCATCGTGGTGCCCCTGGGGCAGGCGACCGCCGTGGCCGAAGCCATCGCCGAGGGCGCGCTGGAGAATCGCATCGGCCCGCAGGCGCACGACGAGCCCGGGCGCCTTCTGACCAGCATGGCGCGCATGCAGACACGTTTGCAGGCGGTGCTGGAAGCGCAGGGTGAGATGGCCGCGCGTCACGAGCAGGGGCAGTTGGGTTTCCGAATGGACGATGCGGCATTCCCCGGTGCGTTCGGGCGCATGGTGGCCGAGACCAATGCCCTGGTCGCGCAACACATCCAGGACCAGATGCGCCTGGTCGAGACGATGCAGCACTACGCCGTGGGCGACCTGTCGGTGGACATGGTGCGCCTGCCCGGCGAGAAGGCCATGCTCACGCAGGCCATGGACACCACCAAGGCCAACCTGCAGGCCATCAACCACGAGATCAAGCGGCTTGCGAGCGCCGCGGCGCTGGGCGATTTCACGCGGCGCGGCGATGCCACGCGCTTCCAGCACGACTTCCGCACGATGGTCGAAGGCCTCAACGCCATGATGACCGTCAGCGACGCCAACCTTGCCGCGCTGTCGCGGTTGCTGCAGGCGGTGGCCGACGGCGACCTTACCGCGCGCCTGGACGGTCACTTCGACGGCGTGTTCGCGCGCATGCGCGATGACGCCAACGCGACGGTGGATCGCCTGACCCAGATCGTGTCCGGCATCCAGCACGCGTCCACCGCCATCGATGGCGCGGCCGGCCGCATCGCTTCCGGCAACGCCGACCTGTCCAGCCGCACCGAACAGCAGGCCGCCAGCCTGCAGGAAACCGCTGCATCGCTGGAAGAACTGACGTCCACCGTGCGCCACAACGCGGGCTCCGCCGGTCGTGCCGCCGAGCTGGCGATCCGCGCCGCGGCGGTGGCGAAGCAGGGCGGTGAGGTGGTGGACGGCGTGGTGGGCACGATGCGCGACATCGAAGCTTCGTCGCTGCGCATCGGCGACATCACCAGCGTCATCGATGCAATCGCCTTCCAGACCAACATCCTGGCGCTCAATGCCGCCGTCGAAGCGGCGCGTGCAGGCGAACAGGGGCGTGGGTTCGCGGTGGTCGCGGCCGAAGTGCGTGCGCTGGCGCAGCGCTCGGCGACTGCGGCCAAGGAGATCAAGGGCATCGTCGATGCATCGATGCAGGCGGTGACGGAGGGCTCGACGCTGGTGGATCGCGCCGGCTCGACGATGGGCGAGATCGTCACCTCGGTACGCAGCGTGAGCGAGTTGATCGCGGAGATCTCCGCCGCCTCGCGCGAGCAGTCCTCGGGCATCGAGCAGGTCAGCCTGGCCGTGACCCGCATGGACGAGAACACGCAGCAGAACACGGCGCTGGTGGAAGAAGCGACCGGTGCGGCACTGGCCCTGGAGCAACAAGCCCGGACGCTGGTGGACTCGGTGCTGATGTTCCGCATCGACCGCGTGCGCGAGGCGGCCCGGGCGGCGTGATGAGCCAGTGCCCCACGGAAGTGGGGCACGCTGCGCTCGAAGGTGGATTCCCGCTCTCGCGGGAATCGCGCAATGCCGGCACGCGCTGAAGGCGTGTCAAGCGGGCAGGCGGGCGACGACCGCCCTCAACCCGCCGCGAGCTGGCCGGCGGCCAAATCCTGCACGGTGAAGTCGATGATCACCACGCCGTGCTCGCGCTGGCGGTAGTCGACGGCGACGTTCGCGCCGTAGCGCTGTTCGATCTGCCGCAGCAGCGGCACGGGGTCGTGGTCGTTGAAGAAGCGCATGGTCTCGCCCGGGGTGAGGGCATCGAGTGCGCCGAAGATCGCGGCATGGCGGAAACGCTTGCCGATGCCGCGCGCGTCGAAGGGATACAGATTCATGGACCGACCTCCTGCGGGATGGGGTGCGCCATTCGCGCATCTTGCGGCGGTGCCGGCCTTGACGCGGATCAAGCCGGAGCGCTCCACGGGCACATGCGCACCCGTGGAGCGGTGGTTCGATCTCAGTAGGTGTACTGGAGCTGCACCCAGGCCTTGTCCGTGTCGACCGTCAGCGCCGGCGCATCGCTCCGGTAGGTCGCCAGCTTGACCAGACCGGACAGACCCTTCACCCCGGGGATGGCGTGCGCGTAGGACAGGTCGAGTTCGCGGCCGTAGTCGGCGCTACCGCGGTCGGCGATGAAGTCGTGGTACCACGCCTGCGCCGTGCCGCCCCACAGTGGCGAGGTGACGCCGACGTAGCGGTCCTGGATGCCATCGACCGGCGTGGTGAGGAACAGGTCCGCCCAGCCCTGGAAGGCGTGCTTGGTACCCAGCGGCGTCTGGAACGCGCGGTTGCCCGTGCCGTCGCCGGCGCCGAGCTTTTCGAAGCCGGCCTTGAACTGGACCTTCTGCACCGCGTAGCCCAGCTCGGCCAGCGCGTAATGGCTGTCCAGGCTCCACGGGTTGTCGGCCCAGTCGCGCTGCTGCGCCAGTTCCACTGCGTAGCTCCAGGCGCCGTGCGTGCCGTTGGCGCGCAGGCCGGTGGTGACGCTGGACAGCGTGCCCAACGGTGCGGTGGCGGTGACGGCGACGTTCTCCAGGTCGAGGTAGTACTGGTAGGCGGTGAGCGTCAGCGCCGGGAACAGCTTCGCCTGGGCGTTGAGCAGGTGGCTCTGGCCCTCGTAGTTGGCGGGATTGGTGCGGTTGGCGTTGTCGTTGTCCGGGCCGAAGACACTGTTGATGTTGTCGATGTACGCGTAGGACAGCGCGACCTTCTGCGTCGGGCGGAACTGGAACAGCGCGGCATCGTAGGTCTGCTCGTTCTGGCGCCAGCCCACGCCGCCAACGAAGCGCTGGTTGTCCAGGTTGATGCGCTGACGGCCGAGCGTCACGCCACCCTTGGCGGCGCTGTACTTCACCAGCGCCTGGTTGAACTCGGTACCGTCGGGATCGGCGACGGTGGCGTAAGCGGTACGGCCGTTGCGCGTGCTGTTGAAATGCTCCGGACCCAGATGGGTGACGTTGTCGACCTCGGCCAGGCCGGACCAGCCGGACCAGGTGGCCGTCTGGAAGCCGATGCGCGTGCGCAGTGTGTTGGCGTCGGCGGTGCGCAGGGCGTTGTCGGGGTCGACGTGCTCGTAGCGATAGCGCGCATCGAAGATCAGGCGCGCATCGGTTCCTTCATCCTTCGCTACGGCAGGCGTGGCGAAGGCGAGGGTGGCGATGGCGAGCGGCGTGGCGACCAGGACCGCGCGTGCGGCGAAAGGGTGCGACATGAGAGTGCCTCGGGATGGAAAAACAGGTGTGACCCCGCCTGCCGCGCCGAAGGCAGCAGCAGGAAGCAGGGCGGAAGAGGAGGTGTTCATTCACCATGCGAGGTGGAACAGGCCCTTGGCCAACAGCACGATCAACACCACGTGCACGAAAACGCTCAGGTGCAATCGGCGCGAGCGCGTGCCGGTGAGGCGACCGCTGCGGCGCAGGTGCATGGCATACAGGAAATGGCCGAACACACTGATCGCAAGCGCGATCTTGATCGACAGCATCACGCCGAACGGACTGGCCAACGGATGCGACAGCGCACCGCGGTGCTGCCAGGCCAGCGCGATGCCCGCGCCGTACATCGCCAGCAGCACCCAGGGCATCAGTCGTCGCGCCCGTTCGCCGATACCGCGTTCCACTTCGGCCAGTGCGCGGCGCGACACGCGCCCGTGAAGTCCATGCAGGATCAGCACTTCGAAGAACACCGTGCCGATGAACACGAAGGCGCACAGCAGGTGGATCGTGAGAATCACGTAATAGGTCATGGCCACTTCCGACGCGCCGTGCTGCCTTTGCGACCGGGGAGGGTTGGTCGCGAAGGGCAGCCGACGCGATGGGCGACAGCATCGGCTTCGCCCGCCATCGCGGACATGACCTGGATCAAGCCGGTCGCATCTGGCCGTGCGATGGCGAGCCGGCCTGGGGCGCATTCAGACGGGTGGGCGGTGACTGGAAACTGACGCCGGCGCGATCATCTTGACCGAGATCAAGGCGACCGTATGGCGCGTAGGTAGGCTGCGGACATGGTCAATTCGCCCGTCCTTTTCGATCAGGAGCTGCTGAGCCGCTACGACCGGCCCGGCCCGCGCTATACCTCGTATCCGACCGCGCCGCAGTTCCGCGCGGACTTCGGCGAGGTGCAGCTGCGCGAGGCGGCAGCACTCACCAATGGCGACCCGATCCCGCGGCCGCTGTCCATCTACGCGCACGTGCCGTTCTGCACCAGCCCGTGCTTCTACTGCGGCTGCAACCGCATCATCACCCGCGACAAGGCGCGCGGCGACGTCTACCTGACGCGCCTGTACCGCGAGATCGGCATGATCTCCACGCTGTTCGACCGCGACCGCGACGTGGTGCAGCTGCACTTCGGCGGCGGCACGCCGAACTTCCTGGCCGCCGAGCAGATCGCCGAGGTGGTGGACGTCATCCGCAGCCACTTCCCGTTCGCGCATGCGGACAAGCGCGAGTGCTCGATCGAGCTGGACCCGCGCTTCGTCACGCCCGACGACATCCGCGTGCTCGCGCAGGCCGGGTTCAATCGCGCCAGCCTGGGCGTGCAGGACTTCGATCCGGTGGTACAGAAAGCGGTGAACCGCATCCAGAGCGTGGAGGAGACGCTGGAGATCATCCAGGCGTGCCGCACGAACGGGCTGCGCTCGGTCAACGTGGACCTGATCTACGGCCTGCCGCTGCAGACGCTGGAGGGGTTCGACCGCACGCTCGACATCACGCTGGAGGCACGCCCCGACCGGTTGGCCATCTACAGCTACGCGCACCTGCCCAACCTGTTCCGTCCGCAGCAGCAGATCCGCGCCGAGGACCTGCCTTCGCCGCAGGTGAAGCTGGGGCTGCTGCAACGGGCCATCGAGCGCCTGGGCGAGGCGGGGTACGTGTACATCGGCATGGATCACTTCGCCCTGCCCGAGGACGACCTGGCCCGCGCCCAGTCGCGCGGCGACCTGCACCGCAATTTCATGGGCTACACCACCTGCGCCGACAGCGACCTCATCGGCCTGGGCGTGAGTGCGATCAGCCACGTGGGATCCAGCTTCAGCCAGAACCCGCGCGACCTGCCGAGCTGGGAGCGCGCCATCGACGAAGGCCGCCTGCCGGTGTGGCGCGGCATGCACCTGGACGCCGACGACGTGATCCGCGGCGACGTGATCCAGCAGTTGATGTGTCATGGCGAGATCGACATTCCGCAGGTCGAGCGCCGCCATGTCGTGGACTTTGCTGAGTATTTCGCCCACTCTCTGGACCAGTTGAAACCACTGGAGGGGGACGGGCTGGTGGACGTGTCCTCGCAGGCCATCCGCGCGACCGCGCGTGGCCGGCTGTTGCTTCGCGTGCTGGCGGCGTGCTTCGACCGCTACCTGGCCCCACAGGCCGGGGTGGCGCCGACACAGTTCTCGCGAACCGTCTAGCCGGCCCGGGCGTCATCGCATGAGTTCCGGAATCGTTTTTCCGCGCACCGACGCGAGCATCCTCGCCGACGACGGCGATTCGCTGACGTTCTGTTCCACCTGCGCGTTCTCGCAGGCCTGCCTGTCCGAAGGCATGGACAAGAGCGCGCTGTCGGACCTGCACGTGCTGGTGGAACACGTCGGCCCGCTGCATGCGGGCGACCACGTGTTCCGCGAGGGCGACCCGTTCGGCGCGATCGCCGCGGTGCGTGCCGGTACGGTGAAGACCTACATGGTCGATCCGGACGGGCGCGAGCAGGTGCTGGGTTTCCACCTGCCCGGCGAGGTGATCGGCCTCAATGCCATCCACGACGACCGCTACCCCTGCAACGCAGTGGCGCTGGACACCGTGATGCTGTGCCGTTTCTCGTTCCCGCGCATCGCGCTGCTGGCCACGCGCCTGCCGAACCTGCAGCGCCACCTCTTCCGCCTGATGAGCCGCGACATCGGCGTGGCCTCGCTGTTCGCGGGCGACCATTCCGCCGACGAGCGCATGGCTGCGTTCCTCATCGGCCTCTCGCGCCGGCTGGCGCAGCGCGGCTTCTCGCCCAAGCGCTTCCAGCTCACGATGTCGCGCACCGACATCGCCAACTACCTGCGCCAGGCGCCGGAAACGGTCAGCCGCGTGCTGCGCCGCTTCGAGCGCGAAGGCCTGGTCTCGATCAAGCAGCGCGACGTCGAGATCCTCGACATGGCACGCCTGGAAGCCATCGCGCTGACCGTTCTGCGGCACTGACCGCACCGCCCACGCCCGTGCGGCGTGGCGGCATTCTCCGTTTCCCTCCGCTTTCCGCAGGTCCCCTCGCGTCGGCTTGACCTGCGTCATGGAGGGGGCGGGGTGCCCGGGCGGAACATGCCGGCGTTTCTCCACGGAGCGCCAAACATGAATTCGACCCGCAAGCTATGGGTAGGGCTGGCGACCCTGCTCATCGCCTCGTTCGCCGTCCTGCTATGGGTCGGCAGCGAGATTCACCGCCAGCAGCCACCGATGCCCGAACAGGTCACAGGACCCAACGGCGAAGTGGTCTTCACCCGCAAGGACATCGAGACCGGCCGCCAGGTGTGGCAGTCCATCGGTGGCCAGCAGCTGGGTTCCATCTGGGGCCATGGCGGTTACGTCGCTCCGGACTGGAGCGCCGACTGGTTGCACCGCGAGGCCGAAGCCGTCATGGACGTCTGGGCCCACCGTGAAGCGGGCGCGGACAGTTACAAGAAGCTCGACGCCAGCGTGCAGGCCGCCTACCAGGCCCGCGTGCAGGCGCTGCTGCGTCCCAACACCTACGATCCGCAGACGCAGACGATCCGCCTGGATGGCGACCGCATCGCGGCCATCTCCAACGTCGCCGCGCACTACGAGAGCCTCTTCAGCAACGACCCGGCGACGGCGGAGCTGCGCGAGGCCTACGCCATGCGCAACAACACCGTGCCGGAGGCGGAACACCGCCGCCAGCTGACGGCGTTCTACTGGTGGACGGCATGGGCCGCGGTGACGCAGCGCCCGGGTTCGGACGTCACGTACACGGCGAACTGGCCGTCCGACTCGCTGGTCGGCAACAAGCCCACGACGGCCGCCTTCACCTGGACGGTCTTCAGCGTGCTGTTCCTGATGGCCGGCATCGGCCTGCTGGGCTGGCACTACGCGGTCAACCACGGCGAGGAACTCGCGCCGACGCTGCCCAAGAGCGACCCGCTGGCCTCGATCAAGGTCACGCCGTCGATGAAGGCCACCGCGAAGTACTTCTGGGTGGTGATCGCGCTGTTCCTCACGCAGATCCTGCTGGGTGCCATCACCGCGCACTACCAGGTCGAAGGCCAGCAGGCCTACGGTTTCGCGCTGTCGGACATCCTTCCGTACTCGCTGACGCGCACCTGGCATACGCAACTGGCGGTGCTGTGGATCGCCACCGCCTGGCTGGGCATGGGCCTGTACATCGGTCCGGCGATCTCCGGACATGAGCCGAAGTTCCAGCGCCTGGGCGTGAACGCACTGTGGGTGTGCCTGCTGATCATCGTGATCGGCGCCTTCGCGGGCCAGTGGCTGGCGGTGATGCAGAAGCTTGGCCTGGAGCACAATTTCTGGTTCGGTCACCAGGGTTGGGAGTACGTCGACCTGGGCCGCTTCTGGCAGTGGTTCCTGTTCATCGGACTGGGCCTGTGGCTGACGCTGGTGGGTCGTTCGCTGTGGCCGGCCATCCGCAATGGCGGTGAGTCGCGCTCGATCGTCGTGCTGCTGTTCCTGTCCACCGTCGCGATCGGCCTGTTCTACGCGGCCGGCCTGATGTGGGGCGAGCACACCTCGCTGTCGATGATCGAGTACTGGCGCTGGTGGGTCGTGCACCTGTGGGTGGAAGGCTTCTTCGAAGTCTTCGCCGTGGCGGTGATGTCGTTCCTGTTCACCCGCCTGGGCCTGCTGCAGGTGAAGACCGCCACGACGGCCGTGCTGTTCGCGACGATCGTGTTCATGGCCGGTGGCGTGCTGGGCACGTTGCACCACCTGTACTTCACCGGCACGCCGACCGCGGTCATCGCGCTGGGTGCGGCCTTCTCCGCGCTGGAAGTGGTGCCGCTGGCCTACGTCGGCTTCGAGGCCTACCACAGCTACAAGATGGGCAAGGCGACGCCGTGGATGCAGCGTTACCGCTGGCCGATCAAGTTCTTCATCGCGGTGTCGTTCTGGAACCTGGTGGGCGCAGGCCTGTTCGGCTTCCTGATCAACCCGCCGCTGTCGCTGTACTACATGCAGGGCCTGAACCTCACCGCCACCCATGGCCACACCGCGCTGTTCGGCGTGTACGGCATGCTCGGCATCGGTCTGATGCTGTTCTGCCTGCGCGGCCTGAAGCCGGACGTGGAGTGGAACGAGAAGGTGCTGCGCACCAGCTTCTGGGCACTGAACATCGGCCTGGCCGGCATGGCGCTGTTCACCCTGCTGCCGATGGGCATCCTGCAGCTGATCGCCACGCTGGAGCACGGCTACTGGTACGCCCGTTCGGCCGAGTTCATGCAGCAGCCGATCATCGACCTGTTGGTCTGGATGCGCGTGCCCGCCGACACGGTGTTCAGCGTCGGCGCGCTGTCGATGGCGTGGTTCGTGTTCCGCCTGTGGGTGGCGCCGCGCCGCGCGGTCGCGCCGCAGGCGCTGCCGGCAGAGGCCTGATCCTAGTCGTAGCCTGAAGTTGAAGTTGAGTTGCAATTGGCCCGGCCGGAGACGGTCGGGCCATTTTTTTGGACGCGCCCATCGCG
The DNA here is from genome assembly GCF_030053425.1 of Lysobacter stagni. Classification (NCBI taxonomy): domain Bacteria; kingdom Pseudomonadati; phylum Pseudomonadota; class Gammaproteobacteria; order Lysobacterales; family Lysobacteraceae; genus Lysobacter; species Lysobacter stagni. Next base: position 2,953,631 of record NZ_JASGBI010000001.1, on the reverse strand, counting down.
GGCGCGCATGATCCAGGTCAAGGCGTCCGTACCGGGCGCGCCGGAGACTGCCGCCATGCTGCAGATGACTCCCAATTCCCGCGCGTCCGCGCTGAACCTAGTGCAGGCGCCGCACCGGCTGATGTTCTTCATCGGCGCCGGCAACGTGCTGCTGGCGATGTTGTGGTGGGCGAGCTGGCTGGTATCGACGCGCTGGCCCGGCCTGCTGCCCGCACACACGCCACCGGTGCCCGCGGGCTGGCTGCACGCCTTCGTGATGCAGTACCTGGTGCTGCCCAGTTTCATCTTCGGATTCCTGCTCACGGTGTTCCCGCGCTGGATGGGCCTGCCGGACCTGGACCGCTGGCAGTACGTGCCGGTCGGCGCCGGGTTGATGGGCGGCCAACTCGCGATCCTGCTGGGCGCCTGCGGATGGGAGGTCGGATTCTTCGTCGGCCTGTTGATGGCGATCGCCGGCTGGACCGCGGGCCTGATCATCCTCGGCCGCGTACTGATGCAGGAGAAGGGCAAGACCTGGCACGCGCGTTCGTGCTTCGCTGCACTGGTGCTGGGATGGATCGGGTTGCTGGCGTTCCTGGCCTTCGTGCTGGGCGCCTCGCCGATGTGGGTGATGGCGAGCATCAAGCTGGGCACCGTCGGCCTGCTGCTGCCGGTCTACGTGACCGTGGCGCACCGCATGTTCCCGTTCTTCGCCGGCAACGCGGTCCCGGGCTACAAGCCGTGGCGACCGATGGCGTGGCTGGGGCTGATGTGGGCGCTGCTGATGGCGCACCTGGCGATGGAGCTGCTGCATGCCTATGCGTGGCTGTGGCTGGCGGACGTTCCGCTGCTGATCGCCTCGGCCGTGGCGCTGTGGCACTGGTGGCCGCGCGGCCGCATGCCGGGGCTGCTGGCCGTGCTCTTCATCGGCACCGCGTGGCTGCCGGTCACCTTCGCGCTGTATTCCACGCAGAGCCTGATCTACGCGTTCACCGGCAACTTCGCACTGGGCCGCGCACCGGCGCACGCATTGTTCATCGGTTTCTTCGGCAGCCTGCTCATCGCGATGGTGACGCGGGTGACGCAAGGGCATTCGGGTCGTCCGCTGGTGATGCCGGCCATCGCCTGGTTCGCGTTCGTCGCGGTGCAGGGCGTGGCGGTGCTGCGTGTTGCCGCGGAAGTCGTGTCCGATGCCTACGCATGGCACGCCGCGGCGGCGATGGGCTGGCTGATCGCCTTCCTGCCATGGGTGGCGCGTCTGGGCTGGATCTACCTCACGCCGCGCGCCGACGGCAAACCCGGTTGAGTGCACAGTCATGATGGAGTTCTACCCGCAGATCAAGCTGGTCCACATCGCCGCAATCGTGTGCAGCGGAGCGTTGTTCTTCCTGCGCGGTTCGAGCGTGCTGGCGGGCCTGCGCTGGCCGATGGCCTCACCGGTGCGCTATCTCAGTTACACCGTCGACACCGTGCTGCTCACCGCCGCCATGATGCTGCTGACCATCCTTCCCGGCGAGATGTTCGCCAACGGGTGGCTGGCGGTGAAGGTGGTTCTGGTGGTGACGTACATCGTCCTGGGCATCCTGGCGCTGCGGCCGGGACGGACGCGGGCCATGCGCGCCGTGTTCTTCGCCGGCGCACTGGCGGTGTACGCGCAGATCTACTTCATCGCCCGCGCGCATCATCCGCTGGGCGTGTTCTACCTGTTCGGATGAGGAGCATTTCATGATCGACGCTTTCGACATCGCCGAATCGGCCGTGGGCCTGTCGCTGATGGTCGAGTCGTTGTACGCGGCCGGTGTACCCACCGACTGTGGCGCGACCGACAGCGGCGATACGCCCGATACCGACTGGCCCGACGCCTGACCTCTGGCGCGAACGCGATGACGCATCCCGTCATCTCGCTCGACCTGCGCGACCTCGCACCGCCGGAGCCGATGCACCGCATCCTTGCCGCGCTGGCGACGCTGTCGCCGGGCGACTGCATGGAAGCGTGGACACCGTTCCACCCGGTGCCGCTGCTGGCCATCCTGCAGGCCGATGGCCATGCGTTCACGGTCGAGCCCGTCGACGACGGTTACCACGTGGTGATCGTGTGCGCTCCGTACGCGGACGGAACGGACGGGCTTGCATGAGCGGGCTTGCGATCACGCAGGCACCCGCACCGAGCCTGCCGATGCGTTTCCTCCTGGCTGCGCCGGCGTGGGGCATGTTCGCCGGTGTCTGGCTGGCGGTGCAGGGCGAGGGTGCGCTCATGTCACGCTGGGCGCCCGCGACCGTGGTGCTGGTGCATGTGGTCGTGCTTGGCGTACTGGGCAATGCGATGCTCGGTGCGCTCACGCAGTTCCTGCCGGTGGCGGCGCTGAGCCCGCTCGCGGGGCGGCGCACACTGCCGCTGCTGCATGTCGGATTGAATGCCGGGCTGGCCAGCTTCGTGGTCGGCCTGTCGAAGGGCATCGGCCTGGCCCTGCATCTGGCGGCGTTGCTGCTGGGCGGCACGCTGCTTGCCTTCGCAGTCCTGGCCGGTGTCGCGCTGTTCCGGGGCAAGGGGGCGCGCTGGTTGCGCGGCGGGTTGGGCGTCGCCCTGTTCTCGCTGGCGGTGACAGCGGTCCTCGGCGTGCTCGGCCTGCTGGCGCTGACAGGCGATGTATCCGTCGCGCTGGAGCGCGTCGTCGACGTGCATGCGTCATTCGGACTGGTGGGCTGGGTGTTGATGCTGATCGCCGTGGTCGGCGCGATGACGCTGCCGATGCTGCAGGGCACGCGCGCGGTGCCGCCGCGATGGGTGGTCGGCTGGGTTGTGTGCACGATGGTCGGCCTGCTCGCGGGTGCCGTGATGCGTGTATGGGCCGGGGCCGCGCTGCTGGCCGCCACCACGCTGGCGGCGGCGTGGACGTTCGCGGCCGCCTCGCTGTGGTTGCAGTTGCGTTCGCCGCATCGGCGCAATCCGGTGCTGCGGCTTTCATGGACGGTGGGCGTGGTCGCCATCGCCAGCGCGGTCGCACTGATGCCACTCGAAAGCATGGGCACGGGAACCGCGCTGTGGGTGGGCACGCTGGCGCTGGGCATCGGGCTGCCGGTACTGGTGACCGGCATGACGATGGAGATCGTCAGCTTCCTCGCATGGATCCATCTGCGCGGCGTGGTGCCGCGCGGCCGCCAGATTCCCGGCGTGGGCCGCCTGGTCCCGGAAGCCGACAAACGCATCGTGCTGGCGCTGCATCTGATCGCCGCGGCCGGACTGTTGGCTGCACTGGCGCTACAGAAAGGCCACCTCGCCAGCGGGCTGCTGATCGCCCTCGCGCACGCGTCGACGCTCGTCGTGCTGGTGCGCTGCCGGTTCCGGGTGGTGGCCGAGGCACGCATTCCGGCGGCTCGTTCGTCCGTACGACTGCCGGTGCGGGAATGACGGCAAAGGAAGCGGCAGTCTCCCCGACTTGACGCAGGTCAATGGCGGCAGGGTGGGGCGCACCTAGCATCTGGCGCGGTCACACCGATCAGGGGAAGGTCCATGGTTCGCAGCATCTCCGTGCCCGTACTGGCGCGCCTGGCGCTGGGCGGCGCACGTGTCGGAATCGACCGCGTGGACGACGCGATGATCGTACTGCTGGCGGCGCGGCGCCGACTCGTCTCGGCCGTCGGCCCGGCAAAGCGAGCGACGGATGCTCCGCTGCGCGATGCCGGACGCGAGGAGCGCGTGCATGAGCGCGCACGCAACCTGGCCGCGCGCCTGCGCGTGCCGGCCTCGTCGGCCGATCATCTGATCGACACGCTCATCACCGATGCCTGCATGCAGCAGGCCATGCATCCCGGTGCGAAGGCAGACGGCGCCGGCGCATCCGCGAACACACATCGCCAGGACCAGCGACGCGATCGCCTGCTGCGCCTCATTCCGCCGCCGCGCCGCTGGCGTGGCGCACTGTCGCTGGTGCCGCGCGCGGTGCTCGACACCTTCGCCGAACGCGCGCTTTCCACGACGCTGGCCAGTTCGCTGCAGGACGATTGGCTCGCACCCGTGCAACGGCGGCGGGTGGGCATCGAAGTCGTCGACCTGGGCCTGAGCTGGGTGCTGGAGGTGGACGGCGAGCGCCTGCGCCGCAGCCGCGGACCGGCCGAGGCCATGGTGCGCGGCAGCGCGACCGACCTGTTGCTGCTCACCAGCCGCCTGGAAGACGCGGACACGCTGTTCTTCCAGCGTCGCCTGATGCTCACCGGTGATGTCGAACTGGGTCTCACGGTGCGCAACCTGCTCGATCGCCTGCCGTGGGAAACCCTGCCGCTGGGCGTGCGCATCGCCCTGCATCGTGCGGCGCGCGGTCTGCGCGCGGCGCGCGACGCTCACGCCACCGTCGTCTGAGGAACCCTGATGTCGTCGTCCCTTGCGCCACGCTGGCGCCCGGAGCTGGAAGAAGAATACGCGGAGCTCGGCGAACGCCTGGCGCCGCTGATGCCGTGCCTGGAATGGCCGCTGCACCTGCCGTGGATCGATGCGATCGCGCGACTCAAGCGCGAGCGCGGCGCGGTGATCATGGCGCACAGCTATCAATCGCCGGAGATCTTCCACGGCGTCGCCGACGTCACCGGCGATTCGCTCGCGCTGGCGCAGGCCGCGGCCGACTGCGATGCGGAACTGATAGTTCTGTGCGGCGTCCATTTCATGGCCGAGACCGCCAAGATCCTCGCGCCGAACCGCACCGTGCTGATCCCCGACCTGGAAGCGGGATGCTCGCTGGCCTCGTCGATCACCGCGGCGGACGTGCGGGCATTGCGGGCGCAGCACCCCGGCGCGCCCGTGGTGACCTACGTCAATACGTCCGCCGCGGTGAAGGCGGAGTCCGATGCCTGCTGCACGTCCGCCAACGCGGTGCAGGTGGTGGAGGCGATGGGCGCGGACAAGGTGATCTTCCTGCCGGACCGCTTCCTCGGCAGCCACGTCGCGTCGCAGACCGGCATCGAACTGGTGCTTTGGAACGGCGTCTGCGAAGTGCACGAACAGTTCACCGTGCAACAGGCGCGGCACGCGCGCGAGCGCTTCGACGCCGTGCTGGTGGCCCATCCGGAATGCCCGCCCGAGGTGCAGGCGGAGGCCGACTTCGTCGGCTCGACGACCGCGATGGGACGCTGGCTTGAACGCGAACGACCCGACCGCGTGGCGCTGATCACCGAGTGCTCAATGGCCGACAACCTGCGCACGCGGTTCCCGCAGATCGAATTCATCAAGCCGTGCAACCTGTGCCCGCACATGAAGCGCATCACGCTGCCGAACATCCATGCATGCCTCAGCGAGCTGCGTCATGAGGTGACGGTACCGGACGACGTTGCGGTGAAGGCGCGGCGCGCGTTGGAGCGCATGCTGGCCATCGGGCGACAGGAACGCGTGTGAGGACGGGCACGACGCCGGTCGTGGTGATCGGCGCCGGCATCGCCGGCCTGAGCACCGCACTGGCGGCCGCACCGCGCGAGGTGGTGCTGATCGATCCGGGCGGTCTCAACAGCAGCGGACTGGCGCAGGGCGGAATCGCCGCGGCGCTGGGGCCTGGCGACAACGTGGGCGCGCATGTCGCCGACACGCTGATCGCCGGCGCGTTCCACAACGACTCGGCCATCAGCCGGAGCGTGCTCTCGCAGGCGCCGGATGCCATCGCCTGGCTCGAAACCATCGGTGTGTCGTTCGACCGCTCCGGTGACGGCGCGCTGCAGCTCGGTCGCGAAGGCGGGCACGGCCTGCACCGCATCGTGCATGCGGGCGGCGACGGCACCGGGGGGCGCGTTGTCGCCGCGCTGCGCGAACGCGTGCGATCGGCCCAACACATCCACTGGTGCACCGGCGTCGATGCCGACGCGCTCCTGATGCGAGGCGACGCCGTGGCCGGTGTGCGCATGCGCGATGCGGACGGCACCGAGGAATGGATCGCCAGCGATGCCGTGGTGCTGGCCACCGGTGGTGTCGGCGCGCTGTTCGCGCGTACCACCAACGTCGAGTCCAACACCGGTTCGGGGCTGGCGCTGGCAATGTTCGCCGGTGCCCGGCTGCGCGATCTGGAGTTCGTGCAGTTCCACCCCACCGCGCTGGACTGCGACCGGTCGCGCCTGCCGCTGGTCACCGAAGCCCTGCGCGGCGCGGGCGCACGCCTGATCGACGACCGCGGCGGCGCGCTCATGGCGGGGCACCATCCGCTCGGTGATCTGGCGCCGCGCGATATCGTCGCCCGACGCGTGTGGGAGGCTTCCCGCAGCGGCCGGGTTCTGCTCGACGCCACCGCGCTGCCGTCAGATTGGGAGCGTTCGTTCCCGACTGTGCTGTCGCTTTGCGGCGAGTTGCGGATGGACCCGCGTCGCGATCCGTTGCCGATCACCGCTGCCGCGCATTTCCACATGGGCGGCATCGCAACCGACCTGCTGGGGCGCAGCGCCGTGCCCAACCTGCATGCGGTCGGCGAGGTCGCGTGCAACGGCCTCCACGGCGCGAACCGGCTGGCCAGCAACTCGCTGCTCGAAGGCGTGGTGTGCGGCCGTCACCTCGGTGCGCACCTGCGCGACCGCAGTCCGCGCAAGGGGCGCGGCGAGTCGCGCGTGGTGGAGCGCGGCGCGGCGCTGGCACCCGGTGCATTGACGCAGCTGCGTCGGGCGATGTGGAACGCCGCCGGGCCGGTGCGTACCGCTGACCGGCTGCGCGAGGCGATCGACCTGTGCGAGCGGATGCCGGGCTGGGAAGCGCGCGTCGCGCGGGCCCTGCTGGTGGCCGCCCTGCGACGGACGCGCAGCCTCGGCGCGCACTGGCGCGCCGACGCCGCGTAGGTACTACGCCGCGTCCGGTCGCGCCTGGCCGCTCATGCCGGGCTCGCCGTGCCAGTAACCGTTGCGCTGTCCCAACGGTGCCACCGGCGTTTCCGCGGTCAATGCGCGATCCAGATGCGCGATCGCGACGTCCGTTCCAACCTCCTGCGGATACACGCGAAGCAGGTCCACGCCCAGTTCGCGCAGCCGCGGCAGTTCGGGTGCCAGGTCCACGATCTCGTCGCCCTGCACCTGGATGCCGTTGATGCGCAGGAACGGGCGCCCTTCGCGCGTGGACAGCGGAAGGCCATCGGGGTAATCGATGCAACGGAAGCCGCAGTCGTCCTTGCCGATGTCCAGCGCCCGCGCGGTGAAGCAGCGCGCCGAGTACGACAGCGGCAGGCGACCCCAGCCGATGACTTCGATTTCGGGTCGCGCCACGCCCTTTGCGTCGAGCGCGCACAGCAGCTCGTCGATCAGCACATGCCCCTGTTCCACGCCCGGTACCCAGCGACGCAGTCCGTCCTGGATCAGCATCGCGAGCGCTTCGTGGTTGTAGACGTTGAGGCTGGGGCCGGCGACGAAAGGCACGCCCCGTTCGCGGCACAGCTGCACTGCGGACAGGTCGTTGGCCTCGATCCAGAAGCGACCGTGATCGACCAGGCGCGTGAGCGCACTGAGTTCGGACTCGGCCTCGATCAGCGCCAGCGACGACAGCACTACCTGCTTGCCCGCGTCGGCCAGTTCCTCTGCCAGCGCGATCCAGTCGCGCGTGCGCAGTTCGCGTCGCTTCGAACAGACGGTCTCGCCCAGGTAGAGCGTGTGCACCGGCCAGGCGATGGCTTCGCGGTAGAACGCCAGCGTGCGCTCGCGCGGCCAGAAGTACTGCAGGGGTCCAAGGCTGAGCTGCATGTCAGTGCCAGGCGCGGTGATAGGGGCCAAGGGTGGTCTGGTGTCCCTCCGCATGGGCGGAGAGCGTGTTCTGCCAGGCCGGTTGCGCGGTCCATGCCTCGGGCGCCACGCGATGGCGGTCGATGGCGGCACGCCAGGTTCGGGTAACGGCATCGACGTACGCCGCGCCGCGCTGGCGTCCTTCGATCTTCAGCGCCGCCACGCCGGCCTGTGCCAGGCGTGGCAGCAGTTCCAGCGTGTTGAGGCTGGTGGGCTCTTCCAGCGCATGGAAGATCTCGCCGCCCACGCCGTACCGTCCCTTGCACACGGTCGGGTAGGCGGCCGGTTCCTCGGGCTGGAAGCGGTCGATCAGCACATCGTTCAATCGCACGCTGCGCTCACCGCCGTCGTGTTCGTCCCAACGGACGAAGCGCGCGGGCGAACACACGCCATGGCGATTGGGCGAGGCACCGGTGACGTAGCTGGACAGCTGGCAGCGCCCTTCGACCATGATGCACAGGCTGCCGAAGGCGAACACCTCCAGCGGAATCGGCGCGTTCTGGCACAACCGCTCCACCTGCTGCACCGACAGCACACGCGGCAATACCGCCCGCGCGATGCCGAAGCGTTCGAACGCATAGCGCAGTGCCGGCGCGGTGGTTGCCGAGCCCTGCACGGAGAGGTGTCGCGCGAGCTTCGGATGCGTGCGGCATGCGTAGTCCAGCACGCCCATCTCGGCGGCGATGATGGCGTCCACCCCCAGCTCTGCCGCCTGATCGACGGCGCGGTGCCAGTGTGCGAGACGTGCGCTGTCCGGATAGGTGTTCAGTGCCAGGTACACCTGGCGGCCGCGCGCATGCGCATACGCGATGCCCTGGCGGATCTCGTTGTCGTCGAAGTTCAGGCCCGGGAAGGCGCGGGCGTTCGTCTGGTCGCGGAAGCCGAGGTAGACCGCGTCGGCACCGGCGTCGATGGCCGTGCGCAGGGCCGGCAGATTGCCGGCGGGACACACCAGTTGCATGGGCGATTCCTGTGGCGGAAAGAGGGGGAGTAGGGCGCCGGAATCAGACTGGCGGATCGGCCTCGTCGCCGCGCGAGCGGCACAGCTGCTGCCAGATCGCGTCCACGCGCCGTTCCACGCGCGGATCCAGCGTGATGGGGCGGCCCCATTCGCGGTCGCTTTCACCGGCCCATTTGCGCGTGGCGTCCAGCCCGAGCTTCGAACCCAGTCCCGAGGTGGGGCTGGCGAAGTCGAGGTAGTCGATGGGGGTGTTCTCGATCAACACGCTGTCGCGGGCCGGGTCCACGCGCGTGGAGATCGCCCAGATCACCTCGCCCCAGTCGCGAACGTTGATGTCGTCGTCGGTGACGATGACGAACTTGGTGTAGGTGAACTGGCGCAGGTACGACCACACGCCCAGCATCACCCGGCGCGCATGGCCGGCGTACTGCTTCTGGATGCTGACCACGGCGACGCGGTACGAACACGCTTCCGGCGGCAGGTAGAAGTCGACGATCTCCGGAAACACCTTGCGCAGGATCGGCACGAAGATGTCGTTCAGCGCCATCGACAGCACCGAAGGTTCGTCGAACGGTGCGCGGCCCATGTAGCTGCCGTGATAGATCGCGCCACGCCGCAGGCGCATGCGCTCGACGGTCAGTACCGGGAAGCGCGCCTGCGCGTTGTAGTAGCCGGTGTGGTCGCCGAACGGGCCTTCCAGCGCGGTGTCGCCGGGGTGGATGAATCCTTCCAGCACGATCTCCGCGCCGGAAGGCGCATCCAGGCCGGTCAGTTCGCTGCGCCACAGGCGCGTTCGCGACCCGCGCAGCAGGCCCGCGAATTCGTACTCGGACAACGTATCGGGTACCGGCGCCACCGCCGCGAGCATCGTCGCCGGGTCTGCGCCGATGGCGACGATCACGGGGAACGGACGATCCGGATACGTGGCCTGCCAGCTGGCATAGTCCTGTGCGCCGCCGCGATGGGCGAGCCAACGCATGATCACGCGGTTGCGACCGATCGGCTGTTGCCGGTAGATCGCCACGTTCTGCCGCGTCTGGCGCGTGCCGCGGGTGATCACCAGGCCGAAGGTGATCAGGCGATCCACGTCTTCCGGCCAGCAGCGCTGGATGGGCAGGCGCGCCAGATCGATGTCGTCGCCTTCCAGCACTTCCTCGTTGAACGCGGCGTCGTTGTCGCGCCGCGGTGCCACGTGAGCCAACTGGGCCAGTTCCGGCCATGTCGACAACGCACCGCGCAGGCTGGACGGCCAGCGCGGTTCCTTGATCGCCGCGAGCAGTTCGCCCAGCTCGCGCAACGAACTCAACGGGCGCTCGCCCATCGCCAGCTCGATACGCTCGCGATGCCCGAACAGATTGCCCAGAAGCGGATGCGTCGAGCCCTTCGGGTTGTGCATCAGCAACGCCGGCCCGTTCGCGCGCAGGGCGCGCAGGCTCAGCGCGGTGCTTTCCAGTTCTGGATCGATGGGCGCATCGATCTCCAGCAACTGATCGCGTTCGGACAGTCGGCCCAGGAACTGGCGCAGGTCGTGGAAGCTCATCGAGGGTTCGCCGTACGGACGCCGCCGGTCAACCGCAACCGCAGCCGCCGCAGCAGCCGCCGGTCGCGTGCGGATCCTCGCTTTCGCCGCGCACCGGTGCGGCATCCACGCCAAGTCCTTCCAGGATGGCCAGCACCTCGCTTTCGCCCAGCACGGTCGAGACGCTCAGCTGTCCGCCGTTGCGGTCGATGCGGACGACCGCTTCGGGGTCGATCGAGCGCAGGGCCTGCGTGAGGGCCTGCTCGCGTTCGGTGTGCAGGTGCTCGTGGTTGACGGCGATCATCGGGAATCTCCTGAGGGCGGGAAGCCGACCGCGATCGGCATGCACTCAGGCTAGGTGCGCGTGCCGTGCGTGCCCTTGACGAAGGTCAAGGGCGACGCACTTGTGGGCATGGCCGGATCAGAATTTGACGTTGAGCTTCAGCCACGCGCTGCGGCCGGGTTCGTTGATGCGTACCGGATCGGCGGGGTAGCCGAAGGCACTGTTGCCGGCAAGGTTGAGGTGTTCGGAGTAGGCGCGGTCGAAGATGTTGTCGATGCCCGCCGCAAGCTGCACGCGATCGGTGAAACGGTAGCCGCCGTTGAGAGAGAACACCGCGAATCCGGCGCTGTCGTCCAGGTCCTGTCCGACCACGTTGCCGTAACCCGGGTTGATGCGGTCCTGCGCGGTGACTCCGCGCAGCAGCGCACCGAGGGACCAGCGCTTGTTGTCGTAGGAAGCAGTGACACGTGCTTCCAGCGGCGGCGTCTGCGGCAGCGGACCTTCGTCGTCGAGTTCGCCCCAGGCGTAGGCGAGGGTGCCGCCCAGCTTCCAGTTCGTGTCGGGACGGAACTCCACGCCGAGCTCGCCGCCGCGGATGTTCGCGTCCGCGTTGTAGGCCTGCGTGGTGGCGCCCATCATGCCCTTGGAGTACTTGAACAGGATGTAGTCCTGGATGCGTCCGGCATACAGCGATGCCCACGCGTCCCAGCGCCCGGCGCGGTAGTGCATGCCCACGTCGAGCTGCGTGGTGCGCTCGGGTTCGATGCCGGCGAAGGCGTTCGCACTGCCCGCCGGCCCCATCGTCGGCGAGAACAGCTCCCAGTAGTCCGGCATGCGCTGCACGTGGCCCAGGCCGACGTGCCACATGATCGCCGAATCCACCGGCTGCACTTCCCAGCGCACCAGTGCCGAGGGCAGTGTCTCGTTGCGTGTCTCGCCCGCGGTCGGATTCGGTCGCGGCATCATGCTGCCGGTGGTGAGGCGTTCGTCCTTCGCCGATGCGCGATCCAGGCGCAAGCCGCCCACGAGGCGCTGGCGCTCGGTCAGGTTCCAGCCCAGTTCGCCGAACACGCCGACGTTGTCGAAGCGCGCGTCGGTGGTCCACGGAACGTTGCGGTACGCATCGCGGCCCATGGCGCTGCGTTTGCGGTGGCGGCTGTCGCGTGCATCCACGCCGGCCTGCAGGTCCCAGGTTTCCGTCTTCCATGACAACGCCACGCGGCCGCCCGAGGTGCGCTGCGCGACGTTGCTGGCCATGGGCATCGGCATGCTGCTGGTCGGGTCCGGATCGCGCAGCGTGTAGTTGTCCATGACGTGGTCGACGTCGTTGTAGTAGAGCTTGGCTTCGACCTTGTCGAGCGCGCCATCGAAGTTGCGACGCTCCGCGCGCAGCCCGTAGCTGGTGCGGTCGAACTGCGATCCATCCATGCCACGGACGGCATAGCGCGCTTCGCCGTCGCCGTTGCCGGCGCTTACTTCGACCAGCGAGTCGGCATCCGGCGTCCAGCCCATGGCGACATCGGCATTCCACTTCTTCCAGGCTGACGGAACGCGCTCGCCGTTGCCGTCCTCGTAGTCGTCCGACTCGGAGCGGTTCGCGGTGACGCGCGCATAGGCGCTGGCATTGCCGAATGCGGCATCGACGACCTCGTCGTTGCGACCGAAGCTGCCTGCCGTGAGGCTGCCGTTGAACTGCATGCCGGGTTCGTCGAAGAACGGGATGTCGCGTTCGAAACGCACCGTGCCTGCCGACGCACCGGGTCCCCACAACACGGTCTGTGGCCCCTTGATGACTTCAAGTCGGTCGTAGGTTTCCGGTGAGACATACGACAGCGAGTTGTCCATGCGTGCGGGGCACGCGCCTTGCATGTGGCCGCCGTCGGTCAGCAGATTCAGGCGCGAACCGAACATGCCGCGCAGAACCGGATCGCCGTTGGTGCCACCGCTGCGGATCACGCCGAAGCCGGGCACGGTCTTGAGGTAGTCGGCGCCGTCGCTGGCGGGAACCGGTTGCCGCGGCAGCTTGGTGTTTGCGACGAAGGTCATCGCCAGCGTCGGCGAGATGTCGGTTACCACCAGCGTATCGAGCGTCACGACGGCATCAGCCGTGTTGGCCGACGCAGGCGCGCCGTGAACGTGCGTGCTTTCGCCGGCCGCACAGGCGCCGGCGATGAGGAAGGACAGTGCAACCGCCAGCGGTGTCGCGACGGGAGCGCGACGGGCGGGAATCTGCACAACGGACCGAGTCATGGGAACCACCGAGTTTTCGGAAGAAATCCGGTGCCGGCGACAAGACGCATTACCGGCGATTGCGGCGAAGTCTGTGCCGCTCCCAGAGGCCGGAAAATGATCCAGATCAAACGCCGCAGGCCGCGCGATTTCCCCGTTCATCGGCTTGACTTGAGTCAAGGCGGCATGGAGGTCACAGACCTACTGTGCGCCCAACGGCCGACAGGCCATTTTCAAGGTAAGCAGTCCATGATCCGTGCATCGCGCAATCTGCTGCACTACGCACTGGTATGTGCGCTGGGATTCGGCGCACCACTCGCCGTCGCAGCTTCCAACAACAACGCCGCGCCGCCGACCGGCGCGCCCATCAAGGCCGTGCTGACCGCGCCGCCGCTGGTGCCGCCGGCGACCAACCGCAACGCGCCGGCGAACGTCGTCGTCGACCTTGAAGTGATCGAGAAGGAAATGCGCCTGGCCGACGGCGTGACCTACAACTTCTGGACGTTCGGCGGCACGGTGCCGGGCAGCTTCATCCGCGTGCGCCAGGGCGACACGGTTGAGTTCAACCTGAAGAACGCGCACGACTCGCACATGCCGCACAACATCGACCTGCACGCGGTCAGCGGTCAGGGTGGCGGTGCGGAAGCGACGTTCACGCTGCCGGGTCACAAGACCAAGTTCACGTTCAAGGCACTGAACCCCGGCCTGTATGTCTATCACTGCGCGATGCCGCCGGTGGGCATGCACATCGCCAACGGCATGTACGGCCTGATCCTGGTCGAGCCGCCGGAGGGCCTGCCGAAGGTGGACAAGGAGTACTACGTCATGCAGGGCGACTTCTACACCGAGGGCAAGCACGGTGACGCGGGCCTGCAGCCCTTCAGCCTCGAGAAGGCGATCGACGAGCACCCGACGTACGTGGTGTTCAACGGTTCCGAAGGTGCGCTGACGGGCGACCACGCGCTGACCGCGAAGGCCGGCGAGACGATCCGCATGTACGTCGGCAACGGTGGCCCGAACCTGGTGTCCAGCTTCCACGTGATCGGCGAGATCTTCGACAAGGTCTACACCGAGGGCGGCTCGAAGTACCAGGAGAACGTGCAGACCACGCTGATCCCGGCCGGCGGCTCGGCGATCGTCGAGTTCAAGGCGGACGTCCCGGGCAACTTCGTGCTGGTCGACCACAGCATCTTCCGCACGTTCCACAAGGGCACGCTGGGCATCCTGAAGGTCGAGGGCGAGAAGAACCCGACCATCTACACCGGCCAGCAGTCCAACGAGGAATACGCCCCGGCCGCAGGCAAGGGCGGTCACTGAGGACCTGAAGGAGGGCACTGCCATGCTTGCCGCATCCCTCGTCTGGTTCGCGTTGCTGGCGGCTCCGTCGCCGGCAACGTCGACGGAGTTCGTCGCCATTCCCGGCGGCGAATTCCGTTCGACCATCCGCTATGCGGAGGAAGACGCGCCGCGGCACGTCGACGGCTTCGCGATGTCGCGCACGCCGGTGACCGTTGCGGAGTTCGAAGCCTTCGTGGACACCCAGCCGCAGTGGCGGCGCGACCGCGTGCCGTCGCTGCTGGCCGACCGCGGCTACCTGGCCAACTGGCAGGACGCGGACCGCTCCGGCATCGACGGCGATGCACCGGTCACGCACGTCAGCTGGTTCGCTGCCGACGCCTACTGCAAGTCGGTCGGCGCCCGGTTGCCGGACTGGTCGGAGTGGGAGTACGTGGCCGCCGCCAGCCCCACGCAGCGCGATGCGCGTGGCGATGCGACATGGCGGGCGCGCCTGTTCGACGACGGCACGCCGCGCGGCATCGATGCGCGAGCGAATGCCGTGCCCAACGCCTACGGCGTGTCCGGCCTGCACGGCACGACCTGGGAGTGGGTGGGCGACTTTTCCACGCTGATGGGCGATGCCGACAAGCGCGGCGGTGAGGATGGCGATCGCCTGCAGTTCTGCGGATCGGGCGGGCTGTCGTTCAACAACCGCGACGACTATGCCGTCCTCAAACGCGTGGCCCTGCTGTCGGCGATGGAGCCGCGCAGCACGCTGGGCAACCTCGGTTTCCGTTGCGCACGGAGTACACCATGAAGCGAATGTTCAAACGATTCTTCCTCGGCCTGGCGCTGTGCGCGCTGGCCGTTCCCGCGCTGGCCGGCGAAGCTGCCGCGCTCCCCGGCGATTCGGTCTACCAGGTGCAGTCCTCGCTGACCGACCAGGACGGGCGCACCGTCGCCTGGCAGGACCTGCGCGGGCGGCCTGCCGTGGTCTCGATGTTCTATGCCAACTGCCACCTGATGTGCCCCCTCATCGTGGCCTCCGGCAAGGCCCTTCAGAAGCGCCTAACGCCGCAGGAGTACGCTGGGCTGGATCTGGCAATGCTCAGCATCGATCCGGCGCGCGATACGCCGGCGGCGCTGAGGGAGGTGGCAACCACGCATCAGCTCGACCTCGACCGCTGGCACCTGCTGCGACCGTCGGACGGCGACGTCCGTACGCTCGCCGCGGCGCTGGGCGTCCGCTACCGCGCGCAGCCGGACGGTACGTTCAACCACACCAGCGTGCTGATCCTGCTGGACCGTGAGGGCCGCATCGTCGCACGCAGCGAAGTGACCGGGCTGCAACCGGATGCGGCTTTCGTGGACAAGGTCCGCGAGACGCTGGCCGCCGCCCCCTGATCCGATCCACCCATCCTTTCACCCACGTTTCATAGGAGTTGCCATGAAGATCCTGTCCACCTCGATTCTCGTACTCGGCCTGCTGGGCGCCGCGGGCCATGCCCAGGCCGCCGGCAACTGCACGATCTCGCTCAAGGGCGACGATGCGATGAAGTTCGACCTGAAGGAAGCCACCGTGTCGGCCTCGTGCCCGACCATCACCATCGAGCTGGCCCACACCGGCAAGATGCCGGCCGCCGCGATGGGCCACAACGTGGTCATCAGCGCCACCAAGGACATGCAGGCGATCGAGCGCGACGGCATCAAGGCGGGCGCTGCGAACAACTACATCGCCGCGAACGACGCGCGCGTGATCGCGCACACCAAGCTGGTGGGCGGCGGCGAGAAGACCAAGGTCACCTTCCCCGGCAAGAAGCTCACCGCCGGCGGCGACTACACGTTCTTCTGCAGCTTCCCGGGCCATTCGATGCTCATGAAGGGCAAGCTGACCGTCACCAAGTAAGCCGGTGGCGAGGGTCGCCCGCGCGAGCGGGCGACCTGGCCTGCAGAATGGGGAATACGTACTCATGATCCGTCGCGACTGGGTCGCCTCCGCCGTGGCGCGCATCGAGGCGGACTTCAACCGTTCCGCCGACACGCACCTGATCCCGCTGGCGTTGCCGGCGTATCCGGGTGTGCATGTCTATTTCAAGGACGAGTCCAGCCATCCCACCGGCAGCCTGAAGCATCGCCTGGCGCGTTCGTTGTTCCTGTACGCGCTGGCCAACGGCTGGCTGCACGCGGGCAGTACGGTCGTCGAAGCCTCCAGCGGCTCCACGGCCGTGTCCGAGGCCTACTTCGCGCGGCTGCTGGGCTTGCCTTTCATCGCGGTCATGCCGGCGCACACGTCGCCGGAGAAGGTCGCCGCGATCGAGTTCCAGGGCGGCACCTGCCACCTCGTCGACGATGCCGCCAGCATCGACGCGCATGCGCGCGAACTGGCGCGGGCGACGGGTGGGCATTTCATGGACCAGTTCACCTACGCCGAACGCGCCACCGACTGGCGCGCGAACAACAACATCGCCGAGTCGATCTTCCGGCAGATGGCGCTGGAACCGCATCCGGTGCCCGCGTGGATCGTCTGCGGTGCCGGCACCGGCGGTACCGCGGCCACGTTGGGGCGCTATCTGCGCTATCGCTGCCACGACACACGCACGCTGTGCGTGGACCCGGAACACTCCGCGTTCTTCGATCACTACGCTGCCAGCGTCGGGCGGGGGAGGGGGGATGCATCGGCCTGCGCGGGAACCTCGCGCATCGAGGGCATCGGTCGCCCGCGTCCGGAACCCAGCTTCATTCCCACCTGCATCGATGCCATGGCGAAGGTGCCCGACGCCCTGAGTCTGGCCGCGATGCGCCAGGTCAGCGCACGCCTGGGGCGTCGCGTCGGCGGATCGACCGGCACCAATTTCGTCGGCGTGCTGCGTGCCGCCTGGGCGATGCGCGCGGCGGGCGAGGACGGCTCGATCGTGACCATCCTGTGCGACGGCGGGGAGCGCTATTCACACAGTTACTACCAGCCCGAGTGGTACGAGCGGCATGGCATCGACACGCGCGAGGCCGACGCCGCACTGGCGCGGGCGCTGGACGGCGAGGCGATCGACGTCCCCGTCGTGCATGCCGAGGGCGGGCGGAACGACGCCATGGCGGCCTCGGTGCCTTCATTCGAGCGTGAAGGTCCAGGCGTCCGCCTGCCGACTTGATCTGGATCAGCGCGCCGCGCGTGGCGATGCCTAGGCTGCAGGTATCGCTTCGACGGATACCCGCGTGGACACGTTCCAGACCCCTTCCGATCCCCCGCCGGCCAACGCGCTCACGCCGCAGGCACTGCATGCCTGCTTCCTCGGGCCCTACGGCGAGAACGACACGCTGCTGGAAAAGCTGGTGGTGGAATTCCTGCGCGACCACGTCTACTGGCGGCGCAACTTCCATCCCGAGGATCCCCCGGCGATTCCGACCGGCGCAGCCCAGCACCCCGCGTACCTCGAACTGGAAGCACGCATGCGCCGCGAGCTGCATGCGCTGTCGGCGGCGCTGAAGCGCTCGGTGCCGTTCCACAGCCCGCGTTACATCGGCCACATGGCCTCCGACCTGCTGTTGCCGGGACTGGCCGCGCAACTGCTGACACTGCCGTACAACCCCAACAACGTCTGTGAAGATGCCGCGCCGGTGACGGTGGACCTGGAGGTCAAGGTCGGCCTGCAACTGGCGCGCATGCTGGGCTATCCCGCCGACCCGGACAAGCGCGGTTGCGCGTTCGGACATCTCACCTCGGGCGGCACCGTCGCGAACTATCAGGCGCTGCGGCTGGCACTGGCCCTGAAGGCGTTCCCCGTGGCGCTGCGCGCGTCCGGCGTCGCGGTGGAAATGGCCGGTGCGTGCGATGCCTTCGACGACGACTGGCAGGCCTTCAACCTCAGCGTGGACGATGGCATCGCGCTGGTCGAGCAATGGCAGCAATGGTTGGCCACGCTGTCGCCCGAGGACGCGACGCGCTGGCGAGTGCGCGTGCAATCCGAGCGCATCGAAACACTGGGGCTCACCGGCTTCTTCTCCCGTCATCCCACGTTGCGCGTACCGTGCGTCTATGCGCCGGTCACCGCGCACTATTCCTGGAGCAAGGGGCTCAAGCTGCTCGGACTCGGGCGCGCGCAGCTCTCGCTGCTTCCCGAGCGCGACATGCGCCTGGACGCGGACGCACTGGAGGAAGCGCTGCAGCGCTGTGTTCGCGCGCGTCAGCCGGTGTTGATGGCTGTCGGTGTGCTCGGCACGACCGAGCACGGCATGATCGATCCGGTGGACCGCATCGTCGATGCGCGCGACCGCTTCCAGGCACAAGGGCTGGGTTTCAGTGTGCATGTCGATGCGGCATGGGGCGGCTATCTGGCGACCATGTTCCGCAACCCCGACGGCTCGCTGCGCACGCGCGCGCAAGTGGGCGAAGGGCTGGAGAACTTCCCTGGTGAAGCCGTGCATGCCGCGTTCGCCGCGCTGGGACGTACCGATTCGGTGACGGTCGATCCTCACAAGCTGGGCTACCTGCCATACGGCGCGGGCGCTTTCGTCTGCCGCGATCATCGTGCGATGACCTTGCTCTCGGAAGAGGCGGACTACGTCTTCAACGGCCCGGCCGCGGACGATTACATGACGCGCTTCCGCCAGCTCGGCCAGTACATCCCCGAAGGATCGAAAGCGGGGGCATCGGCCGCCGCGGTCTACGTCATGCACAAGGTGTTGCCGTTGGACCATGCGCAGTTCGGCCAGCTGCCGCGTCAGACCGTGCTGGCCGCCGAGGCGTTCCGTCGCCGTGCGGAGCAGGCCGCGCACGAGCTTTCGGATGTCGCGCACCTGTGCGTTCCCTTCGCGCCCGACAGCAACCTGGTGTGCGTGGCGATCAACCTCGCCGGAAATCGCGATGTCGAACACGCCAACCGCTTCGTCCGCACGCTGCACGACGACCTGCGCTGCGATCCGGCGCGTCCGCTGCAGGTGAAGGAGTTCTTCGGTTCGATGACGACGCTGCGCGCGGCGTCCCTGGGCGAGCGACGACTGCGACGCATCCTGGGCGCGCTGGACCTGGACCCGACGTCGATGGGCGCCGCCACAGATCACCTGGTGATCCTGCGCCATACGCTGATGAACCCGTACCTGATCGATGCGAACAACGGCATCAGCTACATCGATCGCTACTTCGATTACCTGTCCGGCCGCATCCGCGCATTCGCGCGGGCGGCGTGAACGGAACGACCCGAGAGGAGGAAGTCATGGAATTCATTGTTCAGATCGCAGGGACGGCACCGGACCTCGGCGTCATCGAGGACGCGCTGCGTGCGGTCGACCCGGCCGCGCTGGTCGATCAGGAGGAGGGGATGCTTCGCGTCGCGGGTGCATTCAACCTCCGCACGCTTGCCTCCGTGCTGCTGATGGCCGGGCAACCCGTGGCGCCAGAGCACATCACCCAGCTGCCATCGGTGTGCTGCGGCGGATGCAGCGGCTGAAGGTTCGCCGCTGACGGCCGATTACAGCGTCGAAGTCACGTCGCCGCCGCGGGAGCGGAGGAAATCCGCTGCCCGTGAGCGTTGTTCAGCGTTGAGTGCGTGCACCACCACGGTGGTACGGCCGGTGGCCATGGCTTCGTGTGCGGCTTCGACGTAGCGGTCGTGGTCCGGGCGAAGCGCGACCAGGCCGCCCAGCATCAATCCGCCCACGGCACCGAAGAACACCAGCACCAGCAACGCGGCAACCGCCGAGTTGACGACGAAGGGCAAACCCATCGCGTACAGCACGGCGAACGCCAGCGCGCCCAGTACGGCGCCTGCGATGCCCAGGCGTATGTGGGCGACCACGATCGTGCGCCAGATGCCGTGGCTTTCCGGTTCCAGCTTGCGACTGGAACGCGCTTCGGGTTCATCGGGCCGGATCAGCTGCACCTGCGCAGCGCCCAGCGACAGCTCGGAGAAGACCGCGTCCGCGGCCTGCTGCGCCACGTGCGGGGATGCGAATACCGCGGCCACCTTGTGATTCGACAGTTCGCCGGTGACCGGCGAAGTAGGGGATGCGCCCTGCATGGGAATGCTTCCCGGTGGAGGGTCCGATGATCGCGCGCGGGCCGTCGCCGAGGCGTGAGGCGCGCCGTATCAGAGGTGAATGGACGATGTCTGGCATGCGGAAGCGCGCAAGGCAGAAACGTTCTGTCGGCTGCCTGGCCTGTCCAGATGCGACACCGGCGGACCTCTGAGACAATCGGCGTCCGGGGGCGCACAGGGAACGGGCGATGGGGAAGCGATATTGGCGCAGGTCGATGCAGGGCGTGGCGCTGGCTCTACTGGTGACCGGTTGCATCACAACCGCCGCCTTCGCCGCTCCGGCATGCGGCCAGCGCTATCCGACCCCGCAGGCCACGCAGGCCATGTTCGACATGGCCATCCGTGTGGAGCGTGCACTGGACGGTCTGGACGGGCACGACGTCGTGCTGCTGGCTCGCGGTGGGCAGGATCTGTCGCGCTACGGTCTGAAGCACAGCCACCTCGCGCTCGCGATGCGCGAGCCGGAAGGCACGTGGCGCGTGGTGCATCTGCTCAACCGTTGCCGCACGGACCGGTCCACGCTGTATCAGGAAGGCCTGGCCAACTTCGTTGGCGAGAGCGCACTGCACAGCGACGTGCGGGTGGGCGTGTTCGAACCCGCGTTGTCGCATCGCCTGCACCAATGGTTGCTTGCGCCGGCCGCGCGTGCCCGCTCGCTGCATGAGCCGCGCTACAGCATGGTGGCCTATCCGTTCGGCACGCAGTACCAGAACTCCAACCAGTGGATCCTCGAGGTCATCGCCGCAGCCGCGATGGACCCCGGCGCCGACACCCGGATCGACCGCGCATCCGTCCAAGGCTGGCTGCGCGGCAACAACTACCAGCCTTCGCGCCTTCATCTGAAGCTGCACGAACGCATCGGCGCGCGATTCTTCAGCGACCACGTCGCCGTCACCGACCATCCTGCCGGCGAGCGCATCGGCGGCGACTATTCGGTGGTCACGGTGGAGTCCGTTTTCGATTTCCTCCAGGCGAAGTCGCTGCTGCAGCGCGACTTCCCGGTTCCCCATCCGCCGGCGGAGCCGGCCACGCAGGAGAGTGCCCCATGAAGACGTTCGTTTCGCTGGTGGTCGCATGCGCGCTGGGCGCTGCCATGGCGCTGCCGCCCGCCTATGCCGGCGAGCCCATGGATCCGTCGGACGAGTCCGTGCTGTATCTGTCGCTGGGCCTGGCCACGCCGCTGTTCCTGTCGGCTTCGGTTGCGACCGCGTTGTCCGAGAAGAGCGCCCCGATCGACCGCAAGCCGGGCGCCGCCGCGCTCCCTCCGATGCAGGTGACCGCGGTCCGCACCACGGCCGATGGCGGGCGCGAAGTCGAACTGGTCGCGCACCAGCAGGGCAAGGACGAGACCTCCACGCTGCGCTGGCCGCATCGCGATGATGATCCCGCCGCGGCCTTCCGCGTGGGCCAGACCGTGACCTTCAAGCCCAGCGGCGAAGGCGGCGGCTGGATGCTTCACGATGAAGGCGGCGCGGAGCTCGCATTCGTGCCGACGGTGCAGGCGGCCGACCAGGCTGCCAGCAAGGCCTGGTAAGTCGGCGCCGCGCGATCCGCAGCCATCCTGGTGTCCGCTTTCAACCCAAAGCGGACATGCGGGTTGCGATACGTTCCGACACAATCGGCCCAACCGACGGTTGCTTGTGTGCAAGGCATGCCGCCAGACCTGTGGGTCGGATCAGGACAGGCTTAGGGCTATGGCCGTAATCGACACATTGATGGAAACCGCTGTCGCGGACACTGACCTGCTCCGCAAGCTCGATGCACAGGGGGACCAGTTTGGCATCGCGCGCGACGTCGAGTTCCTGCTTCGCGCTCCCTCCGCAGAGAAGGCGACCACGGTTGCCAGTTTCATCAACGACTATCAGTACGGGGTCGCGACCGCCCAGGACCTGGACGATTCGCCCAGCATCCTGGTGATTGTCCATATGCCCATCGAGCAGCACGCGATCCAGTCAGTATCCGGATTCATGGCGTGCGTATGTGAGTTGTTCGGGCTCGATTACGACGGGTGGGGGTGCGTCGTTCAGATGCACGCGTGACTGCCAGCTCAAGCCAGAGCGGCATTCATCGGTGTGGTAGCGACGTCGTCGAATGTTCACTACTGACCGATAGCGGACATCCGGGCGGAGGCGGGCAAGGTCCGCTTCCGACCCAAAGCCGCCATGCTCGCGGCTCGGATGAATGCGGGGGTTGTGATCGGATCAGTTCCGGCGCCGTCATAGCAGGTGGCGCAGCGTCGGCAGGTACTTCTCGCTGGAGCCGGTGTTGACCGCGACCACTCGCTCGCCGCTCCGGACGAGGCCGCGATCGAGTAGCTGCGGTAGGGCCGCGAGGCAGGCTGCGCCCTCCGGCGAGATCCAGTCGTGCGTACGGCGCCACGTCGCGGCGAGTTCGGTTTCGATCTCAGCTTCATCGACCGCGACCGCCGCGCCACCGCTCGCCCGGATGATGTCCAGCACGCGGAAATGACCGACGCCGCCGGGCACGTTGAGACCCACGGCGAGGGTCTGGCCCGCCTCGACAACTGTCGTGTCCGGCGCGCCGTCGTCGAACGCACGCACGAGCGGGGCCGTTCGTGCGCTCTGCACGCACAGCATGCGCGGGCGTCGCGCACCGATCATGCCGAGCGCCTCGAGCTCGTCCCACGCCTTCCACATGCCCAGCACGCCGGTGCCGCCGCCGGTGGGATAGATCACCGCATCGGGCAACGACCAGCGTGTTTCGCCCGGCACCGGCTCAGCGAGTTCGAGGCCGAGCGACTTCTTCCCCTCGATCCGCCACCCCGGCTCCTGGAACGTCGCGACGGAAAACCAGCCATTTGGGATGTAGCGCTCCTTGAGGAACGCGCCGGCCTCGCGGATGGTCGGGCCGACCAGCTCAAGCATCACCCGATCGGGATAGCGCTTGGCGGCTGCGGCGACGCCGCCGAGAATCGGCATCGGCGTGTCATCCGGCATTGCGACAACGACGCTCAGTCCGCCTTCGAGCGCATAACGCACTAGCGAATCGCCGGCGTTGCCCTGCGTCGGCACCGCGAGCCTGGTCAGACCCAGGCGTCGCGCCTGCGCGGCGACCATCGCCATACCGCGATCCTTGAAGCTCTGCGTCGGGTTCGCGCCGTGGCCGGGATGCGCCTTGCCTTCGTCCTTGAGCTGGAGCGCGAGGCCTGCCTTTGCCGCGACCGGATGCGTCGAGTAATCGAGCAGCGGCGTCGCGCCTTCGCCGAGCGGGACGAGATGCGCGGCGTCGACCGGATCGTCGGCATCGAGCGCCATCAACGCGCCAAAGCGCCACAGGTCGCGACGCTGCGGGCGATACCACGCCGCATCTGGTTTCTCGCGCGCCAGTCGCTCGAGGTCGAGCACCATCTCGACCGGCCGGCCGTCGACGGGATCGAGGTTCATCGGGACGTCGGCGGAATACTCGACGCCGGAGGCGATACCGCGAACGCAGCGGACGTAGGACATGGTCGGACCCGATCTGAGGTCCGTCGTTGTCGCAGCCCCGCGCCCGGATTGCAACCACGCGCGGCTCTCCCTGTTCGTCAACGGCGGGTGGGCGATGGCCGCGTGAGGCATTGACCGGGGGCACCCGTGGGCGATCGACGCGATCGGTGGGTGCGCCGGCATCCATCTGTCCGGGCTTTCATCGCAGAGGTCGAAAAGCAGCTGTTCGCAGACGTCCGCTAATGGCCGATAGCGGACAGTGGGGCAGGGCGGAAAGCGGGACCTGGTGCTAATGTCCGCTTTCGACCCAAAGCGGACACTGGATCGGCATAGATGAGAGCGTCGTTGGAAGACTGGAAGAACGGTTGGGTTGAGGTTGAAATTGGGCTGTCGGCCCAAGACATCGACCAACTCATCGCCTCGTTGCAAATGATCAAGGCCGACCCGGATCAGCACTTCCATGCCACCAGCGATTGCGTTGGCGACGGTGGGATGGGCCAGATTACGTTCTACATTCAACAAGCGTCCGAAGTGAACAACATGACGCTTGGCGGCCAGGCACTTGGTCCTGGTGAAGCGATTGATGACTACTAAATCACCGCTTCTTGCCGGTAGCGGACATTGGGGCAGGGTAGCCGGCGGGGACGGGTGCTAATGTCCGCTTTCGACTCAAAGCAGACATCGGGACTACCAGAATGTACTTCGCTCTCGCTACCGATGATCTGATGCTTCATGTGTTCGCAAGCGTGACCGCGCTGACGGACTACTGCGAAGGCATTGACGTCGAGTCCGGCGGATGGCTCTTCTGGGATGAGAATGGAGCAGCCCTTGACCCTCGTTTTATCGAGCCTGTAGAGCGCTCCGGAAATTTCGTTGGCGGCGGGACCTACGTCCTCGAACAAGCTGTCGAGGCCGGACGGCTGGCGGTAACTCTGCACACGGCCAAGGCCTTGGACTCAAATCCGTACTTCGGTTCTCTCGATGAGGTGCGGAAACACATTGGCGGATGAGGTCCGCTTCTGGCCCGAGCATCAAGTTCGAACCCAAGGGGAAGTGATGATGAAGGCCGAAATACTGAGCTGTGAAACGAATCTCACCATAGTGCGCTTGCCCACAAGAGGGGCGCCGGCAGTTTGCCTGCATGGCGACACACTGCTTCCTTGGCTAGCATCGCAAGTGATAACGCGAAGCTATGGATGAGGAATATCGACAACCCGCATTTTCCTGATGAGCTGCTCGATAGTGTGATCTACTTGAACAATACGCTTGCTCGGATGGTTGAGCACTACAACGAGCGGTGCGCAGCTGGAGCCTTAGGTGCAACTCGGCCGCTGCAAGCCGATGGGATTGGTGTCATCCATTTCGATGATGAAGATGAAGCATAGCTCGGTGGTTGCCCGCAGCATTGCGGCCGTGCTGGCCGATAGCGGACATTGGGGTAGGAGCGGGTGCTAATGTCCGCTTTCGACCCAAAGCGGTCATCGACTAGGCGTCTAACCCCACCCTCCGTATGAGGGGAAAAGCGTTGCCTGCCTTGGAGCCGGAAGAATTCCGTCAACGAGTGCAAGGCCGCTGTCGCCTGGGCAAGTGGCACTCGGTCTTTCCGAAGGCCACTCCTGACACTGTCCAGGTCGAGGCCGCTTCGTGGTGCGGTTTGGATCAGCTGTCGGACAGGCGAGCGATGTCCGCTTCTGGGAGGTAGTCATGAGCCGGCTGATGCGATTTCCGAGCGCCGTGAAGCGGGATCCGGCGGTCGATGACTGGATGCGGCGACACACCGGGCCGCTGGGCTCCATCGCGCAGGAGTGGTTCGAGGTCATGCGCGGTTGTGGCGACGACGTTCGGGAGCTGCTGCACGATGGACATCCGACGGCATGCGTCGGCGATGCGGCGTTCGGATACGTGAATGCATTCACCCATCACGTCAATGTTGGCTTCTTCCTCGGGCCCGAGCTGGATGATCCGCAGCGCCTGCTTGAAGGCAGCGGGAAATTCATGCGGCATGTGAAGCTGAGGCCGGGACAGGACGTGGATGCGATGGCACTCAGGCAACTGGTTGCCGCCGCATACACGGGTATTCGTCACTTGCAGGCGGCGAAGTCTGGCGGTTGACCGGACGGAGCTGGGCAGGGCCGCCCTCCGGAGCCGCCGACGCGACGCCCCGTTTCAGGCGTCGCGCGGCGTGCGTTCCTGCACGCGCAGCTCGCGCATGTCCGTGCCCACGGACACCGTGACAATGCGCGATTGCTGCAGCTGGATGCGCGATGCGGGAGGCACACCGAACGCCTGCTCCTGCTCTTCGAGGGGCAGCGGACCGGGCTGCGTGCTCGAATCGCGTGTGTCGGTCAGCAACTTCCACCGCGCGATGGAGAAGGCCACCAGCCATGCCATCAGGAACGCGACCAGAGTCATGAAGGGAACGAGGATCCGCAGCAGCCTACCGCGCGTCCATGGCGGTGGCGGGTGCCCGATGCCCACGGTGTCGAGCAGCGCATAGAACAGGACGAGAAGCCCGTCCTTCAGCAGCCAGGCCAGCAGGCCCCACACCAGCACGGTGAGCGCGGTGTCGCGGATCCTGGCCCACAACGGCAGGTCCGCCTGCTCGATGAGAGGAGGCCACCGCATCAGCGGAGCCCCCGGTCAGGGCTGATCCAGCGCCCATCGCGTCGACGCAGCAAGGCGCGCGGCAGGCCGATCACGGAGGTCGCCGCCTGCAACACCCAGAACACCAGTGGATACCACACCACCCAGAACAGCGTACGCATCACGCCATGCTCGTAGCGGCGGTCAAGCGCGGCGGCCAGGAACGCCTGCATCAGGTAGTGAATGGCCAGGATGATTCCGAAATCCCCGGGCAGGAAGCCGATGCCCTGCAGCCCGAAGGTCTTGCCAAATCCCAGCGCGTGCAGCAGGCCCGCCGTCAACATCACGACGATCGCGTAGGCCCATGCGATCGATACCAGCCAGTTGAACCAGATCGGCCACATGCGCAGGCCGCGACCACTGAGCAGTTGCGGCGTGGCATTCAGTGCGACGCTGGATCCGCCCTCGCTCCAGCGCAGTCGCTGACGCCACAGTCCGCCCAGCGTCTCGGGGGTGAGGATCCAGGCCAACGCCTTGGGTTCGAATGCCATGTACCAGCCCGCCATCTGCAGGCGCCAGCTGAGATCCACGTCGTCGGTGAGCGTTCGTGAGGACCACCAGCCCGCGTCCCGCAGTGCGCGCTTGCGATACGCGCAGATTGCCCCCGATGCCGTGAACAGCGATCCGTAGATGTTCTGCGCGCGTTTGATCAGGCCGACGATGCTGGAGAACTCGCCCACCTGCAGACGGCCGATCAGCGTGGTGCGGTTGCGTATGCGCGGATTTCCGGTGATACCGCCGAGCAGCGGATTGTTCTGGAAGCGACGGACGAACCACGTCAGCGCGTGGGGATCGATCAGCGTATCGCCATCGATGCACACGACCAGTTCGTGCCGGGCCGCGAGCACGCCAACGTTCATTGCCGTGGCCTTGCCTGCATTCTGGGCGAGGTGGACCACGCGCATCCGCCGGTAGCGTGCCACCAGCGCGTCCAGGCGTTCGGCCGTCGCGTCGCTGGAGCCGTCATCGATGGCCACGACTTCGAATTCTGGATAGATGACGTTGTCCAGCGCAGCGAACGTTTCCTCCACCTGGTGCTCTTCGTTGTGGCACGGCACGAGCACGGTGATGGGCGGGTAGAAATGCAGCGGCGGAGGCGAGTCGACATCGGGCTCACCGCGTTCGCGCAGCCAATGGAACATGATTCCGCCGAGCGCCCAGTACCACGCCATCACGAAGGGATAACCGAAGCACAGGATGGCCAAGGCCAGCTCGAACGCGGACCATGTCATGGCACCACTCCAGGACCTGGCGCTTCGCGCGACGAGAACGCGGGTGCGACGGCGGCTGCCATGGGCATATCGGCTGCCGGATCGTCCGGACGCCAGCCGAACACCGTGCCACCACGAATCTGGTACGCGCGGATGGCGGACACGAGCACGCGTGCGTCCGCAGGCGAGGGCAATGTCCACCACACGCCGATGCGTCGCGACAACGGGACATGGAGGGGAGGAATGTCGCCCGGTGGGACGTTCACGGCGCGCGGGACCAGTGTGACGTCGGCCAGGGCAGAGGGCTGGTCGAGCCGGTGCGTCGGCGGCGCCAGCCAGTACAGGGCCAGCTCGGGTCTCGCCCGTTCGGCCACGCGGAATGCTTCCAGTGCGAATGCATCGGCATGCGGCCAGGCCGACGTCGCACTGGCCTCGCGACGGCGGCGCACATCCCACGGCGCATCGCTCGCGCGGGCCATGTCGTCGCCCAATGCAGGCACGTCCTCTAGCAGCAGCGCCTCGAACGGCACGTGCGCGGCGAGCTCGCCATAGAGCGCCAATGCCCGTTGACGGTCGCCGAGCGTGCGCAGCACGGCGGCGTGCGGCAGGCGCACCACCACGTCCACGCCCGCACGTGAATGCATCTGCGCGGAGAAGCGGGACAGCACGTCGTCGCGCACGGGCACATGCGAGTTGGGGAACCATGCGCTGACGATGCGGCCGTCGGCGGACAGTGTCGCTGCGTCCAGCACCACGTGCGTCGCGCCGAGCTTGACCAGGCGATCGATGATCCGGCCGAGTCTCTGGTTGGTGTTCTGCGTGTCCGCACCTACCAGCTGTGCGGGATCGACTTCGACGATGCGGCGCGCCGACGGCCACGGATCCTCGAAACGAAGATTGGCTACCACGATGCCGAGTGTCGGATCGCTGGTAGGCAGGAAACGGCCGATTTCCAACGGCCGTGTCGCGTCGGCCGGCGCAGGTGTCAGCGTCAGCGCGTAGCGGAATCCCGCCGCGGTGGCGGCGTCGAGCCCGTCCTGGTTGTAGCGCCCGTAAGGCCAGACGATCGCGCGCGGCGCCGCTCCCAACTCCTGCCGTATGCGATCGCGCGAAACGGTAAGGTCATTGCCGATGCGCGAGCGGAACGCGGCGACGCCTTCGTAGCGACCATCTGCGTACCGCAGGTTCTGCGCCGCCGGCAGCGGGTTGCCCTGTGGGTTCGCGATCACCACATCGTGCAGCGCATGGCTGTGCGAGGCGAACTCCACGAGCCCGGATGCCTGCATCTCACGGGCCTGCTCCCAGGTGATGAACGCCGAACGCGGAAGACGCTGAGGGCCGTATGCGATCGTTCCGTCCTCCGGCGTGTCCATCCATTCACCGACGAGTGCCGCCACGATGGGCGTACGGTAGGCCAGTGCGAGCGGATACACGCGCGTGTACAGACTGCGGCGACCGTCGTCCGCGGTCAGCAGCACCGCGCGAGGGGGGAGGGGCTGGATACCCTGTCGCGCGCGCTCGATGTCGTCCAGCGAAATCGCCGTCCAACCGTTGCCGGCGAGCCATTCGAACAGCGCGACGAGGCGGTCGCTGGTCACGCTGTCGCCGTCGAGTTCCGCTGGCGTATCGACCACGTCGTGCAGCGCGATGGACACGAAGCGCTGGGGCGCCTGCGCCATCGCGTTGGCGCTGACGGTCGCCAGCGACAGCAGCATGCATATCCAGTAGATCGTTGATCGCATTCGCTTCATCGCCTAGAACCTCTGGTCCAGCCGGACGAACGCGGTCCATGACCGCTCGGCATCGCCGTCGTAGACGTTCTGGGCCCAGGCGATGCCGTATTCCCATTCGGTGCGTGGCGTGTGAGCGTAGGTCTGCGAGTACGCCAGGCCACCCACGATGTCGCTGCCGAAGCCGGATTGCCGGTAGCCGCCGACCGTCGCCACCAGTCGCTGGCGCAGGCTCCGTTCGTAGCTTCGCCAGATCAGGTGGCGGACATCGGCCGCGAGGCTGAGCGAGGCGTCGCGCTCAGGATTGAAGTACGGTGCGTCGCGCAGCGAATTGCGCGATGCGTAGAGCGCAGGGCGGAGCAGCACGCTGAGACGCGGCCGGACGACCACCGCCGCGGCGTAGTCCAGCGTCGCCTGCCAGCGGCGATTGCCATCGGTGAAGTCCATCGTCGTCAGCGACAGGGAGGCGACGCGCTCGTCGTCCCATGCGTACGTCGCCCCCACCGCGGCCGCATCGGCGCGCACGCCCGCCTGCACGGCGCGCAGCGGCGTGTCGGCGGAGAACGCCTGCAATGCGCCGTGCAAGGTCCAGTGGTCGTCCGGTTGCCATTGCAGGCTGGCATCGGCACCGCCGTGGTCCAGCAGGCCGCGGTTGTCCCATCCCACCAGTTCGAAGGTCACGTCCGGCCAACGTCCTTCGATGCCAGCGCCGTAACGGTCGCGAGTCAACTTCTCGCCTTCGGGTCGATCGACCTCCCGTTCGGCGGCGGCCAGCAGGCGCCATCGCTCGGCAAGCGGCGGAGAGTAGATTCGCACCGTCCCCCGCATGCCATCACCGGGCGCGTTACGTCCGCCGCCATCGGCCTGGCGTGGTTCGAACGACACTAGCGACTGTGCGTCGTGGTGCGCTTCGATATCGGCCAGCATGCTCTGTACACGTGGATTATCCGGCCGCAGAACGGCTGCTTCGCGAACGCGTCGGTCCGCGCTGTCCCAATAGCGCCGCCGCCATTCCGCCTGCGCGAGTTCCAGCTGGATGCCGGGTGCGGATGGCGCCAGGCTCCATGCGATAAGAGCCTCCTCGTGTGCCAGGCGTGGCCAGCCGCGTGCGGCCGCGATTTCGCCCTGTTCGACGCGCAGGTACGCCGCGGCCGGTGCCGCATCGGCGAGCGGGTGCAGCATGTTCCACGCCTGCGTCGGCATGTCCCCGTAACGGCGCGCCTGCGCACGCAGCACCTGCGCATCGAGCCAATCGGAATCGGGTTGCGCCACGACGGAGACGCCGATGCGGCGCTGGGGTGCGCCCTGCGCGGCGAGTGTGTCGGCAGTGGCGAAGGCCGAGGCGAAGTCCTCGCTCTCGACCTGTGCATAGAACAGGCCCACGCGCGCGTCGCGGGAAGCAGGGTCCGTTGCGAGGACCTCCTCGTATGCGACCAGCGCCTCCTGGGGACGTCGCAGTGCGAGCAGGGCGTCGGCCTGTGCCTGGCGCACGTACGAAGGCAACGGGGCCGTCTGCTGCAACTCGTCGGCGAGCATCACGGTGTCGTTCCACCGCTCGCGATCGCGCAGCGCAACCACCATGTCGCCTTGCAGTCTGCGCACCAGCCCCGGGTCCGGTGGCTGCAACGCGCGCGCCTGCACGATGAGGGATTGCAGGCGGGCGATGGCGGCATCGGTCGCGTCGAAATGGCGCGCGGGGTCGGGGTCGTTCACCTGCGTCGCCCAACGCACCTGCTCGGCGGCCTGGCGGGCAGGAACGCCCAAACCTGATGACGGCAGGAGCCGTGCCGCGCCCTGCGGCGCCCCCATTTCCATCAGTACATCGGCCATGGCGCGCTGGATGTCCGGATCCGCCGGCTGCAGCTCGTGTGCCATCGCGAATTTCCGAAGTGCCAGGAAACGGTCGCCCGAGTGCAGCGCGACGCGGCCTTCCTGCGTCAGTTGCCGCGCGGTCTCGGCCGGATCGCGCGCGTGCGATGGCGTGACGGCGCACAGGCAGGCTGCCGTCAGGCACGACGCAACTGTTCGAGTGACGGTCACAGCGCGGGATGCAGACCCGTCGGCGCGAGGGTGATCGAAGTCTCCCCTCGCAGGGTGAAAGGAGGGTGAGTGCAGCCCGCCGTCGGCGCGACGGTTTCACGCGTCCTTTACGCCACAGGGAGAGCATCGGCCCAGCGAGCGCGACCGGCTCCCGGCAGGCGCGGAGACCGACACATGGAAGGCATCGACACGAGGGCGACGGTGCTGGTGGTGGATGACAATCCTGTCATCCGCCTGCTCCTGGAAGAGCTCCTTTCCTCGTCGTACCGCGTACTGACGGCGGAATCCGGAAGCGCGGCGTTCGATCTGCTGCAACGCGATCTGCCAGACATCGTGCTGCTCGACATCATGCTGCCGGATTGCACCGGGTTCGACGTCTGCAAGCGCCTGAAGGAGGACGAGGCCACGCGCGAGTTGCCGGTGATCTTCCTCACGACGATGGACGATGTCCGCGAGCAGGCGCGCGGGCTCGAACTAGGTGCCGTGGATTACGTCACCAAGCCCGTCCACCCGTTGCTGCTGACGGCCCGCCTCTCTGCGCACCTGCGCGCCAAGGAAGCGGCCGACCTGCTGCGTGATCGGGAAGCCTTCCTCGAGCGCGAGGTGTCGCGTCGCACGGCCGACACGCGCCGGGCCCAGGAAGTGACGATCCTCGCACTCACGTCGCTGGGCGACGCCCGCGACGACGAGACCGGCAGCCACAGCCGTCGGACGCGGAACTTCGTGCGTGTGCTGGCGGAACGTCTCAAGGATCACCCGCGCTTCGCCAGCCAGCTCGACCCGGCTACGCGGGAACTGCTCGTCCAGTCGGCGCCGCTGCACGACATCGGCAAGATCGGCATTCCCGACAGCATCCTGCGCAAGCCCGGCCGACTCACCGCCGAGGAGTACGCGGTCATGAGGACGCATCCCATGATGGGCCGCGACGCGCTGCAGCGCGCCGAGGACGAACTGGGCATCGAAGTCCCATTCCTCCGGCTCGCCAAGGAGTTGGCCTACAGTCATCACGAACGCTGGAACGGAAGCGGCTATCCGGAAGGCAGGCGCGGAGATGACATTCCGGTATCGGCGCGGTTGATGGCGATCGCCGATGTCTACGATGCGCTCAGCAGCCGGCGAGCGTACAAGTCCGGCATGCCGCACCGGCAGGTGGTCGAGTTCATTACCGAGCGTCGTTCGATCGATTTCGATCCCGATGTCACCGATGCCTTCCTGCACACGCAGGACGAGTTCCACGCCATCGCCAGCGAGTTCATGCCCGGCGATGAAACCCCGTCGGCCAACGCGCACGCGTAGCGTGCGGACGTCGAGGGGAGACCACCCGAATGAACCGACTGCTCGAACGCCTGGAACGACTTCCGCTGGCCCGGCGCCTGCAGCTCGGTTTCGGCGGCATGCTGTTGCTGGTCGCGCTGCTGGGAGCGTTCAGCCTGACCCTCAACCGGCAGCAGATGGACCGCATCAGCCGGTTGTACGACATGGACCTGGTGGGACTGCAGCACCTGGAATCGGCGCGCGCTTCGCTGGCGGACATGAGTCAGTACCTGCGCCAGGCGGTGACGGTCGAACCCGGTCCCGCACGCAGCGAAGCCCTGCGTCTGTTCGTCGAGGCGGACGCGCACCTGCGCAGGGACGTGGAGATGGCGCGGCCATTGGCCTTCCGCGACACGACCCGGGCGGGTCTTCGCGATTTCGACCTGGCGTTCGCCGACTATCGAAGCCAGGCACTGCCCGTGGTGGCGCAGCTTCGCCAGACGCCTTCGATCGGTGCCGATGCGTCGTTGCGCCTGCTGACGCCGGATCTGCTGCAAAGCGCCGGCAACGCCCGTGAAGCGCTGGCGCGGGTCGTGGGCGCCAAGCGCGAAGGCGCCGACCGGGAAGTCATGCTAGCCGATGCGCGTTACCGCTACGGCATCCGTGCGACGCTGGCGCTGCTTGCGGCCGTGCTGCTGGTCGGCATGGTGTTCGGCGCACTCATCAGCCGCTCGATCCGCCGGCCTGCGGAAGCCTTCCGCCATTCATTGGATACGCTGAGCAAGGGCGAGCTCGATGCGCAGATTCCGTACACCCATTACCCCAACGAAACCGGATCGCTCGCGCGCGCCATCGAGTCGCTCCAGGCGCAGGCGCGTCAGGTCGCAGCGCAGCGCTGGGTGAAGACGCAGGTCGCCGCGATCGCAGGCGAGCTGCAGACGGCGAGCGATCTTCCGGAGCTGGCGCAACGATTCTTCGCGCTCATGGCGCCGCTGATCGGAATCGGGCGGGGCGTCCTGTACGCGAACGACGCAGACCTCCGCCTGGTCCGGCAGGGTGGGTATGCCGATCACGGGGCCGCGCCCGTGATCGCGTTCGGAGAGGGGCTCGCCGGCCAGTGTGCGGTGGATCGAAAGCCCATCCAGCTGGTGCCCGGGCCGTCACAATCGCCGCAGATCGTGTCGGCGCTGGAATCGATGCCGCCCGCGCAACTGCTCATCTTCCCGCTGGTACGGCGCAAACGCCTGCTGGGCGTCATCGAGTTGGCGGTGAGGTGCGAACTCGACACGCGCCAACGGGAGCTGTTGAGCGAGGTACTTCCGATCCTCGCGATGAACGTGGAGATCGTCGAACGCACCGCACGCACGCGCCAGTTGCTGACGGAAAGCCAGGCGCAGCAGGAGCAGATGGCCCTGCAGTCGGAAAGCCTGCAGGCGCAGACGCGCGAACTCGAAGCGCAGCAGCACACCATCGAGGCGGCCAAGGCCTGGTATCGCGGCATCATCGAGTCCGCGCCGGACGGCATGATGATCGTCGGCCAGGACGGGCGCATTCTCCTGTGCAATCCGAAACTCGAAACCCTCTTCGGGTACGGGCGCGACGAGCTTGCGGGTATCCAGGTCGAACAACTGGTTCCAGCGTCCGCTTCAGCGCGCCATGCGGAGCTTCGGCAAGCGTTCTTCGCGCAGGGCATCGCCCGCCGCATGGGTGGCTCGAACGCGGATCTGCGCGGCGTACGCAAGGATGGCAGCGAACTGTCGGTGGAGATCGGCCTGTCCTTCCTGCCTGAGCTCGAAGGGCGGGGCACCTGTGTATGTGCATCGGTGCGCGACGTGAGCGAGCGGCGCGCGATGGAGAACGCGCTGCAACAGAGCGAGGAACGCCTGCGCTACATCCTGGACCACAGCCCCGTGAGTGCGGGCGTGGCAACCGCCAGCGAGATCCGCTTCGTCAATCCCAAGTTCGTCGAAACCTTCGGGCTGGGGGTGGGCGACGACCCGGAACAGCTGTACGTGAACCCCGCCGACCGCGCCCGTGTGCGCGAGCGCCTGGCGAACCACGAACTGCTGCCGGCCATGGAGCTGAAGCTGTACGACCATGCGCGTCGAGAGCGCGACATCGTGGCCACCTACCTGCCGATCGATCATGACGGGGAGATGGGCGCACTGGCCTGGTTCATCGACGTGACCGATCAACTGGCCGCGCAGGCCTCGATGGTGCATGCGAAGGAGCTGGCCGAGCAGGCAGCACGCGCCAAGAGCGATTTCCTGGCCAACATGAGCCATGAGATACGCACGCCGATGAACGCCATCATCGGCATGAGCTACCTCGCATTGCAGCTGGAGCTGGAACCGCGGCAGCGTGGTTACGTCGAGAAGATCCATCGATCCGCCGGGAACCTGCTGCGCATCATCAACGACATCCTCGATTTCTCGAAGATCGAAGCGGGCCAGATGACCGTGGAGCGTGTCGAGTTCAACCTGCGCGAGGTGCTGGACCACCTCAGCAGCGTCGCAGGGCTCAACGCGGAGCAGAAGGGACTGGAACTGGTGTACCGCATTCCAGCGGACCTGCCCACCGTCCTGGTGGGCGACGCCGTGCGCCTGGGCCAGATCCTGTTGAACCTTACCAACAACGCGATCAAGTTCAGCACGCATGGCGCAGTGGTGGTGGACATCGAACCGCTTCGATCGGTCGGCAATGGCGAGGTGGAGTTGCATTTCCACGTCGAGGACCAGGGTATCGGCATCGACGCCGAACAGATGTCGCGGTTGTTCCAATCCTTCACCCAGGGCGATGCCTCCACCACGCGCCGCTTCGGGGGCACGGGCCTGGGGCTTGCGATATCGCGGCGGCTCGCCGAACGCATGGGCGGCACGATCCGCGCCGACAGCGTGCCCGGCGTGGGCTCTACCTTCCATGTGCAGGTTCGTCTCGGAGCCGGACATCACGCGTCGGCGCGCGAGGCGCATGGGCGGCTGGCCGGCTTGAAGGTCACGGTCGTCGCACACCGGGGGTCGTCGCTTGACGCGCTGGTCGCAATGGCGCAGGAACTGGGCATGGACGTTCGCATCAGCGAAGGCATCACGAAGCACGATGCCGGCGGCGTAGTCCTCCTGGACTGGGCGGTGCTGGGCACGGGTGGCATCGACGCGCTGCGACCCCTCATGGTCGCTGGCGAACGCGCGCGGGTGATCGTGCTGACGTCCGACCCGGAACAGGTGCGTGAGGAAGCCGCGCGCTCCGGCATCGTCATCGACGGCGTCCTGGCCAGGCCGGTGACACCGTGGGCGTTGTGCGATGCGATCTCGGCCGCGTTGGACGGAGAGGGCGCGGTCACGCGCAGCAATCGCCAGACGCGCGATCGGAGCGGTGTCGTGACGGCACTGGTCGGTAGTCGGATCCTGCTGGTGGAGGACAACGACCTGAACCGCGAACTCGCGCAGGACCTTCTGCGCCGCGCGGGTGTCGAGGTGGTGTGGGCCGGGAACGGAAGCGAAGCGGTTCGAATCCTCGAGGAGGATCCGTTCTTCGACGGCGTGCTGATGGACTGCCAGATGCCCGTGATGGACGGCTACGAGGCCACACGCAGGATCCGCGCCGAACTGGGGCTCAAGGACATTCCGATCATCGCCATGACGGCCAGCGCGATGTCGGACGACCGCGAAGCGGCCTTGGCCGCCGGCATGAACGACCACATCCCCAAGCCCATCGACGTCGATGCGATGCTCGCGACCATGTCGCGATGGATGGAGCCGTGCGAGCGGCTTACGTCGCCGGCGGTGTCCACATCGGACGAAACCTCTTCCGCGACAGTGGGCAAGGGATTGATTGACCGCGACGCCGGGCTGGCCACCTGCGGTCACAATCCGGCGCTGTATCGACGGCTGCTGCTTGGATTCGTTCGCGACTACGCCGATTTCGAGCGTGTTTTCACCGAAGCCTGCGGTGATGCCGATGCAATGCTGCCACGGCGCCTGGCGCACAACCTGAGAGGCACCGCGGCCTGCATCGGAGCGCGGGAAGTGGCGGAGCGCGCGAGGGTGCTGGAGGAAGCGTGCGAGCGCAACGCGGCGAGCGCGGACATCGCGGAACTCGTCACAGGCGCTGTGGTTGCACTGCAGCCTGTGCTCGAGGAACTGCGCGCCACGGAGATGCAGGTGGCCGCCTGAACGCGGGGTCGTGGTTGCGTGGCGGGTCCGGTGTCGACCGGTGCCCGCCGCCTGCAGCACGCCGGGATCAGAAGCTCATGCGCGGACCGACGAAGTACGCAACGTAGTCGTCCACGTACTTCACTTCGCCGTTGATGCCCCAGGAGTCGTTGAACTTCACCTGCGCACCGAGTCGCGCGTAGAACTCGCCGTCGGCACGATCGTAATCCTCGTAACCGGCCAGCGCGTATCCTTCCAGGTACTCGTTCATCGCGCCACGCACGCCGGTCTCGACATTCCATCCGTCACGATCGATGCCGAGCACGTTCGCCCCAGCGATGCCGACGTCGTCCGTGTCGGCCTTCTGGTAGCCAACGCGCGCGAGCAGGTCGAGGTTGGGGTTGATCGCGTAACGGTAGCCGCCGCCGACGTTCCACTGGTCGATGTCGACGCCATCGACGCGGCCGACGGGCGAGTCGAAGTCGTCGGTCTTCTGGCCGCTGTAACCACCGTAGACGTGGAAGGAATCGTTGATGGCATAGGAGCCGTTGACGGCCCAGCCGTCGGCGTCCGGTCCGCCGTTGTCGATGCTGCTGGCGGCATAGCCGGCTTCGACATACGTGTAGCTGACGCCTTCGGATGCCAGCGCGGAGAAGGGCACGGCGAGCAGTGCAACGAGAGGGATGAAACGCTTCATGGTGGTGATGCCTCGGGTTTGAGAGGGGAGGGGAAACGTGCGTGCGCAGAAACCCGGATCCGCGTGCAGGCACGCGGCGTGGGTTCGTCGCAACGGAATGGGGTGTCAGGTAAGGGGCGTTCGCGGTGGTGCGAACGCAGCGCCTTCCGGTCGCCGAGCTCCCGGCGGATGCCGGAGTGTCAGCGAAGATCGGAAATCAGAGGACGCCGGACCACTTCAGCCAGCGGCGGTAGAGCAGGTCGACGGAGTCGGCCTCGCTATCGGAGGCATGCACCGGATGGTCCGAGTCACGCGGCGCCGGAGCGTCGTGCCAAAGGGGCGTGAAGGTCCCGAGGATATGGACAGGGGGCAAGGAACTCATTGCCGGGGACGGGACGGACATCGCGTACTGCATTACCTTGAACTGCCTTGCGACAACGCGCACTGGGGAGGACGACGGCGCGGAAGTATGCGGATCCTGGCGCAAGGGAATGTGAAGGGGCATGGGAGTCCGATCACCGCGGCATACGTTCAGTTATCCGCGAGTGTCCGGCCAGCGATGTCAGGTGAGCCACCCGATGGCAACCACCACCAGAATGATGAAGCCCGTCGCACACGAAGCAATGCGTTGCCAGGTTCTCGTAACGCGAAGGGTGGCCAGCGAGTAGGCCGAAAGCGGGACGAGGAAACACAGCGCCAGGAGCGCCGCCACGAGTGACCACGAGGCGGCTTGCCAGACGGCCATGCTGCCTGGAAATGCGATGAGGCACGCCGTCGCGATCAGCAGCACGCCGATGGCGCCAAGCGTGAGAGGGCTGGAGGCCAGGAATATCCGATTGGTGGTCATCGAGATCTCACGCATGGATGGCTGGATCAGGTCGTTCTACGCGTGCGCGCATTCTTCCAGCGCCGCGCGGAAGACGCGTGTGACGTTGGGCATGGATGCGCGTACCGGTAACTAGTCGGCCGTCTCGGCAAAGCGGGTGGGTCGCTATCGGTGCGTCGTGGACGCGGGGTTCGCTTCCTGCTGATCCAGATAGCGGATCTGCGTGGCTTCGCCGCTCTGCAGGATCACGCCGGTCCGGATTTCCGGCAGCAATACGGCAACCGGGTGCGTGGTGTTCGCCTTGTAGCGCCAGGCCACACCGCCGTTGAGATCGATGAGCTCGATCCTGCCTCGCCTGGATTCATTGCCGGCCAGCACCAGCCAGGGTTCGTCCGGCGTATACGACGCCCAGTGCACGGCCTCCAGGGTGAAGGGATAGGTGCGCTCGCGCCGCCATGTCTGCGTGTTCCATTGGACGATCTCCGCCTGCTGTCCCGCGATGATCGGCGGCTTGTCCCGGCGCATCCGCTTTGGCAACCAGTTCACCGTTACCAGCGATCTGCCTTCGTCGCGCAGCATGACCGCCAGTACGTCGGTGCGAGGTTCCATCCCATACGTTGTGGTTCTGCTGACGATCTGCAGTCTCGCGCCGTCTGCCGTGCTGGCCAGCTTCAGCAGTGCGAGCTCGCCGCTGCTGGTCCCCACGGCGATCAGTCCGGACTTCCTGTCCGAACCCAGCGCGGTAACCGATCCTTCGAACCGCAGTTCCTCGCCAACGACTGCGCGCCGTGCATGGCCGTACAGGCGCAGCGCGTCCGCGCTGGCGATCAGGTAGTAACCCTTCACCGGGCTGGCAGCCACCGGACCGCCGAGCCATTCGCCAGGCAATGCGATGAGCAGTTCGCCGCTTCGGGCGTCCCATACCTTCGGCATGCCCGCCGGATCCAGGTTCATCACGGTCGCTCCGGCCGACGCGGTCAGCACGATGCCGTCCTCACGGCCAATCGCGATGTGGTCGATGCGAATCGTGTGCGCCTGACGGGCAATGCGCGAATCGGTCTTGCGGGTGTCCCACAGTTCCAGCCGACCGCTGTCGCGCCCCACGGCCAGGACGTGCAGATGCGCGTCGTACGCGACCGCAGTCGCGCTGTCGTCCATGCGACGGTTCAGATCGACGAAATTCTGCGTGAAGCCGGCGCTGGCGGAGCGTGTGTTCCGATATGTCATGCCGCACGACAGGAGCGCGGCTATCGCGCCTGCCAGCAGAAGCGCGGCCATCCATTTCCATGCTGATCTCGCGTCCATGTGACCCTTCGATGGTGGTGTCGGCACTGCAGCGTCAACCGCGCTGCGTTCGGGTGCGTCGGGCGAACTGCCGGACCCGCTTCCCCGGGCCGTTCCAGCGGATTCTCCCCCGAATACCGTTGCCGGCGCACCTCGCGAGCAGGGGGCGATCAGTCCTGCCACGGATCGCACGCCGGTCGACGGCCGGTCGATGTCCTGCCCGCTGGATCGGCGTAATGTGGTGCCCCGACCTTTCCCCCGAGGATCGAACCGTGGACAGGACCATGAAGGCGGCGGTGGTGCGTGCGTTCGGACAGCCCCTGGTGATCGAGGAGGTTCCCGTGCCGCGCCCCGGGCCGGGCGACGTGCTGGTGAAGATCGAGGCGTGCGGCGTGTGCCACACCGACCTCCACGCGGCCGAAGGCGATTGGCCCGTGAAGCCCGCGCCGCCTTTCATCCCCGGCCATGAGGGCGTGGGCCATGTGGTCGCGGTCGGCAGCGGCGTCGGCCATCTCAAGGAGGGCGACCGTGTCGGGATTCCCTGGCTGCATTCGGCCTGCGGTTTCTGCGAACACTGCCTGGGTGGCTGGGAGACGCTGTGCGAGCAGCAACAGAACACCGGCTATTCGGTCAACGGCGGTTTTGCCCAGTACGCGCTGGCCAACGCCGGCTATGTCGGCCATCTGCCGAAGGACATTGGTTTCGTCGAGATCGCGCCGGTGCTGTGCGCCGGCGTCACTGTCTACAAGGGGCTGAAAGTGACGGACACCCGCCCCGGCGACTGGGTGGTGATTTCCGGCATTGGCGGCCTCGGCCACATGGCGGTGCAATACGCCAAGGCGATGGGGCTGAACGTGGCCGCGGTGGACGTGGACGACGACAAGCTCGAACTGGCGCGGCGCCTGGGTGCCACCGTCACCGTCAACGCAAGCACCACCGATCCGGCCGCGTTCCTGAAGCGCGAGATCGGCGGCGCGCATGGCGCGCTGGTCACTGCGGTATCGCCTAAGGCCTTCGAGCAGGCGCTGGGAATGTTGCGGCGTCGCGGCACGGTGTCGCTCGTGGGCCTGCCGCCGGGCAGCTTCCCGCTGGACATCTTCGGCATGGTGCTCAACGGCATCACGGTGCGCGGATCGATCGTGGGCACCCGGCTCGACCTGCAGGAATCGCTCGAGTTCGCCGCGCAAGGCAAGGTCGCCGCGACGGTTGCCCCCGACCGACTGGAGAACATCAACGGCATCTTCGATCGCATGCGCAAGGGCGAAATCGAGGGCCGCATCGTTCTCGACATGGCGGCATAGCAAGCTCTTTCGTTCGCTTCATTCGCCTTCGACGGATCGGCCGGAATGACAATGAAACGGAAGCTGTTGGCTGGGTTGCTTGCGGTGGTTGGCTCGTTCCTCGCCCTGATGGGCGCGTTGTCGGCTGGCACGGTCGTGGTTGGGGCAAGCTCCGTTCGTTTGTGGACGACGGACCATGCCTATTACCGCTTCGTCCCTGACGCATCTCCGTACGCGTTGCCAATAGGAGGCGGAAGCCTGATCGTCGGGCTGCTGTTGATGATTGCTTCGGTACGGCTTTGGCGAAGGTAGAGCTGGCGCGGCCAGGCAGCTCCGGCGACTGCAACACTCGATTCATGCGCACTGGCCATCGGGCACAGGAGACTGTCGATGAAGCGATACCTGATCTCGTTCGACGACGGATCCATGGTGATTCCCGAGGAGGATCTGCCCGCGGTCGGCGATGTCGCGCGTGCCGTCGTGCGCGAGGCGAAGGCGGCGGGGGTCTGGATCTTCGGCGGTGGCATCCTCAGTCAG
Organism: Lysobacter stagni; assembly: GCF_030053425.1. Taxonomy (NCBI): domain Bacteria; kingdom Pseudomonadati; phylum Pseudomonadota; class Gammaproteobacteria; order Lysobacterales; family Lysobacteraceae; genus Lysobacter; species Lysobacter stagni. The sequence goes on along the minus strand of NZ_JASGBI010000001.1, from coordinate 2,912,547 downwards.
CAGGCGAGCATCGTCGCCACCGATGGTTCGGTTTCCGACGGACCATTCCCGGAAACCAAGGCGGTCATCGGCGGCTTCTCGATCATCGAGGTGCCGACCCGGGATGAAGCCCTGATGTGGGCGGCGAGGTTCGCTTCGGCCTGTCGTTGCGCCCAGGAAGTGCGCGAGATCATGTACGACCCCGAATCCTGATCGCAATGCGACTGCTGCATTGCGACGACCGGATGCAGTGAACTCCACGCAGGCGCGCGGTCGTACGTATTGGCGGTCAGCGCAGGGCGTTCAGGCGCCCGATGCGCTGCTCACGGCATCTGCGCAACCACCGCAGGCGGGAACTGCGCGAACATGCGGTCGACGCTGGCCTGCATGGCCGTCGTCTGCGCGATCGGCGACTCGGGTACGGTGCCCATCGCCATGCCGCGCCAGAGTGGACGCTGCGTCTGCGCGTCGAACATGTCCAGTACCAGCGTGCCGTGCGTGTAGCTGCGCATGGTGGTCGTGGTGTTGAACCCGCCGCCCCAGCCCCAGCCGGGCCCACCCCAACAGCAACCGCCGCCGCGCCAGCCCCAGCCACCCCAACCCCACATCGGACCGCTGTTGAAGCTGTCCATCCGGTAGCGGGTTTCGGTGGCGACGCTGCCGACCAGGTTGACCTGTGGATTGGTGGATTGCGTCCAACCGCGTTCGCGCAACTTCGCGTCGACGGCGGCTACCAGGCGTTGCTGCATCAACGGCGAGAAACCCTGCGGCTTCTGCGTCCATTGATAGGTGCGGTACTGGCCGAAACTCACGCCGGGATCGTAGTCGGTGAACACGGCGGGTGTGGTGGCGCAGCCCCCGATCACCGCAATGGCGACGAGGGTCAAAAGTGAACGCTTCATGGCCGGCTCCCGCAGTGGCGGCAATGCGAGCATACGCCCGCGCGAGGGTGGCAAGCGTGAAACGCGACGGCACTTTCTGAACTATTCAGCCTGGGCGGAACCGGGCCGGGGCGGGTTTCCACGCCCCGTCCGGTCCGGGTTGCGCGTGTCGCCGCCAGGTGTCGACGGGGGAGGGGATGGGTGTCCTGCACCCGCCTGCCAGGGCGGCGCACCCGACGCGCGATCGGGCCGTACTTCGGCGGGGTTGGAGCGCGATGTCGGGGGGGCGAGTGGGCGAGTCCCATGTGCTTCGTGTCGTGCGTCCGAATCGATGTGTCGAGGAGAGTATCCTCGGCGCGAAGTCGCCTCCGTCCGCGACGATTTTCACTCAACGGACGGTACGACAGCGGTCGGTGCTCCCGGTTGAGGCGTCCGTACATGACTGCACGATTGCGAGTAGGTGCCAGTGGCTATTCCTACAAGGAATGGAAGGGCAGCTTCTATCCGGGCACCATCAAGCCCGACGCAATGCTGGCCTGGTACGCACAGCACCTGCCTACGGTGGAGATCAACAACACCTTCTACCAGATGCCGAAGGTGACGACGCTGGAACACTGGGCACAGGCGACCCCGGACGATTTCAGCTTCGCGATCAAGGCCTCGCGACGCATCACGCACGATGCACGCCTGAAGGCCGACGCGGCGGCCGATTCGGTCGCCTACCTGTACCGCAACCTGGAAACGCTGGGCGACAAGCGCGGCCCTGTGCTGTTCCAGTTTCCGCCGTTCCTGAAGAAGGACGTACCAAGATTGGTGGATTTTCTGCAGATTCTCCCATCCGGCCACCGCGCTGCATTCGAGTTTCGCCATGACAGCTGGTTCGATGAAGCCGTCTACGACGCACTGAAGGCCGCCGACGTGGCGTTGTGCCTGTCCGAGCGCGATGACGACGCGCCACCGCCGCTGGTGGAGACCGCCTCCTGGGGCTACGTTCGGCTGCGGCTGGAGTCCTACTCCGAAACCGACCTTGCGCTGTGGGCGAAACGGCTGCTGGACTCTTCATTGCAGAACATCCATGTCTACTTCATGCACGAGCCGACCGCGCCGGGTTACGCGCAGACGCTGATGCGCCTGGGTGCGCAGTAGAGGATGGGCATGTCGACGCATGAGCTTGGCATCGAAGTCGAAGCGGATGTGCGTGTGTCGGCGCTGCTGCAGGTGCCTGCGCAAGCGCGGGCCTGCTACGCGCTTGCGCATGGCGCAGGTGCGGGAATGGCGCACCCGTTCATGGCCGCTGTGGCCCAGGGCCTCAATGAACGTGGGATCGCCAGCCTGCGGTTCAATTTCCCCTACATGGAACGTGGATCACGACGTCCTGACGTTCCGCGGCTGGCGCACGCGACAGTGCGTGCGGCGGTCGCGGAGGCCAGCCGACGGCTGCCGGGGCTTGCGTTGTTTGCCGGCGGCAAGTCGTTCGGCGGCCGCATGACCTCGCAGGCGCAGGCACTGTCGCCGCTGCCGGGCGTGCGTGGTCTGGTGTTCCTCGGGTTCCCGCTGCATCCGGCCGGGAAGCCTTCCGATGAACGCGCCGCACATCTGCCGGATATCACCGTGCCGATGCTGTTCCTGCAGGGAACCCGCGACGAGCTGGCACAACTGGACTTGTTGCAGCCGCTGCCGGAGCGACTGGGCTCGCGAGCCACACTGCAGTTGTTCGAGCATGCCGACCATTCGTTCCACGTGCCGGCACGCTCTGGACGAACCGATTCGCAGGTGATGGACGAGATGCTCGAATGCATGGCTTCCTGGATCGATGCTTTGCTGAAGGATTGAGGTCGTACGTTCGATTGAAGCATCCGCCCTCGTTCCGCCTCAGTGTTTCGCGATGAACGGTACGATCAGATCGATCGCCTGATCAGGTTGTTCCTCCATGATCCAGTGTCCCGAGTTCTGGATGACGCCGCCCTCGACATTCGATGCGACGTACTCCAGCTCGGTCTTCATGGACGTGCCATACGATTTGTCGCCACCGATCGCCAGGACCGGAATGGTGATCTTCCCCGTTCTGGCGAACGTGGCCTTGTTCTCTTCGGCGTCGCGGGAGAACGCCTCGAACTGCCCACTGAATGCATTGTGGATGGCGTTGGGGCGGGCATAGAGTTCGGCGTAGTGCTGGCGCGTCTGTTCGTCGATACGGCTGGGGTCTCCGCCCAGATCGTTGTAGAAGCGATCGAGCAGGATTCGCTCGCGACCCGCCACCAGGCGCTCCACGTCGGGACCGCGGAAGTTGAAGTGCCACACTCTCGGGTTGACCAGTTGCGCTTCCCAGGTTCCCATGCCGGGGAGGGGCGCATCCATCACCACCCACGACGTGACGCGTTCCGGATAGTGCGTGGCGAGCGCGTATCCGACCATGTTGCCGATGTCATGCGTCACAAGCTGCGCCTTCTTGATCTTCAACTTATCGAGGATGCCGGCCAGATCACGTGCCTGCGCCGCTTTCTCGTAGCCGTCTTCGGGGTGCGACGAAAGCCCCATGCCGCGCAGGTCAGGCACGATCACCGTGTGGTCCTTGACGAGCCTGGCTGCGAGCGGCTCCCACATGTCGCCTGTGTCGCCAAAGCCATGAAGCAGGACCACGGCAGGTCCTTTTCCGCCAACGCGGACGTACTGCGTGCCTCCGCTCACCGCCATCTGGCTCTCGTGAAATCCGTCCGGGAACGGCCGTACCTCGGCAGCTGATTCAAGTGCGGGCATGGCCGCGATCAGCATTGCCACCATGAGCGTTCGTGCCATCGAGATCGGGCGATTCATGTCGGATGTCCTGTTGGGGGGCGCAGGAGACCCAGGGGCGGCGCCCGCGCAGACCAGAAAGCTGTATAGCGGTAACGGGATTGCGCGTGGTGATCGGCCACGGTTGACTCATGCCACCGTCGGCGGTGATCTCTGTGCCGATAGCGGATACAGCCCTCGGTCTCCAGAGGAGCTCGTACTCGACCGGTACGAACGACGCCACATAACGTATCGCCCGAGCGGTCGGCTCTAGTGCGCGATGCGTCGCGGTCAAACCCGCCAGCACGCTTCCAAGCCACACACATGCGTTCCTTCGGGAGTCGACGCCGGCATCGCACCTGCGAGCCGCGCGCGCCCCACGGTGGCTGGTCGTACAACGACGCGTCACCCGGATGGTGCTCAGGGACCATCTTCACAGGAGACGCATCGATGGAGCGATCGGTCATGGAGCGACAAGGGCAGCGCTCCCGTAAAGGAAGGCACTCGGAAGAGGAGATCGAAGCGGCGATTCTGGGCGTCCCGGACGAGTTTTCGCGCGAGTTGTTCTGCCTGGTCTTCAGGCCATGCGCCATGCGTACCAGCAGCAGAGACATCGAGAAGATGCTGCTTGCGCGTGTGCTCAAGGAGTGCAAGAACCGATCGATCGACCTCGTCGTCGCGCGACTCACGTACTCGATCTCGCAGATTGAGCTTGGATCCGTGCGAAACGCTTCACGAGCTGCCGGAGCACTGGAGCGGCAGCGGACGATTCTGGAGTTCGCGCAGACGCGCCGTTGGCCAAGTCCGCGCCTCGAATATCGGAATCTGACCTGGGGCGTCGTGTCGGAACTGATCGAGTGCCGCGCGTCGCTGGGACGCTGTGCATTTGAGGATCGCGTCCTGTCGCACGAGGACTGCATGCCTGCGGGAGGGCCCGTCATGCGATCGGAGTTGGCGCGAGCGCGAGCGCTTCGCATCACGTGGCACGCTTACCACAAGTCCTGGAAGGAACCGTACGAGTGGGCATTCGGCCATTGCTTCGATGCCTTGCGCGAAGCGAACCGGAAAGTGATTCGACGTCTTGGTGGCGCGGTTTCCGCGACTGAGGCAGCCGGCTGGAGAACGCCATGAACATGGCAACCGATGCCGGATGGCAACGAGCGCTGCTCCCGTTCATGACGCGTGCCATCGTCCTGGCCGGGCTTGCATTCTTCGTCAGCAGTTCCGTGCACGTGCTGATGATGCATTCCGACCTCAGGATGAAGCCCAGCGAGGTACGTCTGGAGCTTCCGCAGGGCAGATCGCGTCCGGGCGAGCCGATGCCCGAGGCCTGGGCCGGACTGCTTGCCCTCGAACATCAGGCGTTGCTGCACCGGCAACAGACGATCAATGCCGTGGTCCTCAGACAGACCTCGTTGCTGCACCTTGGATTCCTGACGGGGACGGTGCTGTGCCTGGTGGGCGCCGTGTTTGTCCTGGGACGCCTGCAAATGCCCGACTCGTCTTTCGAAGGCGAGGCACCGAAGTTGAAGTTCAGCTTGCGCACGGCATCGCCGGGCATCGTGCTCGCCCTGCTGGGTTCGGGTCTGATGTGCGCGACGCTGTACCACCGATTCCAGTTCAACCTTCCGCAGCACACCTCGTATGTGCTGCCGGCGTCGTACGCGTGCCCATCGAATGCTCCCGCCGCGACGCCATCCGACGACGGCGTGGGCACGGCGGCGGATGAGAAGCGCTGAGGGAACGGTTCGATCCGATTCGGAATTGCCGGGTACCAATCGCGCTTCCTATCTTCGTCGCCAACGCACGGACCACAACCGGATTCGTGCATCGCCCTTCGGGCGGACCAATGTGGATGGAGCGAACATGAATCTCGCCGACGCGGTCAATCCGTTCTTCCTGCAGCTGGACACGCCTCCCGTCAAGGATCCGGCTACACAGCTGATCACGACCGCGGGAAACACCGTCATCTATTCGGCCGTTGACGAGGTGACCATCGCTTCGACGTTGGCGCTGGCGCAGTACGCCACGGTCGTGGCCGACGAGAACGACCTGGTCGTCTACGGATTGGACGTGATCCTGGCGGGCGATCTGCTGCATCGCGATCGCGGACCTTCGGCCAGTCGCAACATCCGGATCCGCTGCCGGACCCTTACCGTTCTGGAGACCGCCGACAAGGTCACCACGATCGACGTCTCGGGCTATGTCGACGATCGCTGCGAAACGCACATCCTGCCCGACGTCAGCGTTGCGCTGTCCAGTGCCAGCCAGAAGGCGGGGGGCGGGGACGACATCGCCTATGCGCTCAACCACCGCAGCGATGCGAATCCGTGGAGCAACTGGTTTGCCACCGATCCCGGGGCGGGCTGGGCGGAGCAGGGTGCCCGTGGCGGCATCATCGACATCGCGTGCGAGACGCTGGTGCTGCATCAGAAACTCAATCTGATGGCCAATGGCGCGCGCGGCAACGCAGGCGTGGGCGGACAGAACGTGAAGAACTGGATACCCGGGCTCGTCGGCGGCGATGCGGGGCGCGGCGGGAGCGGCGGCGACGGCGGCACGGTGCGGCTGGTGTGCAATGCCGTGGTCGACAAGGACGGCAATAGTCTCAATCTGCTCGACTGGGTCGGCGCGCAGAGCGATGCAGGACCCGATGGAGATCCGGGCCTGCCGGGCGCGGCCTACGATCCCTCGCAGCAGAACAACCATTACGGTTCGTACGCGGAGCCGGTGCAGCCGGGACAGAGCAACGACACCATCCTGCTGGAGCCCGACGACCTGGTCGCGGCCGACGGCAGCGGGACGCAGGCAGTCGGCGACGTGTCCGCCGTCGCAGTGGGGTGCGACGCGCACTATTGGGCGCTGCTGTATCACCGCGTCAAGCTGGAGTACCTCAAGAACCAGCCGATGACGATGACCATGCCCAGCGCGATCGATCCGACCTGGGTCGCGCTGGGGGTGCTGATCAAGTGGAGCAACCGCTACTGCTACGCCTTCGGCGATGTCGGCGACGACCTGCGCGCGCAGTGCATCGCCGACGTCGCGGACGATCCGGAGCGGTCGGCGAAGGACAGCATCGCGCGCGCGCTCAAGCTCATGGATGCCTGGTACCTGTCGGGCAAAACGATGTGGGGGATGAGTGTCACCTCAGTTTCGCCCATGCCGCTGGACACGATCTTCAGTTACGTCGACCAGGACTTCGTGCACCAGAAGGACGTGCGGGACTACTACATCAAGCTGCGCTCCCAACTGTCCGATGCGATCAAGTCAAACGCGGACCTCGAGAACCTGAGGAACGCCGCCCAATACGCCGTAGACATGCACAAGAATGCAGTCGATGGTTTGAAGAAGATCCTGTTCGGTTCGACCGACAACAGCGGCGTGGATGCGGCCTCGATGCTCGGCGCGCTCAACGCCGCCGACTCGGACTGCAACACGGCCATCGCACGGCTGGGGCAGGACCTCGCCGGCCTGGATGACAAGGTCAACAGCGCCATCGGAATCGGCGTGGACGACGTCCTTTCATCGATCAAGAGCATGCTGTTCGTCGCCGGCGACCCGCCCGCGCTATTCGCGATGGGCGCCGCAGAAGGCTTCAGCCTTTACGAGAAGGCCAAGAACGACGTCACCGACGACACGGGAAACTCGATGGCCAAGGACGCGGTCATCACCCAGCTCCATCAGATGACGGGCAGCGTCGACGACCTGGCAAAGATGGTCAACGGCATGGTTCCGAACCAGGAAGTGGGCCGGCTCGACCAGGCCATCCTCACCTCGCTCGACAACATCGACGCCTACGTGTCGCGCTTCACCAAGGTTCTCGGTGATGCGGGAACGGACGTTCTCGATGAAGTCGCTGCGCTGCGCCAGAAGGTGAACTACAAGAATGACATCTGGATGGACTACAACGACAAGGTCTACCAGCTCGCCAAGGAGTGGGAGGACTATCAGGCGGCGCTGGCGAAGAAGCAGACGCTCGACGAAAGCACACAGCAGGAGCTGTCGGGCAACCTGGTCGATGCGGTGCAGATCTACACCGGTATGTACCTGGCCAATCTGGAACGGACCGCCGACCTGCGCGCGCAGATGTTGCGCAAGTTCGCGTACGTGACGCTGGACGATGACCTGCCAGACGACGATTTCGTCGGCAACATCTCCGCGTTCTGGTCGGCGGCGGACGCCACATCCGCGCAGGCGATGGCGGACCAGGCGGACGGGAACTGGGACATAGAGAAGAGTGCGGTCGTCGGCAGCGACGATTCAAGCAGCGTCCGCTACCGCCTGGCGCAGTACAACGCCGGCAGCCAGTCGATCGTGATCCAGGCGCCGGACGCGACCGCCGTGGACAAGAAGAGCACCTTCTACATCTCGGTGCGCGGCAATTCCGCGCCGCAGGACGCGGGAGTGCTCACCACGTTGCTGGCGCATCGCGCGGTATGGCTCCAGGTGGTGCAGCCGGCGACGTTCACGGGCCGCTACATCGATGCGGCCGGCGTCGCGTCCACCACCGCGCCGAAGATCCCGACCGGCGTGGCGGCCTATCCGCTGATCGCGGGCCGCGACTGGGACATCCGCATCACGCACGTCAACCCGTGGATCGAAGGTATCCAGACCGACAGCGGCACCGTGCAGTTCCACATCAAGCTGGGCACCAGCGCCTACATCGTCGACGCGAAGGTGCCGCCGAACGCGCGCTACTACGGCTACGAACAGAAGGCCATCAGCACGCAGTTCGCTCACTACACCGACATTTCGCTATCCGACCAGACCAACAACGGCATGGCCGGAGACGCGGCCGGCGAGGTCAGCGACGAGTACGTCGACAAACGCGGCATCTACGTGCCGTTCCAGCTGTCGATTCCGGATGGAGGCCTCAACACCGGTTTGCGTGCGGTCAAGGACGTGTCGCAGGTGAACCTCGACGTCCACTTCCGCGTGATCTTCCGCGCCTCGCTCGGTGCCGCACTGCTTTCGCGCCGTTAGCACTGGGACATCGTCGGCGCCGTATCCGCAAGACCAAGGACCCATCCAGGAGGAATCCATGGCACCGCAACTGACTTCCAGCGAGCAGGTCGCTCGCGCGCTCGTACTCCTGCACGGCAAGGACCCGATGTCGGCACTGGAGATGCTCAATGCAACGTCGCAGGCGGTCAACGACCTGTTCGACAACGAGCCAGACCCCTCGGACGATGAGGTCAACCAGGCGATCGACGATGCGATCCAGTCGCTGGGCTATGCGACGGATCAGGCCAGCCTCGGCGCCCAGTACGACCAGTTGCATGCGGCGCATGCCGGCGTCTGGGCCGGCAACTACGCGCTGCTCGACGAGCAGGATCACGTGCATGCGCTGCTGATCAACTCGACCGACATCAGCCTGCTGCTGGATGGCACCGACGAGGTGTTCCGCGGCCCGAGCGAGGGCGGAGCGTTCGCCAACGGACGGCTGGTGGTCGACAACGATCAGGTGGCGCTCGACATCGCGTTCGGGACGTCGGCGGACGGGGTCGACCTCACTGCAGCCGACACGGATCTTGAGGCGCTTGCCGAGCGTTTCCAGGTGACGGTCGACGGTGTTCTGACGATCAAGGCGCTGGACTCCGTACCGCGGAAACTCCAGGGAAAGCGCGGCGTCTCCACAGCGGCAGGCGTGCTTCACGATCGCGGCGAGGAGCCGCCGGCGATCTGGGCGGGTACCTATCAGCTGCGCTACACCGATACCGAGCTGTGGGAGCTGGCCGACGATCCGCTGGTGATCGCCTGCGATCCGGCGACGCAGCAGCTCTCCGTGAGCGTGGGCGCCCGCCAGGGCACGGACGTGTTCTATCGCGCCGGGGTGATTTCTTGCGCGCTGCCCGCAACGAAGGGCGACTCCACGCGCCTGACGATGGACATGCATTGCACCTCGGGCGGCAAACGCAAGTGCTACCTGTGGTTCGAAACGACGGGCCAGGTCCGCACGATGACGGGCTACGCCGACGCGCTTCTGGATGCGAGCGTGTTGTTGCCGACGAAGAAGGAATCGCCCGCGCCACGCAGGTCGTTGCGTGCGAATGCGGCACGGCCCGCCGCGTTCACGGCGACGCTCGGTGGATCGGTGGTCGACTTCTGTCGCACGCCTTACGACTCGACGTTCGACGTCGGCAAGCTCATCGCGGCCGCCAGTGATGCCGGACGCAAGACGCCGGCCGACCTGTTCGCTGGCGACTCGATCAAGCTGGGTGCGGGCGCCGGTGCACAGACCGTGTCCGGATTCCGCGTCGACGAGACCGACGCGCAGGGCAATGCCACCGGTCGCGTGGCGATGTTCACGTACACGCCGCCGGCCACCGAAACGCGCTTCTACCCGAAAGCGACGACGCTCAAGTCGTACCAGCAACTCGACACGGATGGCATTCCGCAGCTCGGACTGGCCAACGCCTGTGTCGGCGTACTCGACGCGAGCGCATACGAACTGCCGGGCCTTGTGGAAACCGACTTCTACGAAGTGCGCATGAGCCTGACGGCGTTCTCGGGCATCGACCCGGCGGGGTTGCGCCTGGATCTGGCGATCGACGACCCGCGCCAGCCGGGACTCATCGCGTTTGCGCAGCCGATCGATACCACCTGTCCGTACGACGGGGAGGGCGGCAACGGGCCGGATACCTCGGTGATGAGTGCCATCGGCGACTTCACCAAGGCATCGGCGCTGGTGCGTGGCACGACGGGCGAGACGCAGGTCGTCGGACACAAGAGCTACCACGTCAGCGCCCTGCCGAGGACGGATGCCAAGCGGCTCACGGTCACGCGCACGCTGTACGCGCCCAATGGCGACGGCAGCTTCACCGTGGTCGGCACGGGAACGCAGGTGGAGGTTCCGTTCCTGCTGCACGTTCCGATCGAAATGGACAGCCGTGACGCGCTCGAGATCGTCGGTGGGACCTGGATGCCCGCCGCGCGCGGAAAGCAGTACTCCGCGGCGATCACCGCAACGAGAGGGCAACAACCCTTCACGTGGCGGATCCTGCAGGACAGCAAGCCCGGGGGGCTGAACTGGAGCGAATCGCCGGTAGCTCCATCGCTCGATATCCAGAAGCCTGGACTCGTGACGTTGAAGTTGAGCGGCACTGTGGATAGCGGCACCGACCCGGGTAGCACCTTCCAGCCCATCGTGCGGGTGATGAGCGATCGCAGTTGCGTCATGAAACCGGCGATTGCGAGCCCGCAGCTCACCGTCGTCGAACCGGATACCGAGAACAAGCAGGCCGCCGAAGTGGCCAACGTGGTTTCGACCGTGGTGGCGGCGGTGGCGGCGATCGGGTCGATCCTGGTGGGCATCGTGATCTACAAGAAGCAGGTTGCCCGGGAGACGAAGAAGGAAGGTTCGGACAAGACCATCGAGCTGAGCAAGATGTCGGTCGATAGCCTGTCAGCCTACGGCAAAGATCTGAAGAAGATTGCCGCGGCGACGAAGGAAATCAAGGCGAACGCCGGATTCGTTTACAAGGTTGAGAACGCCATGAGCGGCATGGACGAGCAGATTGTGGGCTTAGAAAAGAAGGTGGAAGCTCTGAAGGAGATGCTCAAGAAGGCAGAAAAGCAGGCGGAGAAGACGAGACTCGAGGAAGAAGTGCGCATTGCCCAGGCAGATCTCCAGCAGAGCAGCAATGAAAAGAATGACCTGAAGGTGGAAAGAGATTCGATTAATGAGAACGACGAGAGCGAGTAGTACGTCCGCGTTGCGATCCAGACCCAGTCAGGAGGGCACCATGTATTCATTTCCACATGAAGCGGATCGGCTCGTCGATCGTCTCGCCGTGGCAATCGCTATCGCGATCGGCCTCGCCGTCGCGACCACGGGCGCGCAGGCCGCCACCATCTACGTCTCCACGCAAGGCAACGACACGGCCGACGGAACCACGGCCGGACATGCAGTCGCGACGTTGACACGCGGCCTCGCGCTCGCGACAGGCGGCGGAACGTTGCGCGTTTCCTCCGGCAGGTTCACCGGCGCAATGCTCGCGCCGCCGGAGAACGTGACCATCGAAGGCGGCTGGGACACGAAGTTCACCCAGCAGACGCTGCTCACCAGCAAGCAGATCGAAGTCCTCAAGGCCAGCGATGATCCCTGTGCGACGAAGACGGTCACCTGCATCGGTGCCGACGCGGATCGCGTGATGACGATCCGCAACAAGGGCGTCTCGTTGTCGCAGCTGGTGATCATCGGGCCGGATCGCAGCAAGACGACGGCGAGCAGCTCCTATGGCCTGGTGGTGGACGGCGTGCCCGCGACGCTCAAGTTCGTGGTGATCAAGGCCGGCGTTGCGGGCAACGGCGCCGACGGCGAAACCGGACAGACCGGCCAGGGCTTTTGCAGCGCGGGTGGCGGTGGCGGGTGGGCCGAGTCGAAGGACGGCAACGATGTCTGTGCGCAGCACAACGGCTCGCAGGGGCAGTCGCTCACCTTGAACGGGCGCACCGCGAACGGCGGTGGCGGCGGCGGCAGTGGCAACAGCAACTGTTCGATGTGGCCCAGCGCGAACAACGTGTCCGACGGCAATGCCGGGGGCACCGGCGATGCGGGCATCGAAGGGTCGCCGGCCGCGGCGGCGGCGTCGGGCAACGGCACGTTCTCCCGACGCGGACAGGATCTGCAATGGATCAGTCCGGCGTCGGCGCCGCACGGTGGCACCGGAAGCGCGGGCGGCGGCGGTGGCGGCGGCGGACCGGGCGGTTCCTGGAACATCGTCGGCTGGTGCCTGGTGGGATACCCGGCGATGGGCGGCTCGGGACACGCCGGCAATCGTGGCGGCTGCGGTGGCAACGGCGGCGAAAGCGGCGGCTTCGGAGGCGGCGCGTTCGCGATGGTGATCAACGCGGCGAAAGTCTCCGTGCAGGATGTCGCGCTGCTGGGTGGCACGGGTGGACGGGGCGGCAAGGGCGGCGAAGGCAACGTGGGCGCGGCAGGCGAAGTGAATGCGGCGAGCGGGCAGGGCGGACAGTCGCGCACGCTTTGCGGCACCAACGACAGCAGCGCGGGTCGCGGCGGATCGGGCGGATCGGGCGGCACTGGCGGTGGCGGTGGTGGTGGCGCGGGCGGCAACGGCGGGCCCGCGATCACGCTGGTGCGCCTGGGCACCGCTGAGATCGTCGAGGCCGGCGGCGTGTTCCGCACTGCGGGCGGTGCCGCCGGGAGCAGTGGAACGGGCGGCGGCGGAGCGAACTCGAAGACGGTCGCCCCTTCCGGCAACGAAGGCGTACATGCAAGCGATCTGACGCTGACGCTCAACTGAGAACCGGCGCCGCGGACGAGGAGACGGCAATGATCCGGGAGATCACCGAGCAGGCATGGAGCGCCTGTGCGCTGCGTCTGGCCGTGGACGAGGCCGCCCTGCGCGCCGTCGCCGAAGTGGAGTCCAGCGGCTCCGGTTTCCTGCCGCCCCCCTCGCAGCAGCCTAAGGTACGTTTCGAAGGTCACGTGTTTCATCGACTGACCGGAGGGCGCTTCGATACGACGGCTCCGCGGTTGAGCTATGCGCGCTGGGACCGGTCGAAGTACGCCGGCTCTTCGCTGGGAGAATGGCAGCGGCTCGAAGCGGCTGTTGCGCTCGATCGCGATGCTGCATTGAAGTCCGCCAGCTGGGGGGCATTCCAGTTGATGGGGTTCAACCACGCGATGTGCGGCTTTCCCGATGTCGAGCGCTTCGTGCAGGCGCACATGGCAGGCGGCGATGCGCAGCTGGCCGCATTCGCCAGTTTCGTTGACAGAGCGGTATTCCTCGATCCATTGCGCCGGCACGACTGGGCGAGCTTCGCGCGCGCATACAACGGGCCTGGGTACGCGGCCAATCAGTACGATCGGAAGCTGGCACATTCGTATGCTCGACACCATGTTCCGGGCAGTGGAACAAAAGGCACGATCGTCTGAATGATTGTTGCCAACGAGCACGGTAAAGCGAAGCCCATCCTTTCAAGCCGACTCCAAAACCTAGTGTCGCTGGACGTGGGGATTGCTTCGTCGACGACTCGCGTGTTCTGCATGGCCTCCGGCCACGATGGCCGGGACAGGACACAGGGCACATGATCGAACCGAACCGCTGCCGGATGATCGCGAAGGACGGCCAGTACGAGCCGTTCCTTGACGAAGTGCAGGGCCGGCGACGCCTGGACGAAGCCACCCAGCGCCGCCAACTTTTGGAGCGCGAGATACGAGGGGCAGGGGGTGTAGGGGGCGAGCCCCCCTACGGCTGTGGCCGCGGACGCGGCCGCTTCTTCACCCAGTGCAGCAATCAGCGCGCCACAGGTGAGTGGTTATGGCGACCTTGGAGCCCGAATGATCGAGACCGGCTCCCGCTGACCGATTGGTAGTTGCAGCCCCGTTGGCTGGCATCTAATGTCCGCTTTCGACCCATAGCGGACATTAGATGCATCTCGATGAAGCTCCTTATTGACTTCGATGTTGTCATTTACGGGATGGATGCCTACGGGCGAGTCCAAGGCCATATCGAGATTGAACGTATGCCTTCAGCGGGAGAAGAGATTGCCTTCCTCGGCGAAGGCAAGGTTCTTCCTTCTCACCTAGCAGATCGCATTCGACCGGAGTATGTCCGCGATATGAAGCGCGCTTTGGCCGGCTTGCGCGATGATTTCAATAGCCGCCTGAAAGTGACGCATGTGGTGGGCGACCCCGGCCAGCCTTCGATCATGTTGGAGACTGTTTGTATGGATAGCGAGAAGGACGCGAAGGATCTGCATCAATGGTTGTCATCGAACACAGCGCTCGATGTTTTGGCATGGAAAGAGCTCCTATAGCTTCGAGCGTCCGCTTATGGCCGATAGCGGACGTTCGGCAGAACTGAGGCGCCGACGGCTGGCAATGTCGGCTTTCGACCCTAGGCGGACATTCGAGGGCGCGGTAGCTCGCCATATCACGGAATGGATCCGCACCAAGCACCGCAGGGGGAAATGGTGTCGCCGAAAAATCATGGATGCCTTGGCCTTCTTCTCGTCTTCGCGATCAGTCTGGCCGGATGCGCGAGCACTCCGGCTGCGCCGCGGTCCGAACCTGGCGCGTCGAGATCGGAAGATCTCGGCGAGATTACGTACCACGACGACAACTTGGACGGCTTCGTCGATCTTGAGATGCATGACTTTGGATGCTGCGATCGCAATTGGGCGCTCGTCGATTCCGATTTCGACGGCATTTTTGATCTGCGCGTGCAGTGGGGCTACAGCTTGACCACCGAGCCCATCGAGCGGCCAGTTCCTCACTTCGTTGCGATCTCGCCCAAGAGCTCAGGCTGGATGCGCTGAACGTCCGCTTCTGGCCGATAGCGGACATTGGTCGGGGTCGGATCAGGACGCGGCAATCCCGCGATGCACCTTGACCGTGGGTCGGTTGGCGGCTCGCCGGGCTTCCTCGGCGGCACGGCGGCTGGCGTAGCCTTTGAGGCGGAGCTCCATCTTGTCGCGCCACATGAGGCCACGCAGCCGTTCAAGGCTCATACGCTGGCCGTCGGCGGAAACGAGATGACGGCCTCGCAGCCGCCATTCGTACCGATCACCGTCAAAGTCGAAATCCGTCATGCGGGCGCTCCCGGGGGAATGAGGCGTTCGCCTCGATATCGGCCGGGAGCAGGGGCGCTGTTGTAGGGAAACGCCGCGCCAGTGTCCGCGCCCCTAGTTGATGCCACATAGCAAATTCAATTAAATCATTTACTTATGTAAACACGCCTCGCAAAACTCGGCTAAAGCTCTGGATTGCGACACGAACTAAGGTCAAACCCGAGCTTCTCGCCAAGAACTAGGAATAGGCATGGCATGCGCCCTGAACACGGTCATGCTCCGCCCAGGCCGCCCGCTGGGTTTTCGCGAGCGCGAAAGAGCCGTCGCCTAAAGTGGCCGAACTGTCCTCGGTGGGGCTGGCAGCGCGTACCTGAACACCTGCTGCAGACGCTAGCTAGACAGCTTCGTCGCACGCCGCCTGCACCTTCTGCTGGGCAACTCCTAACGAGAGCTCCGCGCTCACCGCGTCGATTGCGCTCCGAAGGTCGCTCTCAGTCGTTCCTAGAGATTGTCCTCTGAGCTTCTCGGCATGCTCCATCAATCCAGGAAGTTGCAGAAGCCATGCGTCATGAAACGCCTTTGGGTTCGGATGTGTACGTATCAGGGCTTGCCACAATGCTCTCTCGATGTGAAAGCGAAGGGCGATGGGCACGAACAGTTCTTCCGAGTTATCCAAGTTCATCTCCGTTCCAGTGCAATCACTGAGAGAGGCGGCGAGTGAAAGCGCCTGCACGTCGTTGCAAAGATTGATAACAGGCAGAAGGCTCCATCAGCATTTGAACACTCATGGTAAGTCCGGTCAGTCGGAGTGCCTGGGCCCCGCATCGTAGACCGCAAGGGACTGGCTCGAGAATCCGAAAAGTTGTAGGCGCTGAGAATGGTCGAAATTGCGCCGAATCAAGAAGTTCGCCCTTCCATGTGTCGAAGATAACCATTAGGGGAGCACGTGGACGTCGCGACTCGTTGGACCATAGCCACAAACTCCAGTGGTGGCCAAATGTTGGCGCGACGTCCCCGTCGCTTTGAATCAACCCGCTAGTTCTTCTGGTCGGCGCGGTCTGCAATTCGGGTATGTCAAAGCTGCGGTGGGTGGGATCTGATTTGACCAGGTGGTGATAACACCGCGTCGCCTGTCCATGATTCTCAAGGTGCGCACCGATCACCGATGGCGGGCGATGCGAGGAATGCTGCTTTCGGCGTCCTCAGCCGAGCACGGGGGCCTAGCATCGTCCGCCGTCGCCACGCATTGAGTGGGACCCTTTCGGCGGGCGGGATGGAGGCTTCAGCTGGCGCTCGTTACCCGATTCCGAGTGACCAGGAACACACCGCCCGCCGATTCTTGCGCTGCCCTTTGGTGGGCGGTGCGGTGACTCCGGTCCAGAGTCCGGTTCCCCAACACCGCACCGCCCGCCGCCTCAGTGCCGGTGATTGGCGAGCAAGCGCTCTCGCTGTTCTTCGAGCTGGGCATCCGTAATCAGGCCTCTTTTGTGAAGCCGTCCGATTCGTTCTAGCTTGCTGATCAAGTCGTTGGCGGGATCGGGCTGCGCGAAAGGAGCAATCGGGTTGCTCAGGTGCTCGTAGGCCCAGCGCACAACATCGACCAACCACTTGGCGGCGTCTTTGTTGACGTGCGTGATGATGACCTCGCTTCCATTCACCACCAGAGTGACCGCCCCACTCACTCGACCAATGGCATAGGTCGCCGAGCTGATGCTATTCAGCGGAATCTCCTTGACCTTGAGGCCGACGAAGATGCCCTTGTATAGCAAGATGATGCGCGTACCAGTGCACACGATCATCCAGGTCGCGTTGTCGACGAAGCCTCGTGCGCAGGCGTAGATCCTCTCATCGGGCGAAAGCACCTGCGGCAGGTACCTGGCTTCCTTGCCGAAGCCAGTGTGGTTGAAGGTGTGGAACTCGGCGAGCTGTTCTCGTACCTCTTCAAACGTAGGCATGAACTGATTCTCCTGGCCGTGGCGCGCGTGCCCGCGATGGCGACTACCCTTGGAGTCTGCGAGCAGCGGTCGGTCCCGCTTCTGATGCGAATCAAGTTTGGAATGACATCGTCGTAACATCGCAGATGCGTTTACCGGGTTGCTGACAAGCCTCGACGACAGGCATAGTCGCCACCCGACCTTGGCTGGCAGAACCGGCCGAACGCCTTGCCCTGGCTAGTCGGTGAACACCCGCAGCGTTCCGCTGGCGCTGAATTTCCCGGGCTTCACGTCGCTCGCGGACGTTCCACCGCTCCGCACGGGATAGCTCAGCAACTTCATCGTGGCGCCTCCACTTTGACCGGCGTCGTACAGGCGAACTTGCGAGGCGCTGGTGGCGGTGCCAGGCACGAGCGTCTGAGGTGCGCTGCCACGGCTATCGACAGCTTCGACCATCACCCCCACATTCGGATTTGAGCTCTGAAGTGCATTCGTCGAGCCAGCCTTGGTCCCGACCAGGCCAATTCGGTAGGTTGGATTCGCGACCCCGCCCGTCCCGGTGCAAACGTAATGCAGCGGGTACTCGTGCTTCTGGTATTCATTGGGCAGGCTGCCGAGGCGGGTCATCGCGAGCGCCTCGACGGCGGGCAGCGTGATGTTGATCGCTTGTCCCTTGTTGAGAGTGCACACAAGCGCCGGCACCTGGGCGGATGGTGGTGTTCCAACGCCCGACGCGAGGGACGATGCCATGACTGCGCCGGTAGCCGTGCAACTGGTCGCTGTCGACCACGTCCCACCCGACTTGACTTGCGCGGACCGGTGCAGCGAGCCACCGAAGGTGCCGAATGTGCCGCTCGTCGTGGTTGATGCGACCTTGCGTATTTCGAAGTAGACGATGGTCTTCAGATCGTAGGTGCCCGCCTTCGATAAGGTCATCACCGAGCGAGCCTGCGTAGACGGTGTGCCGTACTCTCCGTTGGCCAACATCACGGAAAGTCCGTAGCCCTGGGCGCCGCTATAGAACGCCATTGCGTTCGCGTCGGGTCGCCAGCTGGCGCTGGCCCCCCCAATGCGTCTCGAATGCAACGTCCTCCGCCGTGCTGCCCGTCTTCGTCAGCTTGTAGGTGTACTCCACGATGGCGATGTTAACGGGCTGATTGACGGCGACATCCCAGTTGAGACCGGTCTGTCGCCATGCTTGAACAATGCGCTCGGTAGGAAGTCCCGTCACGCATGAGACCGCCGCTTCTGCCCGCCGCACGAAGGTAAGGCCGGAGGCGAGGCATGCGAGGACGATGATGCGTTGAGTTGCAGTGAAAGGCATGGGGCGGTGCGCGCAGCTGACAGATTAGAAAGTTGATCACGGACCGCCACGAAACGTCTTTGAAGAATCTTGTAAAACCGGGCTCTTCGTGATCGCTGATTCAGCGGATGGCTGGGCTGAACCAAGGCCTTCATCGACTGTGACCTCTTTGCTGCTCGACCGGAGGCGGCAACGACTCCGCAGATGAGGCAGCACCGCCGTGCATACGCACCAGCCACAGGTCGCTGGCGAAAGGGGGATCGGATCGCTGTCAGCGACGCAATGTTCAGATCTCGCCAGGTTCCTGTCGTATGGCGCGCACCGCACGAAGGCGAGTCCTGTGGCTGCTCAAGTTGAGCGGTGTCAATTCCTCGGGAACGGGTAGTGCCCATCATCTGCGCATCGAAATGTAACCGCACGAACGAATGAGCGAACTCGTTTGTCGGTTCCGATCGGTCGATGGACGTCGACAGGCTGCGGACGCGCCACGTGCGTTCAGGTCCGTATACCAGCGCAGATCCGGGGAGGATCCATTACGTGCGGAGGAACGAGTTAGTTACGAGTGAGCGGCCGGCATATTCCTCCCGCACGATGGAGTACGACCCTTCTGACGCCTTCCAGCAAGAGTCGTGGTGCGACCCATGCGGTGGGACGTGTGCTGAAGAAGACTCAGCAGAACTTGTAAGCAAAAGGGTAGGCGTGACCTACCAGTCCACCAATCACACCGTGCTCGAAAGAACCGTTCCAGAGGGAATGCCAAACGAAACGCGTGTCCAGCAGTCTCGGATCGGCAGCCAGACGCCGATGATTGGAGACCGGTATCGCTGGAAGACCGATCCGTTTGCGTCCGGCCGGGCGCGCGGCGTGACCTTCGTGGAGCTGATGGTCGTGCTGGTGGTGTTGGCTATCCTGATGGGCATGGCTGTGCCCAGCTTCGAGATCGTGCGCAATTCGAGTCGGCTAGCAGCCCAGACCAATGAACTGGTGACGGCCGTCCAGCTCGCTCGCAGCGAAGCCGTAACTCGTAGGCAGTGGGTGAGTGTGTGCCGCAGTGACGACGGCACGACCTGCGCCGCCGCGGCCACGTCGTGGGATGGGTGGATGGTCTTCGTCGACACCAACCGGGACGGTGCGCGTCAGAACGCCGAGGATCGCTTGCGCGTCGGTGAAGTGCGCGCACCGGTATCTGTGCTGGCCAGCAACTCGCTGATGAACAACCTGGTCACGTTCCGGCCCGACGGCTTCGCGCGAAACGGGAGTGCGTTGCTCAACGCGACGATCAGCGTCTGCATTCCCACTACGAAGCCATCCGATAACCGCCGGCTTCTGACAATCGCCTCGGGCAGCCGGGTGGCAGTCGAAGCAGCCAACGGAAACGGTACCTGCGTGGCCCCTTGATCGCATGGAGACTGCGATGTCGAAGATTCAGTGCTATCCGGCCCGACTGGCCAAGGGCGCAAGCCTGCTCGAGGTTCTTGTCGCTGTATTGGTGCTCGCCGTTGGCCTGCTGGGCGTGGCCGCACTGCAGGCGACTGCGTTACGCAACAACCAGAGCTCCTACGAGCGCAGCGAAGCGGTGATCCTGAGCTACGCGATGTTCGACGTTCTGCGCGCCAACCGGGCCGCCGCGATCGCGGGCGATTACAACCTGGCCGAATGGACCTGCGCGGTGCCAACCGCCGGTACTCGCGCCGATAACGAGCGTCGTCGCTGGATGCAGGCGATGCAAAGGAGCCTGGGCAGCACGGCCTGCGGCAGCGTCGCTTGCATGAATGAGGAACTCTGCATCGTTGGCCTGCGCTGGGACGACGCGCGTGGCACTGGCGATCGTACGGCCGCGCGGACGTATTCCATCGAGACCAGGACACGGCTATGAGGGCCCCTGAACGCCGTCAACGGGGATTCAGCCTGATCGAGCTGATGGTTTCCCTCTTGATCGGCCTCATCGTCATCGGCGGCGCCGCCAGCCTGTTCATCAGCAATCGTCAGACCTCGCGAACGGCCGAGAGCCTGAGCCGAATGCAGGAGACCGCGCGCATTGCGTTCGAAATGATGTCGCGCGACATCCGCGAGGCCGCGGGTAATCCGTGCGCGAAGATGGCTCCTGTCGCCAATGTGATCAACAACAGCACGCAGGCGGCAAACTGGTGGGCCAACTGGGGCGCCGGCATTCTTGGGTATGACAATGCCGTCCCATTTCCAGGCGCCGCATTCGGCAGCGCTGTCACGGCGCGCGTGAGCGGAACGGACGCGATCGAGGTGAAGTCAGGGGCGGCCTCGCCAGGCTTCACGGTGGTCGCGCACACCACCGGCACCGCCTCCATCCAGCTCAACACTGCGACCCACGGGTTGGTGCCTGGCGACGCGGTGATGATCTGCGACTACGCGCAGGTCGCAATCGGTCAGATCAACGATGCCGACAGCGCAAGCGATACCGTCATCCTGACCCATGGCGGTGGCGAACCCGGCAATTGCAGCATGGGACTCGGATTCCCGACGGATTGCGGAGATGCCATCGGCAACGCCTATCAGTACCGACCGAACTCGGTGCTGACAAAGCTGAGCTCGGTACGCTGGTACATCGGGAATAACGGGCGAGGCGGTCGCTCGCTGTACCGCGGAACACGATCCGCGAACGAGGAAATTGCCGAGAACGTCAGCGACCTTCAGCTGACCTATCTGGTCGGCGACAACCACGTCGCTTCCACGGCCGTTACGAGCTGGGCAGATGTCGCGGCGGTGGAAGTCGCGGTGACAGTGGTGAGCAGCGATCGGGTCGCGGTTGGAAACCAGACGTTGAACCGAACGCTGACGCACATCGTGGCCATCAGGAACCGCACGCCATGAAGCATGGTCCTTATGCCCCTGTGAATCAGGGCGGCGTCGCGCTCGTGACGGCGTTGATTCTGCTGCTCATCATGACCGTGCTCGGCCTGGTCATGCTGCGCGTCACTCTGCTGGAAGAGCGTATGAGTGCGAACTTGTACGCGCGCAGCCTCAGCTTCCAGGCGACGGAGGCGGCCCTTCGCGAAGCCGAAAGCCTGTTGATTGTGTCGCCTCCACCGATCTTCACCTCCGGCTGCGCCAATGGACTGTGCACCATGCCAGTCGCCACGGAGGTCGACCGCTGGGACAACAACACCAACTTCACCAGTTGGCGGCCGGCGACAGCGGGACTGAAGACTCTACAGGGCACGCCAGAGTTCTTTATCGAGGACATGGGCAAGCATCCGGCATGGCCCGGTTGCGACCAGGAAGTACCGATCCAGTCCACGTGCCTCCGACCGCGCTATCGCATCACCGCCCGCAGCGGCAGCGGCCCTGCCGATGTCCTGCTGCAGTCCAACTACATGACGCCTTGACCGAGAAGCCCCCAATGTCGCGTTCTCCTAGCCGCCGAAGGGCCTACCGTGACCGTCTATTAGCGCTTGGACTGACGTTCTCGGCCACGCTGATTGCGCTGCCGGTGAGTGCCACGATCGAATTCCCGGAGCTGCCGCTGCAGTCCGGTGTGAACGTGCCTCCGAACATCATGTTCACGCTCGACGACTCGGGTTCGATGCAGTTCGAGATCACGCCGGAACAGAACAAATCGCCACGCGGCGGGACCACCAACTCCGCTTTCAGTCCCAACTACGGATTTCCGGCGCTCACCTCCAACATCTACGTTGACGCCAACCTCGAGAACTTCGTGGTGACGACGGTTGAAGACGACTGGTTCAACCGCTTCTCGCGCTCGCCGAGCCACAACGCGTCGTACTACGATCCAACGGTGCGATACCTGCCGTGGGTGGCATCGGACGGAACCCTGTTCCCGAACGCCAGCGCTACGTGCGCGCTGAACAATCCGGCGGACGCCACTCGGGGCTGCCGTAACCTGACCGTGAACCTGACCGAGGCAGCCGTCTGGTACAGCTACACCAGCGGCAACGGTCGGGCGCCTGGCACCGACGGTCGCAACGACAGCCCCAGCTACCGAACCTACTACCCTGCGCGCTACTACCTCATGGATCGGTGCACGAACCATGAGAGCTCGACCTGCTACACGAAGGTGGAGATCAAATCCACCACAACGTCCTACGCGAAGTCGGCCGCCCGTACCGACTGCATGGGTGCGACGTGTACGTACGCGGAGGAAGTTCAGAACTTCGCAAACTGGTATACGTACTACCGGTCGCGTGTGCTAACTGCACGCGCGGGCGTGGGCCGTGCTTTCGTCGAGCAGACGGAGCGCGTTCGCATTGGTTTTGCGACCATCAACTCGACTGCACGGGACATCGACGGTGTAAGCACGCCGAAGATCCGAAGCGGGGTGCGCGCGTTCAATGCGACGCAGAAGGTGAACTTCTATACGCTGCTCTACACAACGGGCATGGCTGGAGGTACACCACTGCGCGAGACGGCCGACGTCATCGGAAAGTACTTCGCGCGTAGCGACAGCAGGGGGCCGTGGTCCGACACTCCGGGCACCACTTCGACATCGCCGCAGGTCTCGTGCCGCGCGAACTACCACATCCTGATGACCGACGGCTACTGGAATGGAAACGCCGGGCGTAGCGGCAACGTCGACAACACGATCGGCCCGACGTACACGCATCCAACGACGGGCGAGCAGCGCCGCTACGCGCCGAGGGTGCCGTTCATCGACGCATACTCCGGCACGCTCGCCGACACCGCCATGTACTACTGGGCAAATGATCTGCGAACGGATCTGACCAACAACGTCCGATCGAGCAGCCAGAATCCGGCCTTCTGGCAGCACGTCATCACCTTCGGCGTGGGTCTGGGCCTGACGACGAGCGTGAATCCGGAGCGCGCCTTCGCCGCCATCGAAAGCGGTGCCAACGTCACTTACCAAGGTGTCTACGGCGAGGGCGCGCGCACGGGCTGGCCGGAGCCCGGCCTCGCCCCGAACGGCGGCGATTCGGTCTACAACGTGGACGACCTTCTGCATGCGGCGGTCAACTCGCGCGGCGGCTTCTTCAGCGCGAAGGAGCCGGTGGCGTTCGCTTCCGGCATGCAGAATGTGCTGACACGCATCAATGAACGTGAGGCGTCGGCATCGAGCGTCGCGGCCAACAGCTCGTCGGTCGGAACCGATACGCGTCTGTTTCAGGCCAGCTATGTCTCCGGCAGCTGGACGGGCGAGGTGAAGGCCTTTCCGGTCGTCAGAAACCAGGGCGGCGTCGATGCGACCCGGACCTTATGGACGGCTTCGACGGGCATTCCGGCCAATGCGGGAGATCGCAAGATCTTCACCTGGAACGGTTCAGCGGGCGTGCCGTTCGCCTGGAACAGCCTGAGCAGCGCCCAGAAGACCGCGCTAGGCGGCGAGACGGTGCTGAATTACCTGCGCGGAGTGCGTACGGGTGAGCGGCAGAATGGCGGCACGCTCCGCAACCGCACCCAGGTGCTGGGCGATATCGTCAACTCGTCGCCCGCCTACGTGGATGCGACACAGACAGTGTATGTGGGCTCCAACGACGGGATGCTGCATGCGTTCTCGGCTCTGGATGGTGCCGAGAAGTTCGCGTACGTGCCCGGAAACGTGAGCTGGACCGGTTTGCAGAGTCTGAGCCACAACGACTACACGCACCAGTACTTCGTGGACGGCGAGATCGCAGTGTCCACACGCGAGCAGACACCGAACCAGAGCATTCTGGTCGGCGCGCTGGGGCGCGGCGGCAAGGGCCTGTACGCGCTAGACGTGACAGATCCAGGCAACTTCACCGCCAACAAAGTGATGTGGGAGTTCGCGGATGCCGACCTTGGCAACGTGCTGACTCGTCCCGTGATCACCAAGGTGACCACGCAGGACGGCCTGCTTCCCGTGGTCGTCGTGGGCAACGGTCTGAACAGTGCCAATCACCGTGCGTTCCTGTTCGTGATCAATCTGGAAACGGGCGAGCTGATCGCCAAGCTCGATACCGCCAAGGGTTCGGCCACCGAGGACAACGGCCTGGCCGCCCCGAAAGGCTGGAATCTCGATCGTGATCCGCAGGGTGATATCGAATACGTCTATGCAGGCGACCTGCTCGGCAACGTCTGGAAGTTCGACCTCAGCAGTACGAACACGGGCAACTGGGGTTCGTACTTCAAGACTGGCGGCGTGGCGAAGCCGATGTTCGTGGCCAAGGATTCGTCCCACAAGGCGCAGCCCATTACTGGCGGTATCGCCATCGGGATCGATCCCGCCACCTACAAGCGCTGGATCTTCTTCGGAACAGGCCGTTACATCACCGCCGGCGACCCTGGCAGCAAGGACGTGCAGACCTGGTATGGCCTGATCGATAGCGGTTCGTCCATTGACGACGGGCGCACGACCCTCAAGCAGCGCAAGGTCGCGCATGTGGTGGCTACCTCGGGTGATCGCGTGTTCGAGCAGGCCAGGGTCAACGACATGAACAATATGAAGGGGTGGTACATCGATATGGTGAATCCGCCGTACGCCACCGCCAACAAGCTTGGGGAGCGTGTGGTGTCCGACTCGTACCTGGTGGGAGCGGTGCTCAATGTCAACAGTATCGTGCCATCGGCAGATCCCTGCGCAACTGAGGGCACGGGATACATGAATGCTCTCGATGCCTATACCGGCGCAGCAACGGGTAATCCGTACTTCGACGCCAATGGAGACGGCGTGTTCAACGCGCTCGATTACGTCATCTATGTCCTGTCGGACGGTACGCAAGTAAAGGGAACGCTGGGCAGCCAGAGGAGCAACAGCATGATCACCCAGGGCAACCTTATCTCGGACGGCAGTGTTGGACTCCTGACCGCGGGCACCGCAGTCGGCGGGCTGGAGAGGGAGAAGGTGAACCTGGCCGACTTGCAGGGGCGCATATCCTGGCGAGAGATCGTGAGGGACTGAGGATGCGCGACTGTCAGACGGTTCAGATGCGGCGTGGCTTCACTCTGATCGAGCTTATGATCGTGGTGCTGGTCATCGGGGTTCTAGCGGCAATCGCCTACCCGTCGTACTCACAACACGTCATCAAGAGCAGGCGTGCGGCCGCCCAGGCGTGCCTTCAGGAAGTGGCGCAGTACATGGAACGCTTCTATACGACAAACCTGACGTACGTAGGAGCAGCGGTGCCAGTGATGCAGTGTCGCACCGATCTGGGCAGGTTCTACACGATCGGTTTACAGGCGGCCGCGACGGATAAGGGCTATACGCTGCAAGCCGTTCCGACGACCGCTCAGAAGGACCCCAGGTGCGCGACATTGAGCATGGACGTCGCTGGCACGAAGGGCGTAAGTGGCACGGACGACGCAACGCAATGCTGGTGAGGTCAATCGCAACGAGAGAGATGCCTGCTTCGCTGCTTCGAAGGAGGTGGCTCGTGAGACGGATAACAGGGTAGGGCGCCTGGTGGCATTCTCACCGCAAGAAAGAGAGGTACTGCTGTCTGTCAGCGGCATCGGTCCGACGGTGGTCGAGCGCCTTGAGCAGATCGGGTTCAACTCACTGCAGGAACTCGCTGGCGCGGATGTGCTTGAGGTGGTTGCTAGCGTAGCTGGCTTGGTGGGCTCTAGGTGCTGGAGAAACAGCCCTCTGGCGAGATCAGCAGTTCAGGCAGCGATCGATCTGGCGAGATCCAGGCAAAACGACGCCTAGCGGGTCATTGAAGTTGGTGCCCCCAGTGACGTTATGCGGCAGAGTTTCGATGCGCGTTCAGGCGACATGGCGTCCGTCGGCGTGCCTCAAACCGCGAGCTCTCGGCGGATAACGCAAGGCTTCGTCCACTTACGCGCGACCAGCAATGACCGAAGGATACGAAAGAAATCTCCCCAGATGATCTCTCAGGTGCGCCGCTTGGCGGCGAGGCAGCTGGAACGAAATCCAGTCGACGTCTGGATGCCGCAATACCAGGATCAAACCGTCGGATAAGGCGTGCCGATACAGGCAATAGTCCGGCGACTCCGCCGCGTTTGCCACGGCAATGACTGCAGGCTTGGGAGCTTCTCGGAATGCTGATTGAACGTGGCCAGTACGCGCCTCACGGAAAGTCGCGATGAACGCATCAATAAAGCTGACGGAGTACCTGGCCCGCATGACGCCAAGCTCGATCGTCACTGTCCCGTCGTCATTCATCTCGATTTCAATCGGAATTATCTTGTCGTCCATTTCATTCTCCGTAGCGCGTACAGCGCGATGAGCGTCTTCGCCTGGGAACGCAAAGCTAGTCGCATATCAGGTGGTCGCAAGGCTTGCGGAATCGGCAATCCTAGGCGGTGCTCAGCCCCCTTCGTGCGAGTTCGCGCTGGGCCTTTATTGTCAGCCTGATTGCTTCGTTCATGTCGAACTGGCGGGCATCATCGAGCAATGCCGAGATCGCGAATGTCTCCCCGCAAACGGCGCAGGTCGCTTCGTTATCGGCGCTCGCACTTCCGACGGGCCGGAACCTATCGCTGCCGCAACTACGGCACTTCAGGCCAGGCGTCTCCGTATGCGAACTGCATGAGGTAGTGCTTACCATACCTTCGATACCCCCCCGTTCTCGGCCTATGTGCGCCCATGCAAAGGGCGTGTGGCGACTATATCGACGGTGTTCTGAGCAAGTTTTGCGCGTTGTGTCGTGCCGATCACGCGCGCGAAAAATACAGGTTCTTGTATGCCATTCGCGCGCCTGAAGCCAAGATGGCGATCCGACGATCGCTCTCTGGCAGGTGCCAGTGCCGTCGTCTCGTGAGGAAGAATCGGGCGCCTTGGCGACCGTTCGAGAACGATTCGGTGCCGGCAGCCACATCGCAGTGGAAAGTAGGCCACCAAAGTCGGAAATACCTCCTGCCGATGCCGGCGCAAACGATATTGCGCGCAGTCAAGTTCTAGGGTGACTGCTTACACCATTCTCATCTTCAAGGGGCACGGCAGACGTCGCGACTCCCGTGGCCACTTCGCCCCTCCCATGGCTGCAGATTCGTTGACGCGACGTCGGCCGCCGTTTGAGTTCCTCCGGCAGGTTCTGGTGGTTGTCGATGTGCTGCCTTGCGAGTCGTTGCGTTCCCTCCAGGTTCCTGGGTTAAAACGGCGCCCCTCGATGGGCGGCGCAGAGTTCTCTCGGTTCAGAACCGCGAGGGCGTACTACTGCGTCGCCCATCGATCTTGTCTTTCCGGGTCGTCCCAGCCGCCCATGGCGGGCGACGTGAAGAAATGTGCACCGGCTCTGCTCAGGCGGGCCATAGGGCCTCGCGTGGTCCGCGCCGTCACAGGGGTAGCACCTCAGACAATGGGTTTGGTCTTGTACGTGCGATGCCGGGAGACCTCGCATCTCCGTGCATCGAAGATTAGTTCGGCTCCCAATCCCGATTGGCAGGCAACCACATGATTCGACATTCCGAGCCATGTCTTCGCGCCTGGACCGCTTGGGTTGCGTATGACTCTGATGGAGGTGTCCACGCTTTCGATCACTGTCCTTGCTACCAGCGCGAGTCGGGAAGGTGGCAAACGTCGCGGATAGATGGCCAGATACATCGAGTTGCCAATCCAGCGCTGGCGACAAAAGGATGGGAACTGGTCAACGTACCCGGATACGGGAATGGACGCCTCTTCCGTGCCGACCCCAAGCGGAGATCCGCACTTTCACCGTCGCGATGGGCGCTGGTACTGGGAGGCGCAATCCTGGCAACTGGCCTTGGAATGGCCCCCGAGTTGGTGGAATTGATTAGAGACTCACTCTCAGAAGAATCTGCAAATGGATCCGGTCGCGAGAACGCGGTGATTCCAGGCGACCAGGAATGAAGAGGTAGCACGATGGGTTCAGAAGCGATAGAGGTCGAGGTTGAGAAGGCGTGGCTTGCGCTCCTCGCACTGCCCGCTGGCAGGGTTCGGACACTGTACTTGTCGAAGCGGCGGCGCGTCCTTTGGGATGGGAGGGAGTCCATGCGCGGACGACGACCCTTGGTCCTGAATGAGGTCGGCACATATACGCGAGACGTGCTGCTCGTGACGCTCCGAGAAGACGTCCTTCACGTGTGGGACGAAATGCGAAGGTGTGCAGCGGACGCTAAGTAATAGAAGCTGGCGCCCGTCGGGCAGCTACTGTCTTGCTCCGAACGGAGCGATTCGGTCGATCACAGTTAGAGCCGTCACTTGCTTGCACTGTTCCGCATAGCCGCCGCGCCAACTGATGCTGGCGAAGACCACATCATCTGCCACTGCTAGGCGCGGCGACGAACGGTCCGCCGTGACGTAGGAGTGGACCTCCTCATTTCTGCCGCGCCGCCGACCATGCGCCCGTTGAAGTAGCTGCTTCCTCTACAGCCGACGGTGTCATGCGCAAGCTGCTCCACGACCCCACCACCCGCCTCGAATGAGGCGATATGGCCTGCAATCTCAGCATGCAATGGTTCCTGGCGCACAAGCGCGCTGTTGGGTAGGACCGGAATGTTGAGAGGAGTGCGCATGCGACGTGATCGGACGAGGTGGATTGCTTGGGGGATCATGCGCCGCCTCGATGGGCCGGCAGTTGATTCCAGTCAACTTCATGTCGTTCGGTTCTGTCCTTGGTCAGCAGGAAGCTCGAGGGCGTGCAGCAGATAGGCATGGCAGCGCGAACTTGGTTTGAAATATGCCATGTTCTTCGCCCCAAGGCTTCGAGAATCCCTGTGCATGTAGCAAGCAATGCACTCTGCAACTATTCGTATTGTCGATCGACTTCGTACGTGCGAGTCATAGCAAGTTCCGCTGACACCTGTCATCGAACACAGAATGCTGTCTCGCCAATAGCGCAGGCCTATATCGGCTCGCCCGGGTAAGGGGCGACGAGTAGATGCCGCGCATACAAAACGTACGAGGAACTCAAGGATGCATAGAAGCCGCTTAACGACTGCCATTGCGACAGTGCTGATTCTCGCCGGGACACCGGTGCATGCGCAGGAGCAGGACGACAGCCAAGCCCGGGAGCCGACGCAACTCGACACCGTAACCGTCACCGGTTCCCGTATCCCCAGGGTCGACTATCTTTCGGCCTCCCCAGTCGGCACGTTGACCGCGGAGGACATCAAGGCGACAGGCGCGGTCTCGTTGGGCGATGTCGTGAACGCGTTACCGCAGATGTCGACGACATTCTCCATGGGCAACTCAACCAGGTTCATCGGTACCGCCGGTCTGAACCTGCTGGACTTGCGCGGACTTGGAACCGACAGAACGCTGGTTCTGGTCAACGGTCGCCGTCACGTCGGGGGCTCCGTTGGGTCCTCTGCAGTGGATATCAACACCATTCCGGCCGCCTTGGTGGAGCGCGTTGAGATCCTCACCGGGGGCTCCTCGGCAATCTATGGCGCAGATGCGGTCAGCGGGGTGGTGAACTTCATTCTGAAGAAGTCCTTCGAAGGCACGGTGCTGAACGCTCAGATCGGACAATCCGAGGAAGGCGGATTCAACGAGCGGGCCTTTAGTGTTACCAGTGGTGCCGACTTTGCAGATGGGCGCGGTCAATTCGTCATGTCTGCCGGGTTCAACAGTCAGGATCCGCTTTACCTTCGGGATCGGGACTTCAGTCGGGATTCCCAACGTTACCTCACCGATCCGAACGATCCAACGAACGCCAGAACGATCTTGACACGCGGCGCCAGCGTCTACACCTATACATCAGGGGGGGTGTTCGATGTGGATCGCAACGGCAAAACGGTCAACGACCGCTATGTTTTCGATCCGGATGGGAGATTCCGTCCCCAGCGCTTTGATGGCCTCGTCGACACTGTGCGCAGTGGTTGCACCGATTGCGACAGCCTGGATCCGAATCAGTATGGGCAAATGCAGCCAAGCAACCGAACTGGATCGCTCAATGTCAACCTCGGATTCGACCTCAACGATAACCATCGCATCTTCGTTGAAAGCAAGTTGGTCCAGAGCAAGATCAAGGCCTTCTCCACCTCCGGGCCATCCTTTGGAACCTACTCGATTTCCCGTGACAACGCCTATATTAGCGATGAGCTCGGCGAGTTCATGGATGAGAATGGACTCCCGAATCTTCGGATCAACCGAAACAACACCGATGCGGGGTTCCGCGGAGAGGACATCACCCGGAAGACAGGTCGCATCGTCGCGGGCATCAGCGGCATCTTCGGTACTGACTGGTCGTACGAGGCCAGCGCCAACTACGGCCGCACTAGCGAGTCCCGAGCCAATCTCAACAACCTGATTCCCGATCGCTTCAACGCATCGATCGACGCAGTGTTCGATGCAGGCGGAAACATCGTCTGCCGTTCCGTACGTGACGGAATCGCGGGTCCGGTTGATCCAGTGACGGGCGAGGATCTGCTGGCGGGTTGTGTCCCGACGAGCATCTTCGGTGAAGGTGCGGTGTCGCCAGAAGCGGCTGCCTGGTTCAACACGCGTACGCCGAGTCGGACCGAGCTGACCCAGAAGGTCTTCAGTGCCACGCTGGCCAAGACTGAGCTGTTTGCAATGCCGGCGGGGTCGGTCGGCCTGGCATCCGGTATCGAATTTCGAAAGGAGACTAGCCAGCAGACGACCGATCCTTTGCAGCAGGCGGACCTTACCTTCCTCAATGCGATCCAGAACCAGCGTGGCGAGTACTCGGTCCGCGAGGCCTTCGCCGAGATCAACGTACCTCTGCTGGCTGACATGGCGTTCGCACAGAACGTCAGCTTGAGCCTGGCCGGCCGTGTGTCCGACTACACCACGGTGGGAAGTACCTTCAGCTGGAAGGCAGGTCTGGATTGGGCCGCCAACGATTCGGTACGACTGCGCGGCACGTTCTCCAATGCGGTACGTGCGCCCAACATCGCTGAGCTTTACGATCCGCAATCGGTGAACTTCTACACGATAAGCGATCCGTGTTCAGCGCAAAACATTCGTCACGGGGCCGATCCGGCGCTTCGCCAAGCCAACTGCAGCGCCTTGGGTATTCCAGTTGGCTGGACGCTAGAGGACACCTCCACGCGGCGCGGACTGTCCGGCGGCAATCCGCAGCTTTCCGAGGAAACCAGCAAGACGTTCACAATGGGCGCGGTGCTTACGCCGACGTTCCTGCCTGGATTTGGCATTACGGTGGACTACTGGGACATCGAGATCGAGGACGCCATCAGCTATATCACCGGGCAGCAGATCGCCGAACACTGTGTCGATGCCGTCGGCGGAATTGGCAATGAGTTCTGCGCAAACATCTCGCGTGACATGGCGGGAGAAACAGAACACCGCTACGCGATCACTGGCCTTCAAATCATCCCGTTTAACATTAGTAAGCTCAAGGCACGCGGCATTGATTTTGGAGTGGATTATGTCTGGGACAACGTGTTCGACGGGCGCTTGACCGCAAAGCTGGAGGGTACCTACCTGAAGGAGTACCTCAGCTACCCCTTCCAGAGCTTCCCCGACGAAGAGGTTGATGGACGTGGCGTCCTTGGCTCCAGCACGCCGACCTGGAAGGGGATCTTCACGCTCGCCTACGCACGTGGTCCATGGAAGGCGAGCGTTCGAACGCGCTATGTCGACAGCCAGATTCTCGTGACGAACGAGCAGTATGCGAGCAACCCGGACATGCAGGATCCGATCAAGGTGAAGTGGAAGACGTTCACGGACGCACGAGTTGGCTTCGATGCGACCGATCGACTGAATGTCTACCTTGGTGTCAGGAACGTGTTTGATCGCGAGCCACCGTACAACTTGTACGGAACCGGCCTGGGCAGTGCCCAGTACGACAACATCGGCCGCTTCGTCTATACCGGTGTGAACTACCGCTTCTGATGCGGTAGCGAAGGGCAAGCCCCGCTGCAGCGGGGCTTGCCCCCTCGGCCTCCGGGCCTCCGTCATGGGTGGGGCCTGGACCAGGGGCGCCATCTTCGGGCCTTGGAAGTAGTGAATCTGGGCCGCCAACGGCGTCGCCGTGATGGCAACGGCGCACCGATGCGCCAACGAAGGGGGGATGCCATGAAGTCGTTGCGGTGTTTAGCGATCATCATTGCTGGTCTGCTTGTTGCCGGCTTGATCGGCAAGGTCACAGAAGAGGGCAGGCCGAACGCTGGCGGTGTTGCTCGACTCGGCGCCGCTCCCAATGGGGACGAGAACCCCTTGCAAGGCGTAATCGTCAGGCAGCAGGCAGTGGAGGCGCTTCCCGAAGTTGCAGCCGTCGAGCTCGCGCGTGCTTATGAGGAGAACCCCTCCGCCGCGGATAGCAAATATAAGGGGAAACGTTATCGGGTCACGGGCATGGTCGCGGGCGTTAACACCGACTTTTTCGGCGATCAGTACCTGACGCTTCGTGGCGGGCAGAACGAGTTCGGAGAGCCCCAGTTCCAGTTCCACGAGGAAAGCCTGGCCGCGCTCGCACTCTTGGCGGAGGGCGACGAGGTCATGCTGGTTTGTGTCGGAGCGGGCGACATCGTAAGAACGCCCCTGTCGAAAGAGTGCTTGTTGTTGTAGGTCCAGCAGGAATGGACGTGCGCGTATCGACGCCTTCCGAGGCCGCTGAGGGATGCGAACGTTCCTACAAAGGGCACACCATCAGAATCGCTGTGGCGAGATCGAAGCTGAGGGAGAGGTGGACATTCGAGGTCGACGTACTCCGCCCCGATGGCAGTTGGTTTCCGCGCTTACGAAGCATGATCTTGTATGGGCCCCAATGATCGGCTCGCAGTCGTAAGCCGCCCCCGTTCGCTACCCGGGGCGATGTTCGCTCACTGCCGATAGGCCGCATTAGGCCGCCGCGAGCTACGGCGACTTCGAGGGGCTGCTGAATGACCTCCGGACCTTGCATCGCTCGCCGCCTCCACGCTCGGCGAGGCGGCGTTTCAGCAGGCAGCATAGTGAGTGCCTGGAATCGCGTAGCCGCACGCGGACCCACCTAGTCTGTAAAGACCCTCAGGGTGCCATTGGCATTGAACGCCCCGGGCTGGACGTCACCCGCGGAACGTCCAGCGCTGCGTACTGGATAGCTGAGCAGCTTCATCGTCGCACCTCCACTTTGGCCCGCGTCGTACAGGCGAACCTGCGAAGCGCTGGTGGTGCTTCCCGGCACAAGCGACTGAGGCGCGCTTCCTCGGCTATCGACGGCTTCCACCACCACACCGACATTCGGGTTAGAACTCTGGAGCGCGTTCGTGGTACCGGCCTTTGTGCCAATCAGGCCGATCCGGTAGTTCGGATTCACGACTCCACCGGTGCCCGTGCAGACGTAGTGCAGCGAATACTCATGCTTTTGGTAATTGACGGGCAAGGCGCCGAGATTGTTCATCGCGATGGCTTCAACAGCGGGCAACTTTATAGCGATTCCTTGTCCCTTGTTGAGCGTGCACACCGCGGAAGGTTTGGGCGCCGCAGGATGTAGGCCAACGCCAAGGGCGAGGGTATGGAGGTCGGTCCCTGCGCCGGACAGACATCCAGAAGGGGTGGTCCAGTTCCCGTTCGTTCTCACCTGCGCCGAATACGCCAGCGGTGAAGCGAATACTCCGAAGAGCCCTTCGGTAGTTGTGTCCGATACCTTCTTCAACGAGTAGTACACCGTCGTCTTCAGCTGATACGTGCCCGCCGATGGCAAGGTCATTGTCGAGTACGCAGGACCCGCGTTGGTGACGAAATTGCCATTGCCGAACATCATCGATAGGCCGTAGCCCTGAGCTCCGCCGAAGAAGCCCCGTGCATTGGCCTCCGGGTACCAGCTGCTTGATGCGCCGTTGATCCAGTGCGCCTCGAACGCCACTTCCTCTGCCGTACTTCCGGTCTTCTGAAGGGTGTATGTGTACTCGACAATAGCCGTATTGATGGTCGTGTTCTTGGTGACCGCCCACTCGAGACCGGTTTGGGCCCAAGGTTTCACGATGACTTCCGTGGGGCCGCTCTTGCACGTTATGGCCGCTTCTGCTTTTGGCATCAACCCCAGGCCAGCAACCATGCAAAGCGCTGCGAGAATGCGGGGAAAGGAAGGGGGCAATACGTAAGCCATGGCGAGTTTCGTTCGACAAGAGCGCGGCTGCGTAGCGCGTGGCAATGCAGGTGAAGGATAGGGGAGACACGGGCTCATCGAAGCCGCCCTTCGCCAGGCACGGCGTAACCCGCGTCGTCCACTACGCCGTAGCGGACTACCCAGCCTTCAGCCGAAGGACCCGGCACGCTCTCGGACATGGGGAACGAGGACTCGGAGAATGGCAGAACCTCGCCGCCGGCCGTGGCGTACTCCGATCCGCTGGGCCCTGTCGTGATGCTGCGGAACGACAGCGAGTACGCGCTGTTGTTCGCCACCCTTAGTGTCCAGCCATCTGCGGATTGGTTCAGAGAGAATTGCGCCTGTGTGGCCGCATGGACGCTGGGGTGGGGATTCGCCACGTCCTGCAGCGCGGCGGGGCGATAGATGAATGGCATGCGGTAGTGCACCGCCAGACTGAGCTTCGACTGTTCGGCATCCGTTGCCAGCTTGGGCGGGACATCCAGCAGGTTAAGAAACAGACGGGTTTCGCGGTCCTTTGGCAGCGGCTTGCCGAGCGCCGCGTTTATCACGCGTAGCACCTGAGATGAGTCCGGCTCAACCCGGAACAGCGCCGGGGTAATCACGAACGGTACGTTGATCGTTGCCGGGTCCGCATCAGGGTCGCCCACATCCAGCCACGCTTGCACCAGCGAAGGTTGGTCTCCGACGTTCGTCAGCTCGATCGTCTTTTCCTTGCGCGACCCGTCGAACACCACACGTGTCGGAACGGTCAGACCCGCATGCACAGGCCCAGCAACCAGCATCAAGGTAGCGATTGCCGCGCACATCAATGAGGCGAACGTCTTCTTCAGGAGGTGCATCTATCAGCCCTCGTTGTCCAGAAGTCGGCAGGTCGTCTCGACGATGGGCGTCGATGCGTGCCTGGTGGCCGGCGGAACCCGGTAATCGAGCAAGCACTGCTGGTCGCTGGTGGTGCCCCACTGGACACGCAGCGTGCCGGTGTCGGCGGAAACCCGCCCCAGCAACCGGCTACCCTGACCGACCACGCCAACCTGCGTCTCGCCTTCATAGGCATTCGCCCCGAACGGCAGCGGTCGCCCGTTCGACTGGAGGCCGCTGATGATCACCGCGCGACCGCTGTCGACTTCGAACTGTACCTTCACCACCGCGCCGGCGGTCGGCGCCACACGCTGGCTGGTGTTCTTCAGCTCGAAGTCGAGGCTGCCGCCAGCGGGGTTGAGGCTGATCGGGTTGTACTGATACGGAACGAGATACGGCGCTACGGCGAGGCCGTTACGGTCGACCGCGATGTTCGTTCCCGATTCCAGCTTCGCGCCCTTCGCACCCCTGGCCTCGACCACGGCGATGGTGTCGCCCAACTGAGGCGCGAGCGCCACGCCGCCACGGAATGCGACGAGTGCGCCGGACGCATTGGCTGACACACTGTTGGTGCCATTGCTGCTGCGGGAAACGTTTCCGCCAAAGGTGCCAAGGCCCGTGCTGTAGGCGCCACCCAGACCGTAGTCGTACGAGCTGCTGGACCTGCGCGTGGCGCTGGCCGAGTAGCTGACTTGACCGTCGTCGCCCATCACACCGCTGATGCCCGTGCGCAGGGAGGTGCTGCCGCCGTCGGACTTGTCTGCGCTCAGCGAGAGCAGTGGCGCACGGTTCTGCCTGGAACTGCCACCCAAGGGAGCCGTGATGTTCAGGCCATACTGGTTATCCCACAGGCCGTCGTCCACTCGCACGCGACTGGCGCTGACGCCGATGCTCGCATGGCCAATGCGCTTGCTGTACCCGGCGGTGTACTGCCGATCGCTGCCATCCCGATTCCAGTAGTTCTGCGCGGACCCGCTGAAATGCAGCGCGCCCCAGTCGCCCAGGTCCTGGTTGACGCTGACCTGCAGGCGGCTCTTGCTCCTGATCTGGGAAGCGTCGGCGTCATCGTCGTCCCGATGCCTATCATTGAGGTGAGCGGTCTCAGCGAGTGAGCGGTAACCGTTCGTGGAGTAACGATAGGCGGCCAGCGAGAAGTTCGTTCCCGTATCGGAGACGACGTTGTACGAAACACGGCTGCTGGTGCCGTCCAACTTCGCGTCGCCGCTCTTCTGTGATTCCACTTTGGCCCGGGAGTAGGTTGTGTCGAACGCCACGGCACCGACGGGAGTGTTGACCGCCAGCCCTCCCATCACCGCTTGATAGCTGGAATCGCTGGCCTGACCACCCACGTACGTCGTGAGCCAGTTATTGACGCCACGCTGCCAGGTGACCTCGCCGACATTCACCGAGTCCGACAGTCCTGAGCTGCGCAGCTGTCCGACCGTGGCGCTGAAACGCCCGTACCCTGGTCGAAGCAACTGGGCCACCGAGGCATAAGGCACGCTGAAGGTCTTGACCGAGCCATCGGCCTCGGTGACGGTAACGACCAGGTCGCCGCCGTACCCGGTGGGGTACAGGTCGTCGATCACAAACTGACCAGCCGCGACGCTCGTCTCGTAGATCAGATTGTCGTTCTGATGGATCTGCACACGTGCGGCGGAGTTCGCCGTGCCGCGGACAACGGGCGCATAGCCGCGCATCGATTGCGGCAACATGCGATCGTCCGTGGCCACCCGGATGCCGCGATATCCGATGGAGTCGAAGAGCTCGCCGCTGGTGAACGAATCACCGATCGTCAGCTGCGACTTCCATTTCGGGATATCGCGTTGCGCGTGCGCGGACAACGTCCGCCATTTGGTATCGCCGGCCGTGTGGGATCCGGTCAGGGATTGACGGAATCGCCAATCTCCGAGGTTGGCGCCCACGTTGAGTCCAAGGAAGCTGTAGGCCTCGCTATGGGTGCTGTCGAAGAAGTTCACGTTATAGCTCAACCGCAGCGCGCTCATGCCAGCGTCCAACTGCGACGGGTCGACATAGCCGCGCGGCTGGTGAAGCAGGGCGGCCTGGGGAACGCTCAGGGTCAGGGTCTGCTTGGACGTATCGAACGTAGCGCGCGCGTCGGCGTCGATCTCCGAGATGTCCACGCACGAAGCATCCGCCGAAACGGTCGTCGGCATGGCGATGCCGAGCTTCTGCAGCAGGTCCGTGCTCAGGCAAGGCTGCGCGTAGCCGGTCTGATCCCGATCCACGAACGTAACCGTTTCGCGCGTCACGTGAACGCCGTTGAGTACGATGTCGACGCGGAATTCGCCAGGGCTGACGGGGTTTCCATAGCGATAGCGCTCGACATCCAGCGATTGCGCGCCACCGACGAGGAAGCCGCTGTCGAAGTCCGCAGGCATGCCGCCGCCCATTGCGGCCGCGGGCGCTGCCAGGGCCCGCAACGGGACCGCGCCGGCCAGCGACACCAGCAGGGCGATCGTTAGGGGACGCGCAATCGGTCCGCGCATCGACACCCCTTTCCTCGGAAAGGTCGCCGAGCACCTGAAACCCGTTGCACGGTGCGCATTCGACAACAACATGATCATTCCTGGCCGTTAGCAGCGGCTACGCAAGCCGGTTAGGTGGCAAGCGCCAGCGGCATCTCCCGCAATGCGCCCCAATCGTCGATGTAGGTGTAGTACAGATGTGCATCCCGCTTTCCGAAGTGGATATCGAGCTCGTCGAGATCGAAGACCTGCGTATTCTTGGGCGCCACCATTCCGCCACCGACTTGCTTGTGGCTGACACCGCCGATTTCGACGCGGAAGTTCGCGAACGAAACGTGGTAGGGCGTCGGGTTATGTGCCTGCAATGCCACGCCTTTCCCGCGCTTGACGAGAGTCCAGGTCACGTCCTGGTGTGCGTCGTTCGGGTTTCCGTCGAGTCCCACCGGGCGGTAGAACAGCTTGATGACATTACGAAGCGCGATCTGGACATAGTTCGCAGCGTCCTCTGTCGGCTTGGGTGGGATGCCAAGCACGTGCAGATAGAAGACGGACTCGCGGTCCTTGGGCAACGTGTTCGGCAGAGCAACCACCCGCAGGTGTTGCATGCCTTTCGGGTCCACCCGACTCACGGCCGGGCTCAATGCAAACGGTGCCTTGCTGGCCTCGGGAAGTCCTTGTGTTGACTCATCCACCCACGCCTGCAGCAGCACGGGCTTGTTGTCCGGGTTGCTGACACGGACGCTGACATCCTTGTTCTCGGCGGGAAACACCACGCGCGAGCCCTGAATGACGATGCTCGCGTGTGCGGGAAAGGCGAGGGCGGCGCACGCGAGTGCCACCGCGACGACGGTTCGAAGCGGGAAGGAAAACATGTATCGGCTCCTGCGCGACAACGGCACGAGGCCGAGCGGTTCGGTCACGGGCCCGTAGGCCCGTGACCTGGAGGGCTGATCAGTACGGAGACCGATCAGTTGTACGTAACGACATACTCCAGCGTGGACTGGACATCGCCTTCGACGGCCGCCGCACCAATGGCCTTATAGCGGGCGACATAGTTCAGCGTCGCAGTGCCAGCGGACACCGTGGCCCCCGGGTTGGCGGAGTCGTTCGGATTGCTCAGATTGATCGGCGTGCCAGCCAGGCCGTTTACCAGTTCGATGCCGACGTTCTGTGCGGTGCCGGTATTGCGCAGCACGTTGTTGGCGGCGTCGATGCTGGCCTGCGTGGTCGACCACTGCATCTTTGCAGTCTTGCCGTTCATTGCCTCACAGCTGTCCGGAGTACCCGGCGCGCCGCCGATCTGGATGGAGAAGCCATGGTCGCCGGCGGTCGCACCCGCGATCGACAGGTCGGCCTTCGAGACTGCCTCCAATGCGACGGTGAAATCACCGGTGGCGCCGCCATTGGTGCCGGCGCCGCCGACTACATTGCAGGTGACGTCGAGGACCTCGCCGGTGAAGTTGATCTCGGCAGCGGAAGCGCTAGCCATGCCAAGGGTGGCGACGGTCAGTACGGAAGTCAGAGCAGCGGCTTTTGCTTTCATTTCATGGGATCCATTGAGGACTAGATGAGACACTTGGTCCGGCTGCCCCCCATCCTGCTAGGGGTACCCGCCAGCTGGCCCACCGGTTCATCTGTGCGGTGGGTCACAAATAGTCTCCTCATCCCTCTTGACACGGGCCATGCAAGTAATACGAAACGGTGCGCCTGATCAGAGAATCGGTCGCGGATCGTTCAGATTGGTCGCCGGGTCCTTTCCGTGCGGAAAACTGGACCACAACGTCTGCGCAGCACGCGCTCTATTGGCGCGGATTCAGTTGCGCGGCCAAGGACTCCAGCGCTGCCCCAAGCTCGCGCAGTTGCTCGGCCAGAAACTGTTGCCTCAGCTGGATATCGGCGTCCTCCGATGGAGGATGCACGGTGTTACCGCGCAGCATGATGATCACGCCCTTCATGCGGTGGAATATCTCCGACTGAC
The DNA here is from genome assembly GCF_030053425.1 of Lysobacter stagni. Classification (NCBI taxonomy): domain Bacteria; kingdom Pseudomonadati; phylum Pseudomonadota; class Gammaproteobacteria; order Lysobacterales; family Lysobacteraceae; genus Lysobacter; species Lysobacter stagni. The sequence goes on along the minus strand of NZ_JASGBI010000001.1, from coordinate 2,872,904 downwards.
CTGCAGCGTCGCCGATGTCGATCATGCGTTGGAGGTCCGCCATGTCCTGCGACGTCGTTGCGAGCCAATCCGCAACGGCAGTGCGCGCCTGCTCGGCTCCACCGAAAAGCCTTATCAGATGAGTTTCCTGTGGAGCGAGGGTGGTGGGCGACGCGTTGATCGTTTGCGCCTCACCCGAAGCCGTGGCCAGTAGCCCGAGATGCGAGGCGAGCTTTTCCTCGAGAGACGAAACGCGCACCGGCTTCGCGATGAAATCGTCCATGCCAGCTTCGTGGCATTCTCGAATCTGCTCGGGCAGAGCAGCTGCAGACAACGCGATGATCGGCAGGTGCCGGCTTGTCCCGGATTCGGACTGGCGAATGCGTTTTGCGAGTCCGTAGCCGTCGAGAAGCGGCATCTGGCAGTCCGTCAGGAGCAAGTCGTAACGTTCATTGCCCAAGGCGGACCAGGCTTCCTCGCCGTTGGCGACCAACGTGAACCTGTATCCAAGCCGATCCAGTTGCCTGGCGATCACAATCCTGTTGATGGGCTGATCTTCCGCCACCAGAATGCGAGCATCCTTCGCGAGCACATTCCTTGGCGAATGATCGAGCGACGATCGCGGTTGAAGCTCCAGTTTCATCGCCGCGCAGCATGCGTTCTTCACCGCGTTGCTCAGTAGCGGCCGGGTGAACAGACGCACCTGTCCAGCATCGACTCGGTGCCCTCGGTTCGTTGCTTCTGCAACGAGAAGGATGACGGGCGCATCGCTCGGGATCGTGGGTGCCGAAAGTACTTCCGCGTCGACCAGCCACAAGTCGACCTGAGCGTCGTCCAGGTCGGAAATCCGCTCTGATACTTCGAGCCCGAGTGCGCGCAGGGCGTTGGTGACCTGCCGCTTCGAAAGCGCGTCCTGCGTCCAAAGGCGTGCACGCTTACCTGCGAGCGGGGCTTGCGTGCGTGGGGTTTGCAAGGTGGGTAGCGGGAGCTCGAACACTGCGATGGTTCCCTGTCCTGGCTCGCTCTGCAGTGAAACCTCGCCATTCATCAGTCCGGCGATTCGCCGGCAGATCGTCAGGCCCAAGCCCGTTCCGCCGTAATGTCGCGATGTCGAGGCATCGGCCTGACTGAACGGCTGGAACAATCGCGCGAGTTGCTCGGGAGAGATGCCGATGCCTGAGTCGCGCACGGCGATGGCAATACGCTGATGGCCGGATGCTTCATCGACAAGATTCACTGACAAGTCAACGGCACCGTTATCGGTGAACTTCAGCGCGTTGCTCAACAGGTTTGTGACCACTTGACGTATCCGGATCGCATCTCCTTGATGTAGCCACGCGATTCGCCAGTCCACCACGGAGCTCATCGTCACGCCCTTCTCGCTGGCTTTGGCGACAAAGAGCCCCAGCACGCTATCGATCAGCGAGCGCATGTCGAGCGGGCGTGAGTCGAGCTCCAGTCGCCCCGACTCCATTCGCGAGAAGTCGAGGATGTCATCCAGAATCTGGAGAAGTGAATTCGCGGAGTCCTGCACCAGGTGCAGGGTCTCGGCCTGAGCCTCGTCCTCCGCGTCCTGCGCCGCCATCTCCACCAGACCGATGACCTCGGCCATCGGCGTGCGGATTTCGTGACTCATCATCGCGAGGAAGGCGCTCTTTGCCTCTACCGCCGCTTCCGCCTGCTGCTTTGCCTCGCGCAATGCATCTGCCTGCTCATGCGCGCGAGTGACATCGATCCAATAGCCGCTCCATTCAATGTCCCCTTTGGCGTTTCGACGCGGGGTGCCGCCAGCCGTTTGAACCCATTTCAATCCCTGGTTCGTCTCCATCCTGAGCTCGAACGGCGCCGCTGCGGTCATGGTCGCGATGGATTCGCCAAGGATCGCAACCGTTCGCTCCCGATCGTCCGGATGGATCCTCGAGAAGGCGAGGGTCTCGTCCCCCATGATCTGTGCAGATGTCAAACCGATGGTTCCCAGTGTGTTGCCCGCGACATAGGTGAACACCCGGCGCCCTTCCTGCGTGTAGCTCAGCTGGAACACAGCGGCCGGAAGCGTTCCTGTGATCTCGGCCAAGCGTTCCTCTGAGAGGCGCGCGCGTGCCTCCGCTTCCTTGAGACTGGTGACATCCACTCCGGTGGCCAGCAGACCCATTTGGCCATCGCGCATGGCGAACCGCCTCATCGACAGAAGGTCGTATCGGACCCGGCCTGTGTCAGCCGACACCGTGCGCACCTCGCGGCTCTCCACTTCGGTCGATTGCATCGCGGACCTTTCGAAGGCATCCACCTCGTTAATGTCTACCTCCGGAATATGCGCCGTCTGGAACTTGGTTTTCCCGATTAGGTGTGAGGCTGCCTTGCCGAATCGCTCCTCGTAGGCGGGGTTCACAGCAAGATAGCGGCCTTCACTGTCCTTCACGAACAGGGGGTAGGGGATCGTGTCAAGCAACACACGCTGAAACTGGAGTTGGTCGGCGAGCGTCCGCTCGGCAGCGGCGCGCGCTTGCACTTCGCGTCGTGTGCGATAGTTCGCAAGCCCCAGCAGGATCACGATCACGATTCCGGAAAGAGTGAGCCCGAGCACCCATTTCCACGGTACGCCGTACCGATACTCAGTGGTCAGCCAACGCCGGCGAATCTCCTGTCGATTGGCATCATCGATGCCGGCCAGCGTGCGATTGATGATCGGAAGCAGATAGGCGTATCGACGATCGATACCAATGGACAACTCCTTGTCCAATCCTGCGGGCGCGACGACCCGAAGCCGTGCGGCATACCGGTCGCGGATCAGCGCATCGATGGCCGGAAGGGTGCCGATGTACGCATCCACGTCGCCACGGTCCAGCATCGCCAGGCCTTCTTCGTTGGTCTCCACCGGAACGAGAACGCTGTCCGGCAATGCCATGCCGATCTCCCTCAACAGAGAGGCTTCCTTCCGAGTGGCGACCCGCAGGCCTGCGAGATCCTCGGATCCGGCTATGGCCGGACCGTTCACGCGAGCCACGATCACTTCCGGGAAGCGTTCGTAGGGACGGCTGAAGACCATGTCGTCGGTCTCGAAATCCCCTGGAACCGCCGCTGCGACCAGATCGACCTCGCGCGCCTGGACCATCTCCTGCAACTGGGTCCAGTCCCTCGCAGGGATCAGCTGGATGCGTAGACCAAGCGCCTTCTCCAGCGCCTTCACGTAGTCCGCGGCCAGCCCGTCGAAAGTCCCCTGCGCATTGAGATAGCTGTACGGTGGACGATCACGTTCGTAAACCAGTCGCAGGGTAGGTAGGCGGGAGAGTTGCTGGCGCTCCTGCTTGGACAACTTAGCGCTGGGAAGCAGCGCGCTGGACTCGTCCTCCATGCCCCATCGCCCGCGCAGTCGTGCGAGGTCCTCCGGCGTAATGCTTTGCTCCGCTTTCTTCAGGAGTGCCAGCAGTGTGGGGTCGTGTGAGGACACCGCCAGCCCGACGGGAAACGCCGGCCGGCTCAAGGGAGAAATGATGACCACGTCACCAACCGAGCGCTGCCGCAACAGATTCTGCGTGCGGTACTGCGTGGTTCCGATGTACGCATCGGCCTCACCGCGGGCGAGCATGTCGAGGCTCTGACGCCCATCCTCGGCCAACAGGAGGACTGCGTCTGGATACAGTTCGCCTAGTTCGGCCGCAGCATTGCGGAAGCGTCGCTCGATCACGATGCGCGCACGCTTCAGATCATCCTCACCGCGAACCTTTTGATCGCTCTTCCTTGTAACCAGCACCATGCGACCGGTGGCGTAGGGCGTAAGGAACTGGAAACGGTTGCCAAGTTCCCGCAGCTGGGGCTGGCCGACCAGCAGTTCAAACCTTGGCGCATCGGTCCATGTCGTCGCATGCCAATCGTCGAAGGACTGGAAGGAGAGCTTCAATCCGACACGACTGGCCAGAAGCCGCGCGTAGTCCACGCCGAGTCCCTGCGGTTCACCACCAACCCATGCCTCGAATGGCAAGTGGTCGCCAGCGAACACGCCGACAACAACGACGGGATGGTGCTGGCGCCATGCAGTCTCAGCCGACGTCAGATCGACAGGTGAGGGCGCGGCGCTGGCAGCGAACGTGACGAGCAGGAGCAGGCACACCCACGCGGCGGAGTATGCAGCCCTGAGGAATGCCTTGGCCCAGTTCATTGCATGTCTAGCCCGGAATGCCTACTGGGCGAACCCATCGGTGCGTAGCATTTCGAAAAGCTCCGCGTCGTTTCGAATGCCGAGCTTGCGCATCGCATCGCCCTTCTGGCGACTAATCGTGGTTACGCTGCGATGCAATCGTGCCGCGATCTCCGTCACGGTCATCCCCGAGGCAAGCAGCCGAAGTACTTCCATCTCGCGGGCGGAGGGCGGACGTTTGCGCTCTCCAGAATCGACCTGTACCTCTGCTTCCGCGAAGCGTTCCTTGAGCACCCTGCTTACGTAGGGTGCGCCGCGAAGGGCTGACTGGATGGCCAATGGAAGCTCGTCCACGGTTGAACCCTTGTCGACAAGGCCGAGGACGCCAGCGGAGAGCGCCATCCGCAGGATGCTCAGGTTGCTGGCCTGCGTCAGCAGTACGATCGGCATTTCGGGATGGCGCCGCCTGATGGCCCCGATCATTGGCAGGCCGTCGGCCTGTCCTCCATGAGGCATTGCGAGGTCCGTAACCAGCACGTCGCATGGGTGGGCGGTAAGGACTTCCAGGAGCTCGTCGGCGTTGTTGGCTTCGGCTACGACATCGCCGACGGCGCTCCCCTCGATAACCGAGCGCGTGCCAAGGCGTATGAGTGGATGATCGTCAGCGATAACGATGTGCGGGCGCACGAGGAACTCCTGAAGTCGGTCACTTCCAACCTTCTCTGACTGTCACCTCGATCGAGCGGCATCCAAGAAGCCGGCGGACGGCGAGGGGAGGTTCCGCGCCATCAGGAATGGTTGGACAGCGATTGTGAAGGTTCGATGCATGACCGGCTTCCAACCTAGCACCGGGGCAGAACCCGGGTGCGCACCCGAGGGGCCGGGACGGACCGGATCGTGGGCTATGGCGGGCGATTCCTTCACATCTGCGCCGTGGCTGAATAGCGTGGCGGCGGGGAGGGCGTTGAGGCGGCCCTTGGCGCCTGGCCAAACGCTCGTCCATACCGAAAGGAGCTGGATTCGATGCAAGGCACGCCTCCTTGTTGCGAGTAGTCCGCTTCCATGCGCTCTTGGCATTACGCCGTGAAGCTTGAGCGCCTCAGTTCTCCACCTTGAAATGCCGCCAAGGTGCGGCGGGATCTTGGCCAGGGCGACATGAAGTCATCTGCGCAGCGCAAGATGGTCGCGGCGCTTGGTCAGGATCGCCAGCGCCTCTTGATGCGAAGGCGTCTCCTCGTTGAATGCCACGGACTCGCCGATGGTAACGAGACGTCCTGCATTCGACAGAGGATCGAAGCGGTCAGAGCGGGGGCGTCGTTCTTCGACCCGCGCCCGCACGAGACAGGTAAAGGGAACAACGGATGCTCTGGGAACCTTGTTGATCGTCCATCTGCTGTGGGGTAGCAAAATGCACATCGAGGCGTTGAGCAACCGGAGCTCGCAGCTGACCGATTCGATCCCATCGAGATCAATGCTGATCTGCTTTAGCCCGGCGTAGTAGCTCTTGTATAGACATACGATCCTGCGCTCCGTAAGTGCGACCAGCCATATGCTGGTGTCAAGGAAGCCCGACGTGAAAGCAACCAGCTCTTCGTCATGCTGAAGAACACCAGGCAGATGCAGCAGTTCCTTGCGAGCCCCGTACTGGTGGCATCCCGTTTCCTTGGATATTCGGTCGTACTCCTCAAACAGCTGTGCGGGAGTCGCACTCTTATAGTCGAACGGCATGTCTTGGGATCGGCTCGGCAGCTACCGGTGATCCTATGCGCTAAACAGCGCTTACTGATTTGAAGATTGTACGAAAGTTCGCCTGAGGCGAAGCCACGCTTCGCAGTGGCCCGCGTCGCTTGGTTACCGAACGACATGCCACTCCTCGTGCGTTTTCTCGTCAATTCCTGCGTTCTAGCGCGTCCAACCCAGCGCGCGGAGCGATGTCGGATAGCGCAGCCATGGAAGCGGATTCCTGCCGGGCCGCCGTCGTAGATTGATCGAAATCAAGGCGTGTTCAGTGCGCCGTCCTACCTTCATCGAACCCTTGCCATAAGGAGCAATACGTCATGCATCCAGTCCTGCGCGAAATCCTCTTGGAACCTGTCGGTTGGTTGGCCATAGGAGGCAGCATTGTGATGTTCGGGCTGGGAGTTGCCTTGGCCTGGTACGTGCACCGAAAGGTGCGGGAGACGGAGAAGCGAGACTGATCATTCCGGTGGCCTGCCGCGTCGAACGCGGTACGTCGCAGATGCACCCCCGCAACCACTGTTGGGTATCCGAGAGACATCGATCAACACGCTGCGTCATGTTGGAGATGGCGCAGCGCGACCGGTGGAATCGACGACACCATTAGCACCTAGGGCTGAGCAAGTGCGGTGCCGGCTACGCCAGACGGCAACAGCGGCGCCCCGCCATGCGCGTGGACGCAGAGTTGCCAATCGCCGGATCTTGTTGCGCTGCGCGGAATCTGGGGTGTGTGCTGCTCCTGGATTCGCAGAAGCCAGGCGCTCATTTCGGCCGGGTTATGGACCGCTGACGTTGGCAACTGACACATGCGCTCCGGGGTCGTCCTTGGCGCCCGGCCGCTTCCTAGCGGTGATAGCCATGCGCTTCCATGAAGGCCGCTTCAGTGGCGAAGGCGATGAGCGACTGCGTATCGATGGCTCGGCCGCTGGCAAAGCACCAAGCGAGGAACTCGGCTGACGTGGTCGACACCTTGACGACCCGAAGGCCTTGATTCTCGAACTGCTTCACCGTCTTGACGGCGGCAACTTCCCATTCGGCGAATGTTGCATGCCAGTAGCGATCAGGCAGCAAGGGTTTGAAGCTCTCGTAGTCACTAGCCTCGAACCAGGGTACGCCGGTCACTTGAATAGACTTTTGCATTTCCGGCCTCCGAACCGCCGGCACGAACGCGGCAGGAAAAGAATGCCGTTTTCTGCACCTACGCTATTTGAGCGCCGGCAAATGATTGTTTGCTATTCCGGGTGAAACTTCGCGACACGTTGCGCGATTTCTCGGTAAACAGGCAGTCGCAAGATTCTTTTACGATTTGTTGTACTTGTGCCAGTGGATCAGGCAGGTAGATTTGGCGTGTCGCTCATCGTTCTCCTGGAAGCTGTGATGTCGCTGAAGATCAACGAGCTCTGCGTCGATTGCGATATGTGCGAATCAACATGTCCGAATGACGCGATTTCGCAGGGCCATGGCATCTACGTGATTGATCCGGATCTATGCACCGAGTGCGTTGGTCATTTCGACAAGCCGCAATGCGTTGTCGTCTGCCCCGTTGAATGCATCGATCCAGACGAGGCAAGAGCCGAAACCAGAGAGGATCTTCTCGGCAAGCTGTCGCGATTGAGGTCGCGTTGATAGCGCAGACACGTGCGCACCGAAGTCGATTACGAGTGAATCGTTGCAACGCCAGTCTAAGAACCCAGGTTGACTCCATCCTTGGTCACGCCTGTCACGTCTTTGGCGGGCGGCGTCGCGCTGCAGGCGGTAATGCAGTCTTGGCCACTTTCCAGCGCCGCCCGTCGTTTTCTCCCGTTGGACCTCGCCCAGTCGATGGGCGAAGTGAGGGTTTCGTACTTTCTTCAACCCTTTCGAAGCAAGAAAGTGCGCTGCATCAAATGCGTCGAATGCCGATGGATGACAATGGACTCATTGGGGGCAGACGTCGCGATGCCACGACCACCACGCCCTACGGAGGTCGCGGCTTTGAAGGAGCGACGTCCGCTGGTGTTCTCAAGCGCCATGGACCGACGCCGTTTGGCGCGATGCGAGGAGCGTCAGAAGTGCAGGGCGCAGGAGGCATTGGCAGACGGTGCGCATCGCCAGGATGACGCTTTGATCGAGAAGCCAGCTGGAACGGGAGCGTTTCTCCTGCTGTGTCGCGTCCGCGAAATTGTTCGGCCACGCATGGCGGATGGCATGGGGTTGGTCCAATCCCTACCAGCACCTTGCGACTGGTTGCTACCCATGCCGCCCGTCGCCCAACTGCTGCGGCGCGGCTTTCTCGATCATCGCTGGAGACGGGGTGAAGTGTGGCTTCGGTAGGAACGCTTCTTTCGCCACGCCAGGTTTCGATACGAGCGACCGGGCGGCCGTCTCCGTGCTGCGAAGGTGGCCAAATGGTCTACCGAGCTTGGAGCGGGATGCCGCGGTCAGACAGCAGGGCGTCGCCTTCAGGGGCCGCCCCCGTTTGTTGCAGGGCCCGCATCGTCGACGCATCGGCGATTCCATTCTTGGGCAACCCCCGATCGCGTTTGAATGCGCGGATCGCTTCTTCTGTGCGCAGCCCGAAGTGACCCGTCACGGGAATGGGCGCACCAAGGACATCACCGTAGCCATGTGCTCGAAGCAGGATTTGCACCAGTCGTACATCCGCGCCGTAGTCGCCGAACATAAGCGCAGTCGTCTGATGAGTACTTTCCGCCAAGAAATCTCGACTTCGCCCGAGGATTGCCCACACATCGCTGCATGCAACCCCATCAGCGCGAAGGTTGTTCTGTCGCTGAAAGGCCTTCAGCGCGCCTTCTGTGCGCGGGCCGAATCGACCGTCAGGCACGAGCGTGCGTCCACAGAGGTCACGAAACCCCAAGCTGTTCAGTGCCTCCTGGAGAATACGAACGCTGTGGCCAGACTCTCCGCGCCGTACCTGAACGTTCTGGGCAAGGACAGGCTGGGGCTCACGGTTTTCTTCGCTTCGCTGGCCAAACTGGGCTCCACGCAAGGTCCGCCAGCGTCGGCTTCCGCTACTCATGACGCGGCCCTTACTTCAGACCACAGGATGCAGTAGAAGGGCGGCCACGAATCCGCTTGATCCAGCAGGGGCCCAGGAAGGCGTTCGGCCTTCGCCGGGGGCGATTGCCTGCCTTCGGGGAGGTTCATCTTCAGGGTCAACATATCCCCTGAGCGTACGGTCGTGCGGGTGGCCTGTGTATGCAAAAAGTTTGAAATGCGGGGCGGTGCCCGTGAAGCCGCAGAGCCCCAACTTGGTGAGCATTGCGCTCCTGGCGCTAGGAGTGGTCGCTGGGCCAGTACAGCGGCCCCGCCGAGTCTTGACCAATGTGGAGGCCGAACGGTCGCTACCACCGTTGGGCCATTGACGGACCCTATGGATGGTAGATCGCCAAAGCCGTGAGGTTCTTCATGGCGCCCACCGAGAACGAGGCGCCAGCGCAAGCGCCATCTGTGGGCTGTTATGGCCCGGATTCTCTAGGTGGTTGCCCCGCCTTGCGACGCATGCCAGGGGGCAGCGGCAATAGGGCCAGGGCGTCGCGGGCTTCGCTGGGCATCGTCCACGACGCGGTTTCTTCGGTGATCGCAAACATAAGCTCATCGGCGCTCATCGCACGAACGTGCGAGGGTAGCCATTGATGCTTCTGCATTAGGTAGAACCGGACTGCCTCGAGGCCCTCGAGTTCGTTGTTCCATCCCTCTCTTTCACTAAGCGTGTCGCCGAACACCTCGACGATGAACAACCTCTCGGTGTTGTACGCGTGCTCGTATATACGATGAATGTAGTCTGCCCGTGTTCGAATGCTCATCTCGCCCTCCCGTCTGGCGGCTCCAGATACAGAGCCATTCTGAGCAGAACGGAGCGCCACAATCTTGTCTACGCGCAAAGTAGGGCATGCACTACTACGTTAGCCACTGCACCGCTCGGTATTTGGCCAAGATGCGCATGGTCAAAGCCACCTCAACTACGCAGACACGCTCCACACCTGTCGGGAGGAGCCGCAACCGGGCCCGATCCTGGTGGCGAGATGACTCCGGAAAGATGCTCTGGCCGACCCAGCTGAGTGCGCTGCAGCGCACGTAGCAATGGGCTAGCCCTGTGGTTGAGGCTGCGTGTCGTCTGACGTCACGAAGGAGCAGAGCACTGGTGGTGGACGGGCGCGTGCCCACGCTTCGCATACTTCTTCAACTCATGCGTGCCCGATCTCTTTTGGATGATGCAAGAGCGAACGCGCCAAGTCATCGCGCAGTAGATTTGCCTGTCGACGTTGCATGTGGAACGCGAGCCAGCCGAAGCCTGGATGCCGAAGCGACAGGAGAAGGCCATCGACAAAGGCATTTCTGTGCAGACAATAGTCGGGAGATTCAATCGGAAACATAACGACGGGCGAGAAAGCGCTTGGTAGTTCGCGCGAGATCTCCTGCGCGTGAGCAGCCCGTGCCTCGCCAAGGAACGAAATGAGTACGTCGAGAAAATCAACCGAGTAGGTCGCGCGCGATTCACCGATGTAGAAGGTCACCGATCCATCGTCATTCAGCTCCAGCTCGAGCCGAGTCTTGTCATTCAAGGCAGTCACCTCTGATTTCATGCTGCATTCGTCCGTCCGCGATTCGCGTTCTGGCTCAATTGCCTGTCTGTGTGTTCCGCTCCCTAAGGGTTAGTGCGTTGATGCCTAATGGTATTGCCCGAGTGTTGGGCGATATATCGGAAAACCTTCAAGAATGTCGCGAGCACAACCTGCTCCGGATCAAGTTTGCGCAGAACGCACGCGTCGATCATTGACGCTAGGGGAACACGGCGGACCTCACGGCTCCTGGGGCCACATCCTCCCTTCCGTGGTCGTTGCACCGTTGTCGTGCCGTCCGTTGTTGTTTTGATCCCCTAAGCAAGCCCAGGTAGCTGGAGCCCTGCTGCTATGCGAGTGGCAGCGACTTTCCGGTGCTCCCCGCGAACGGCTTGCCTATGGCGCCGCTTCGGCGGGCGACGCACTGCAGCCGGGTCTCGGTGGTCCGGGTGGTGGCATCTTTGCGTCGCTCGCCGATTTTTGTAGCGCGGCTGTGTCGTAATCTATGGCAGGCGGTGCGAGGCGAGGGGACTGCGTCACCCTTTCTTGGAGCCAAAGGACCTCGCACCGCTCGCCGCCGTCACGACTCACACGGAAATGCGCGGCCGCGCGAGGCGCTGCCCGCGGGCATTGCAGCATTCCGACTTTGCCCGCCCTGAGGGGGAATGCGCGGCCGAGGCGCCTAGCTGTCCCCTAGTAGACGCCACTTGTGTCGGGTGTACTCGTCGTCGGTCAACAACCCCTTGTCTCGAAGGGCTCCGAGTCGCTCAAGCTTACCGATGACATCGTCCATCACCGGGCCGGCGAGATCGCCCTCTGGGCCGATCTTCGTACCCACTGACCTGTTGTGTGTGAGCTCATTGCATGTCCGACGGACCATGCCAACGAACCACGCCGCGTGCTTCTTCTCGACGTTCTTCATCTGTGTTCTGACAACGCCAACGGTGAACGCGATTTCTCCGTGCGCCAAGCCAATGTAGTACTGAATTGAGCTGAGACGTTTCAGCGGGAACTCACGGACAATGGGGTTTCTAGCCGCGGTTTCTTCAAGCAGGAGCAGTCGCCCATCAGTGCATACGAGCATCCAGGTCAAACCGTCCATCACCCCACGAACAGCGGCAAGAACACGTTCGTCATCGCCGAGCAACTTTGGCAGTTGTTCAGCCTCCTTGCTTTCGCCAAGGTTGTTCGCGTCCGCGAACTTGGCGAACTGACTCTGGACTTCTTGCAGATTGGGCATGGCGCGAGAATCCCGGAAGGTCGGGGCGCTCAGACAGCGTCCGCTTTCGAGTCTGATCGCGCGACCCTGCGAACCTACTGACGGCGATCAAGTTCGGCGCTGCGTGGGTGCCATGCAGGCGATGGCTGCCGGAATCTCCGCACCGGACTAACGATGCGAGAAGAACCCGGTGCGCCCCGTGATCTTCTGGCGAAGATCACCCGCGACTTGCCGTCCGGCGCCATGCGCGGGCCGTGGCGTGCTCGGAATTGCTCTCGTTTCACGCGTTGCAGGTTGATCCAACGCTACGTACAGCATCCGTCCGGACCGAACGCGAGGGTGTGGCGGTCCGGATGCTGGCCGCCGTCGGGCAGGTCACCGACCAGCCCACCGCTCCGCGAGCGTGCAGTCGCCCGGATGTCGGCAACGAAGATCTCCTTCGCCGTCGCCATGTACAGCTCCGTGCCCGCATCTTCGCCAGCCGTACGACCTTCCGTCGCGGCCGCCGCGGGTCTGCGAGACTTGCGACATGAAGAAGGAGGGGGTTCGCGCGTTGGTTGTCAGGTTTGGCCGAGGTGTTGGGCGAGGCTGGCTTTCTAGGCTGTTGTCGCCGGCCATCTGACGCCTGTTGAGCTCGATGACCTAGGGGTTCACGGGCTCCTAACCGGTGGCACTCCAGGCCCGGGTTGGGAGCTGACCATCGGGTTCGCGCCGACAGAACGCCTGTTCTACGAGTTGGAGATCTACAAGCCGTCTGATGTTAGACCCTACGTGGAGAAGTCGTACGTGCGCATGCTCGTTCCACGGGACAGGTCGTCGGAAACAGTGCAGTTTGAGAGCGCGTAACAATTCCCGGTTCGACTTAGGTTGGTTAAATGTCCGCTTCTGGCCGATAGCGGACATTGGGTAGGGCGGACGGCGGGGGCTGATGCTAATGTCCGCTTTCGATCCAAAGCGGACGCTCCCGGTCGAGCGAGAGACGCATAATCGGATACTTGGATCTGCCTGTCTGGCAGCTACAACGCATGGGGGGGGCCATGTCGCACGTTCTGCTTACGAGCACACTAAGCATCACCATGCTAACGGCGTGTTCCGCACTTCCTGTGCTCGTCGAGCCAGTGCTCGAGATTGGTCATCCTCCTGTGGGCATGCGTTGGGCAACTCCGCAGGAGAAGGCAAGCGCAATGAGATTGGTCGACGCCGCACTTGGCAACCGATCGGAGCAAGAAATCCCGTTGGATCCGTCCATCTGCATTGGCCAACTGGATCTTCCAGCCGGTTGGTCAGGGTCTTCCGGCGCAGATGCCTCATTGCATGGCAGTGATGAGTGGTCAGAGTTCTACGACAATCCTGGCAAGAATGCTCGACTTGTCATAGCTGGCAGCATGGATAACGGGGCCTTCTGTGGCACCCGTCTCCTGGTCATCCCATGGGATGCGCGGATGCGCAAAGGCGGCGGAGCGCCTCATGGCATATCGAATTGAGCAAGAGCACGCCGAGCGCGAGCCATTCGGCGAGTACCGCTACTGCATCTATTCCAAAACTGACCTGGTCGCCAAGTACTGGCACGACTATCGCGGAGACGAGCACGGAATCGAGTTCATGGATGGCCGAAGAGAGGCTTGGCCTGTGGGTCGAATGATTGAGTTCGTGGAGGGCGGCGGACCATTGCCGCTGTCGCTGTCGCCACGGGCCCAAGCGTATCTCCGTGACAAGCTGAGATAGGGCTACGTCCGCTTCGGGCCGATAGCGGACATTAGGGCGGGAGCGGGGCTGCCAGCGATGTTAATGTCCGCTTTCGACCCAAAGCGGACACTCATCCGAAGCACCCATGGACGACATTGGAAGGACGCTGGACGAGGTATGCGCGCTCATCGGGCGGTTCCCGCATTGCTCGGCAGTCGGCGATAGCGTCGATGGTGGGCATACGGTTATCCATCTGGCCGGCAAACCTGCCGAGCTAATCGCGCTGCAGGATCTCCTTGAGGCTGCGAATGCCAGTGTCACGCCCTGGCTGCGTGCCGACGAATCGGCGGACGCCATGGCAATCCAAGTGGTTCGTGCATCGGTTGCGCGAAGGGATGACTTGATCGCTCACGGAAGCCTCCAGCTAGTGGGCGTCCATGTGGTGTGGCGACTGCACCGCGATGGCCTCATGGGTACGTCCGAAGCGAATGACTACTTGCTTCGTTGGTGCGCCGCTCCGGTCCAATGAGCAAGGCAATGTCCGCTCCTGGCCGATAGCGGACCTTAGGACGCGTCTAGGCCGTGGATCCTGTAAGCAGCCAGATCGACCACGACGATTCGTACCATTTGAGGTTTCGCCTGACGCCTGGTCCGGGCCTGATCTCGGTGTGCTTCGAGCGTTTGGCGGAACATCAGGCCCCGGAGGCGTTCCGGGCTGATCCGCTGGCCGTCTGGTGCAACCAGGTCGCGACCTGCGAATCGCCAGCCAGCCCATGGCCCGGTGAGTGACAGTCGGTTGTGAACGTGCCGCTCAAATTGCTGGGCAGCGCAGTCGTTTGGGCAGCGCTGGCCCTCAGGCCAGCACGGCGGCCGCGGATCGATCGTTGTCATCGGAGTCATCCTTGAGGGCGGCGAGCAACCGTATCGGGCTCAACCTCGCCGCCGTTGGATCAGGATCAAGCCGCTAGGGCGGGTCGGATAGCGGCTGCGAAACGCAGACGCCTCAAGAGGAAGAGCGAAGCACCCAGACCTGCCGTGACTAGCATCACTTCGCATAATGCATATTATGTAAACTTCGGAAACGCCGGAGGGCTGGGGCTCTCCGGCTCTGGGCCGCGGTTTTGACCCGCCTCAGGGCAACCCGTCACCCCTGCCCGGACGCTGGTCCCCGGTCTCTGGCACAAGGGGTGCCCGCATGAACTTCGACTTCGAGGACGACTGGTACGGGTGGCGCCTGCGGGGTCGCCACCTGGTCTCTGAGGATGGTCAGCGTATGACCATCGAACGCCTGCGCGGCCTGATGTGGCGCGACAAGATGGAGCTTCGGCTCAAAGGCTACGCCAGCCGGCGTGCGGCCGAGGAAGCCCAGAGAGCCGCCAACCGACCCAAGGTCAAGGTGCTGGTGGTCGACCTGGGCGAATACCGTCATCGCGGAATGGCTGCGTCCTGATCCCGTCTCAATGTCCGCTATCGGCCAGAACCGGTCATTCGCAATGCAAGAGCTAGGCGGTAGCAAGCTCAGAGGTCGGCTCTCGACAGACGATTGATGGCGTACGGATCGAATTCGAATCCGGCTTGCTCTGTCATGAATGCGCACACCGCCCTTGCATCTCCAAGGGAAGGAACCTCAATCGCCTCGCACCGAATGGAGGTCTTGTACACAATCCCGCCCTCGGTCTTGACGGCGTAATGGGTCACCTCATCAACTGCTACTCGCACCGAGTTCTCCCTCATGGGGCCAAGCGACGTCCAGAGCTCAAACTCGAGACTAGCCCCCTTCCCCGGAAAGTAGGAGAGCGACTCTCCGCATACCGGACGTACGGTCAGCGTATGCGCTGCGAACAGCACACAGACCGTTTCGAGTACACCGTCAGCCCTCTCGACGACGTCGATCCAGATTTCAACTTCAATCACGCTTTGCCCCCGTTTGAGTGTGACCTTCCGTGGAGGGGACCCGTGTCAGTGCAGCCGGCGCCCTCAAGGTCCGCTTTGGGTCGAAAGCGGACATTAGCACCGCTCCGGCCGTCCCGCGCGGCCAATGACCGCTATCGGCCACAAGCGTCATTCAAGAGGCTAGCCAAGCATCAGGTGGTAGAGCCATGTCACAACGACAATCGCGAGAACCCCGATAAATCCAGCAGCGCCTACGACCAGGAGATAGGCCACGAGTGGTACAGGGGCGCCAAGCACCCCCTCACCAACACGAAGCAGATGCTGCCAGCCGATAACGAACGCCACCACCCCAATGAAGAACGCAGGCACCGTCGGCACAAGAGGCAGTGACCCTCGCATCTGGCAATGGTCACAGGTGACAGACCAGCCGCTGCCTCTCGAAGGAAACAGGTCGAATAGGTGGAGGCTCTGCCACCCACCACACGAGCCACAGTCGTACTTCCCGATCATCGCCGCTCCGTGCTGCTCTTCGACTTGGTTCGCGGTGTCCGCGTAGGGTCGGAAGCGGACATTAGCACCAGCCCCCGCCTTCCGCCCTGCCCCAATGCGCTATCGGCCAGAAGCGGTCGCGAAGCGAGCACCGAGAGCTTGTCAGGCCCGGGACCTAGCCCTTGATCAACTCATCCGCTCGCACGTACTGAAGCTCGTCATACTCATCAAGCATAAGCGAACAATAGAAACACTTGATCTCCCTCACGCTTACGCCGGTTGCGTAAACAACCTGATCGTCGGCATCAAAGTCCCAGTCAGGCTCAACGTATGCAATAGCCTTGTTGCCGCAGGCAGGACATACGCACGAGACCGCATTGTCCATCATTGACAAACACTTCTGCGTAACGGCTTCCGCGCCTTCAACAACACCGCCCCTGGTCTGGCGGCCCGCCCAGAGCTCTAAGCTTTCCGCAAGCAGTGCTTTCACCTTGGCTTGCACGTTGTCGCGCTCCGCGATCTGACGACTCAGGTTAGAGAGTCGTCCGCGATGACCTCCAAGAAGCTGATCAATGCTGAGCGTCGTAGAGCAAGATACATCTTCGACTACCCGATAAATATCACGCGTAAGCAATACGTCAACTTTGGCAACGTCCAGTTCACGAGTCGGTCGATGCACGGCGATGTCTCGCGCGTCTGCCAGTGCGTGAATCACTTGGGAGTGTTTGCGAGCAGCTGCGGAAAAGAAACTGGCCCGCTGCACGGCCGCCCTCATGGTAAGCACATCTGTCTTTGCCTTCGATTCAATATCGCCGATTCTCTCTGCTGCGACTTGATCGCGGTGGCAGGCCAGCACCGTGCTCTCGAAGTCTTGAGACTTGAGTACGAAAGAGGGATTTACTTCTGCAATGACAAACTTCAGCAGCTTCTCAATGCCAATGGCCGAGAAGACGAGCGCAATAGTTCGCTCATCGTTATTCATGTTGGCCTTGATGTAGCCGGCTGCAATAGATAGCTGGGCAATGGAGTCATGCGCATAGTCGCTAGAAATGACCATTTACCCTCTCCTAACATGCTGTGCTAAGGCCCCTTCCCACGCGACCGGTGGTCGCGGGGAAAGCGCGCGTTTCGCGCCATGGCATTAGTTCGATTACGATCGTCCCCAATGCAAGGAATTTTACTGACAAGGCTGCTATGGCCTACCGCATGCGCTATCTAGGCGTCGCGTTCAACCACAAATCTTCGTAGTTTCTCTTGACGGCATCAAAGGCATCCAGCACCTGCGTCAGCATAGTTGGCGCTTTCTTCGCGCCATCTTTGAATGACGCACCGGATTGATAGCAGGACACTCCGTCAACAAAGAGAAATCGGTCATGAATTGCGCTCGTTGACCTTACTTCGATGGCCATGCCCTCTTGTTGACGAATTAGCTCTACGGCTGGAACAAGCTTCGCCATGAGCTCCCGGCCTAGGAGTCTCACAGCCACCCCCTTCTTGACCTGCAACAAATATCTCTCTGCGAACTCCGCATCCATGTACGGATCGACAAAAAAAAGATCACTATGAGCGCTTTCCACAAGCTTTCTTAGCTCATCGAAATAGTCGAACACAGCGCCCTGTGGAAGAGCCACCGCCAGCGGACCGACAGAACGGATTCGGAGATCATGTCGCGCTTGCTGCAATGCCAGTACGATTTCTCGCGCGCCTAACCTTGAGGTCGCAATATTTCCATCGAATGCCTTTTGTGCAGCTAACTCAAATGGCAACTGCTTCATCGGATTCCACATGGATAGAATGGAAACAGCGCGCCCAAACCAGGCATGTTGTTCGGCTGAGTCGTCACCCAAG
The DNA here is from genome assembly GCF_030053425.1 of Lysobacter stagni. Lineage (NCBI taxonomy): Bacteria > Pseudomonadati > Pseudomonadota > Gammaproteobacteria > Lysobacterales > Lysobacteraceae > Lysobacter > Lysobacter stagni. The sequence continues at coordinate 2,855,356 of NZ_JASGBI010000001.1, read as the reverse complement.
TTTCCGAAGGCAGGCGCCGCACGGATGACATCTTCGACCTCGGCGAAGAGCTGTTCTTCGCTAAGTGGGCTCTTTGCGAACAATGAAGACATAGCTCCTCCGTTATAGATCTCGGCAACGCAGGTAGTTGCCTTCCTTGTCGCGAAGCTGCTCCCAGCCATTCTCGAGCCGACGCATGGCTAACTGCCCCATGCACGCAACTCCGTACACCTTGGCCCTTGGAGTGCCATGCGCAGGTAGGGAGACAACTTGCCGGGACGGCCGAGGCGTGCCGAACGTTCGGGCGGAATATCCCACACCGAAGTCGTAGTCCAAAGCCTCGCAGAATGACCGCATATGTGGGTCCTTCTGAGTCAGCGTCTTGCAGTCCATTTGCTTGGGACTGAAGCCAGTCGGCGCTCGCGGCTTGGGAGCGCTCGTGGATCTTGGCTTTGAGATGTGAACCTGTGCCTGGGCGCTGAGTGCCATGACCAGCCCCAGGACGAGCGCTGTCCGTCGCATCGTCCCACCCCCTTGGAACTGCGACGAGCGTAGCAAAAAGCCAGGTCAGCGTGAGCCTATCTCGACCATACGATTTAAGAGGTCGCCGTATCCCCGGACACGCTCCTCGCTGCCCTTCGCCCCTACCCACTCCCCTTCGCCTACTCCAGTTACCGCCGTCGTTGGTCCTAGCCTGCAGCCGACAGGCGCGCGCGGCTAGGCCAGGGATGGCCGCGGTGCAACGCCATCAACGTTGCATTCCGAAGGAGACTGAACTCAGAGCGTCAATCGCGCGCTACTTGCAGAGGTGGCAAATGGCAGCAAAAAAGAAGCCGCAGCGCCCTAAGCCTACTCCCCAGCCTAAGCAGTCGAATAAATCTGCCAAGAAACCTGCAAAGCGAACTAAGAGCATGGGTCCTTGTCCGGCGCCACCATAGGTACCAACAGATATGCAGCTCAGTGACCTACGCGAGTACTACAACATCGTCACTGAGAAGGCTAGCTCGCGTGCCCGCGAGCTGTCATTCGCGGGAATTGCGCTTGTCTGGCTGTTCAAGTCGCCTGGCCCAGCGGTCGCCTCCATTCCGAGTGACTTGCTTATACCTGCCGCACTGTTTGTCGGCGCGCTCGGCTTGGATCTCCTTCACGCTATGTACGCGAGCCTGCTCTGGGGCGCCTACAATCGGTACTACGAGAAACGCCTGAAAGAGGACGACGAATTCGAAGGCGTCCATCCCGTCGCCAACTGGCCGACCATTGCGTTCTTCTGGGGAAAACTGGCATGCGTGTTCGCGGGATATCTAGCGATTTTCAACCACATGTTTCGGTTGTTCGCCGCCAGGTAAATTCTGTCCCGCGAAATGACTGAGCCGTACGCAGTGCGTACGGCTCAGTTTGTTTCATACCTCGACTACAGGTGTCAGCACGTTGGTGCCCTTCACAAGCTCGATGCCATGAAGGCAATCGGCCTTGCTGTAGTAGCCCTCCGCACTATCAGCGATTGTCTTGCCGTTGGCTGCTACGAGACGCCACCGCCACACCTGGCTTAGGGCCGATGCGCCCGACTTGTAGACCACGAATCGCATAAAACTTCTCCTTTCAGCATGTGACGCGCGACAGGAACTTCCCTGCCTTCATGATCGCTGCAAAGGAGAAAGGAGAGCCCGTCTTACGACGGGCATCTACCAATCAACCAACATTTCTTTCTCTTTCAAGAAAGTCCTCAACTGGCTGCGTAACAGAATTCTCTTGCGATGCCTTCAGCTCCTTTAACCGAGCCTCAAGAATCTGTTCTAGTTCGGATCGAGCGAACCGATTCAGCAGATCCCGAATCATTGGCTGATATCCAATTCCATGGTGATCAGCAATCGTCTTCAAGTCTCGCAACAACGTCTTTTGCAGACGAATCGAAATCATCTGCAAGCCCAGCGCATCCTCTACTGCCCTCTCTTCCTCAGCCGAAGAAACGACAACATGCGCCTCATCCTCGCCGAGCTTCCCCGAATCCCACGGGCAAGCGTCGCCACGGGAATTTCTCTCGGTAGGGTTCATAGTTATTCCTCAATTTTTACTTCAAAAGTTGGGCGACCGTCGCGCCGTAATCGGATCAGCTGGATCAGCTTCCGTACTTGCAGTAGAGGCGGTTAATCGTGTCGGTAGCCGGGTAGGCGGTCTTGAGATGAATGTTCGAGCCCTTTCGAACGAAGACGATCTTCAGTCTGCGGCGATGATTGGTTTCGGCGACAAACCACTGTGTGGGAGGGTCGGTCCGGTGCTCTTCGCGATCGTCAGTGCAAAGGCGGCCATCGTGGTTCAGAAAACATTGCTCCACCTCCTCCGGCGTGAGGTTGCCGTGCTTATCGTCGGCGATCTTCTTCCGAACATCTTCAGTGATGATAAGCGGCATGGGTGCGACCCCGCAGGAGATGGTCACATTGTATATACAACGTGGCCCGGCCGCAACATCATGTTAAATCAATATTTTACGTTGATTGCACCTTACATCTCCGCGCATGAGCAATACGTGAAGCATGGCGCATTTCCGCCCTCAACTCATGGCCTACGGCCGTTAAGTCCTTGAATCGTCACCTAGACCGGTCTCGAGCATGCTGGCTCCAAGGTCGCCAACCGCTCACCTGAGGGGGCACAGATCGCAGCAACAGGTGAAGGAGGGCCGTGTTCGCGGCCATAGCCGCAGGGCTCGCCCCCTACCCCTCCCCACGCCGGTGGCAACGCTCGAACGCCTCACGTCCTGAGACTCGCTCACCGTAACGTTTCCGTCATGACCACGGACCCTGACGACAACGAACCAACCACCTCTCAGATCGCGCGTGCCAACGGCACGTGGGGGCACACGTGGACTCCCGGTGGCATGGCGCAATCACCTGAGGATGCGCAGCGCGAGAGAGATCGGCGTGCAGGAAGAAAGACGCGCACCTGGTGGAAGAAGTACCTACCGGACAACCACCCGGGAAAGCTAGGCAAGTAATCGCAGCAAATCGGTCATGGGCGCGCCAGACTAGCCGAGTCCACGATCAGGCTTCCCATCCGTTCCGCCGTCGAGAAGGCCTCTCTCGCCTCGGCATACGAGACCGTGCTTCGTAAGCGCGGAAACCAACTGCCGTCCGGGCGATACACGTCGACTTCGAAGCTCCATCTGCCCCGCAGCTTCGACCTCGCCACAGCAATCTTGATGGTGTGCCCCTTGTAGGCAACACCCTTAACAGTGCGGTATCGGAACGCGTACTCGCCTTCCATAACGATCACCGGCAAGGTTAGCGGGAGCCGGTCTCGATCATACGGGCTCCGATGTCGCCATAGCCGCTCACCTGTGGCGCACTGATCGCTGCACCAGGTGAAGGAGCGGCCGCAGTCGCGGCCATAGCCGAAGGGGGCTCGCCCCCTACACCCCCTTCCCTTCGCACCTGTTGCTCCAGCAACTGGCGGCGTTGGGTCACTTCGTCCAGGCGGCGCCGTTCGCCCTGCACCTCGTCCAGGAACGGCTCGTACTGGCCCTCCCTGGCGATCATCCGGCAGCGGTTGGGCTCGATCACGTGCCGCGTGCCCTGCTCCGTCAGGCACGTGCACCCTTCCCTGCCGTCGTGCCCCGACGCCATGCAGAACACGCGAGGGGCCTGCATCGGGACGCCCAGCTTGTCGTAGGCCGGCGCGGTCCACGGCTGCCCCGGGATGCGGGGCGTGAGCCATGCCACGTAGTCGCTTTCTCGTGTCGGCACGTTCGACACCGGGCGGTCCGTCGCGGCCACCGTCGCTGGCGCTCCGTTAGCCGCTCCGTCCCTTCCTGCGTTCGCCGTGGCGGCCTGTGTCGCTTTCCCGCCCAGGCTCTCTTCCACACCCCGGAACTGATACCAGGCCGCGACGCCCGTCAGCGGCAGGCCGACCGCGAGGGCGATGTAGTACCAGGGGATCTTCTTCTCGGTGGTGTCCAGCACCGTGGATTCGTACAGACCCATCGGCCGCTTCGGCAGCTTGACCCGCTTGAGGATCAGCGGGTTCCCCTTCTCCGGATTGCGCTCGAACCGGTCGAAGATCCGCAGGTGCGCCAACGGCAGACCGAAGCGACGGCGCACGTGGATATGCCGCTCAATCAGGTCGTGCACGAACTCATCGACCTGCTTCGCCGGCGACTGCGAGACGAAGATGAAGTCGAGGCCGCGATGCCGGTGCTTGGCCAGCTCCCGCACGTGGTCGGGCACCTTGGAGCCCGGTGGCCGCTTGGGCAACATCTCGTGTTCGTAAGCCTCGTCGATGAGGCACACCGCGCCATCCGGCAGGAAGTTCACCCAGTCGCGGAACTGCTCGGGACTAATCGGCAGCACGCGCGCCTCTTCGTGCTTGAACCCGCGCACGTTGCCGACGAACACCAGGCGGCCCTGATCGCGAAAGGTCAGCGCGTGATCGATCGCATGCAGCGTCTTACCGTGGCCGGGCTGGCCGGTGTACCAGTAGATCATCGGCTTGCTCCCGGCAGCTGGTCAGCGACCGACTTCGGCACGATGAAGACCTTCGTGGACAGCCGGATGGTCAAGGCGCTGAGCACCATGCTCATGAACACATCCAGCCCAACGGCTCCGGCGAACTCCAACACCACGGAGGGCAAGCTGGCCGCATATTCCATCAGGAACGACTTCAGGCTCGGCAGCACCGCCGACATGGAAATCGTGGTCAGGCCGAACACGCCCAGCAGCTTGGCGACGAGCAGCCCGATGCCGTCACGGAAGGCCGCGAAGACGAACCGGCCGATGGCCGTCGCCATATCGGCAATGAAACTCAACGGGTTCATGCGCTACTCCATGAGCAGGCGAATGGAAATGTACGCACCCATCAACAGCAGGATGGCGCGGCACATCGTGACGAAGGGACACCACCAGTCCGCGCCCGATAAGTCCACCTGGGTGAACTTGAGATCGACCGTGCCGAGCTGCGGGCAGCTGCCACCGCCACCGAAGAAGCCGCTGGCGTCGAGCGAATCGGTGCTGATGAGCTTGGCGAGGAGACCGGGCTTTTCACCCTCACCCTCCCCCTCCTCCCCCGGCTTTTCGGTGCCGTTGGTTTCGGTCCAGTCCGGACGCTTGTTGCCGTTGCTGTCGCTACCGCAGATTTGGGCGCGCATCGCGCGCAGCTGGATGGCGTTCGCGTTGTCGCCTTCGACGGTGAACGTCTGCGAGCAGTCGCCGACATCGCCGCTCACCTTGGCCGCGTTGCCGGCTTCGACAGCGCACCGCGTAGCCCATGCCTGCGTGGCGACCATGCCTAGCACCGCATCGCCCGTGACGATGGGCGGCGACTTGCAATCGCCCCCGCCAGAGGCGCCCTTGCCGTCGCCGTTCTCCTTCCCGGAGCCGTCGCCCTTGTCGCTCTCGCCCTGGTTGCCGGTGCCGGCGTTGGTGCCGTGTTCGGTCTGGTAGTTCTGCACGACGGTGTTCACGGTCGTGTTGTTGGTCGTGGTGACGGTTTGAACAGGCGGCCCCTTCGGCTGCAGGTTGTCGCCGCTGGGCAGCTGCAGATTGGGCGGGACCGGGTCTTTGCCGGCGTCGCGCTTTTGCTTGACGTTGCCATCGCTCTTCTCGCCGGTCTCGCCCGGCTTCCAGCACACCTGGCGTCCGTTGCTCGTGCTGTGGCAGTGATTGCCGTCCGGCTTGAGGCAGAAGGTCTGGTTATCGCCGGCAGGAACGCACTCCTGCGGCTTCTCCGGCGTGGGTGGAAGATCGCCCGCACCGCACGTTTGGCCCGTGGCCTTCGCGGACGCCACCGAGCAGACCTTCTGTCCGTTGACGACGGTGCACGTGGTGACCGGTGGCGAGTACCTGCAGCCGTCCTTGCAGGTGGAACCGGAACCGCCCATGCCCACGGTAAACACGTCGTTGAGTGGCGGCCGGTCCTTGCACTTCTGCTCGTCCAGGCATTGCGCCGGGTTGAGCGGGTCCGCCCCGAATCCGGGCGGGCAGTCGCCGCCGTTGTTCCATTGGAACGCGTCGCCCCGCAACCAGCCACCGGGCTGGCCCGTCAGCGTGAACTGGTAGCGCTTGGGCACGGTCGTGATGAGCAGGCATTCATACGTCGCCGTCTGGTTCGGGTTGCTGTCGGTCGCGAACACGTTGACCCAGTGCGCACCCCACTCATGACAGGCCGTCTCGGCGGCGGCCTGATTGACGTACGTGCCGGGGTTGCCCGCGTGTGCTCCCGGCGCGAACAGTCCCAACAGCAGCGCGAACGCAACGGCGACGAGTGTGTCAGACCGCTTCATACGCGAGCCAGAACGCGCCGAGGATGGCGACGATCACGAAGTAGCCCATCTGTGTCTCCTTTCGAGTGAAGGGCCGCGCGTGGCGGCCCTCCCTCCCCTGCTCGGCTGCCTTACTTCGCGCGCTTGACGTACGCCCACAGCAGCAGGACACCGACGATGCCGGCAAGGATCATCAGGATGCCGCCCACCGTGGTCTTGGCGTTTTGGACCTCGGCGGTGATCGCGGCACCCACGTCGCTGTCCTGCGCCCAGGCGGCGACGGAGAACAGCGACGCGGTCAGCGCAGCGGTGACCGCGGCGACACGGGCACGCAGGCTGCGAGCACGCAGTGCGATGGACTGGGCGTTGGTGCGGTTCATGGCGTTACTCCTTTCGTGGTTGAGGGATGACGCTAGTGCTGCGCCGCGCGCCGATAGAGGCGGAAGCACAGCCCGACGGTCCAGACACTGACGATGGCCAGCGCCACCTGGGTGCCTTCGGCAAGTGAGAGCGTCGGCAACACTTGCTCGGGTTTGTCGACCCAGAACGGGACCGCGCACGTGCCGTCTGCCGAGACGTGCTCGGGCAGGCAGGCTTGGATGAGCACGGTCCCCACGGGTCACTTCGCCGGAACCAGCGGTTCCAGCACCGGGAACTTGGCGAGGAAGTGCGCGCCCTTGTTCACCGTCAGCATCTTTTCCAGCGACAACCGGTAGCGGCCCGGCTTGAACTCGGGCTGGTCCTTCTCCAGACGCACGGTGTACGGGTACGCAAACCCGTTGCATTCGAGCTTGCCGTCCTGCGAGCGGGTCTCGTACGCGACCTTGTCACCGGCGTCGTTGGTGAATTCGCCCTTGCGCTCCTTCACCGAACCCGGCAGTACTTCCACGATCACTTCAGCGTTCATCGTTGTTCTCCATTGAATCGGGGCATTGGTCGATGCCGGACACGTCCGCCCACGTAAGACGCCCAGCGTTCTTCATCCAGCGCGGCACCTTGTCCGTGCTGATCATTTCGATTAGGTCTAGAAGCGCCTCCGCTGACGGAGCGAGACGCACGAACTGATAGAGGCTTGCGCCATACATCCGCTTCACGTGGCGCTTGATCGACTTCAACGTCGCCTTGCTGACTTCGTTCGCGACCACCAGCCGTTGCACGCACGAACTGACGAAGTCCAGGCACGCGAACGCGCCGCGCATGTAGGCCATCGGATCGGAGAGCACGTCGAGACTGACTCGCCTGCGCGTGGAGCCTTTGAGCTGCACTTCCCAGCGCACCCACGGCGAATCCGGATCGCCTGCCTTCTTGCCTTTCTCGTACACGCGCAGCTGCTTCTCGCTGCTGCTGTGGCCGACGTAGAAGGTCGAGCCCTTGCCGCTGCCGTAGTCCTCGAAGCCCTTCGCCTCGGGGCGCTTGCGTTCGCCCGCGAAGCGGTAGTCGAATTCGCCCAGCTCGTACATGCAGCGCGCCAGCGCAAGATTGCGCGTGCCGTCGAAATCATCGAAGGCGATGTCGGTTCGACTGAGCAGCGTGTCGATGCTTGCGAGCTTCGCTCGCAGCGCCAACCACCGCTGCGCGTGGTCCGCGCACGCATCGCCGCGCTGCTCGTACAGGGCGCATCCGAGGCCGGTCAGTTCGAAGCGCAACGAGGGACGGCCACCCTTGCGCTGGGTCAGCTCGCCGCCAATCTCGATCATGCCGGCGTTGTCGCCGAACACGTTGTGCAGCATGAAGCGATACGCGTAGAAGCTGCCCGGGGCGGCCTCCGCCGCGAGCACCAGTCCGGTACCGGCGAAGAAGTAGCAGAACGCCGCCTGGACAAGGCTGATCACGATGCCGTCAGCGGGCACGAAGGGGTTGCGCTTGCCCACCACCAGCTCGCCGTCGGCGGTGTGGTCGTCATCGCGCTTGCGCTTTGGCCCGTACGCGCGCAGGTGCGCGGCGAGGCCTTCGAACGTGGTCACGTCGGTCTCGAAGCCGTCGATCGACGGAGCCCGCGAGCGCCAGTCCATTTCCTCAATCAGGCTCCACAGATCGACGCTGCCGGCCAGCCAATCGAGGCCCGCCCACGTGCGGGAGGACGTGGTACGGGCATGCTCCAGCGCCACCGCGTCTGAACCTGAACGACTGACTCCCCTGTTAGCCGAGGGGAGTCCTTCACGGCGGCCCCCATCAGCCATGACGCACCTCCTGAGACGCAATGAATGCGCGTGCAGCGCGGTGTGCGACTAGAGAGCGGCTTGGGTCGCGCAGGCACGTGCGCGCCTCACTGAGGGCCGCTGCGTGCGCCTGATCCAGCTCTGAGATGGTTTCGGCGGCGGAGGGTGCGGCGACCTGCTGACGATAGATCGGACGGTACGAACGCCAGAACGCAGACACCCGGCTCATTGCCGCGCCTCACGCAATGCCAGGCATTCCTCAAGCTGATCGCCGGCCGCGCAGAAGATGGATTCCCACAGCTCTTGCTCGCCGGGCTGCATGAGGTCCGGGAACAGATCCGGGTGCAGATTGCCAAGGGAGATATCCCGCGCCAGACGCGCGCCGCGCTCGGTGTCGGTGATGCGGCTCATCGCCTGGGCCTCACACGCTTCACCAGCGGCAGAGCAGTACACTGAATCAAGCTCGCGACCTGGGCCCTCCAACACACCGAGGACGGCACTATGGAAGTCGACGAAGACCCGACGCTCGAGATGTTCGGTGCGCTTGCGACCTGCCTAGCGATTTGCATCGACCTTGCAACGCCGTCGCAGCTATCCAAGATGGAAGCTGAGTTCCTTGCCTTCCTGCACTCGGTGAACCCTGAGTCGCCGGCGGCCAACGTGTTTCGTTCCGCCCTGCGGCAGATCACCGAGCGAACGGGGTTCTTCTCGCAGCAGTGATTGGCCTCGCGTTGCGCGTGGTTCCTGGCGCCTGCGAACGGGTCTGCCCCACGAATGACCAGCGCCAAGCCCCAGTAGCCCAACAGGCTGAGCGCTATTTGCGCCCCACCGAGCAGCACGACCGCCACGAACCCTTCCATGTGCCCTGCCCCTTGGCTGGTGGCCGGGGACTGCGGCGGCGGGTCGTAGGGGGCTCCCCTGTCCGCCGGGGCCTGTCCCCGGCGGGTTGGCCCTGTCCAGTGATTACCGGACAGAGAGCATGTAAAGTGTTTAACGGACAGATGTCAAGAGGACACCGGACATGAATGCTATTGCCAATTTGCTCGATAAGGCGAAAACCACCAAAGGCATTCCTTCCGACAACGCATTCGCCGTCGCAATGGGCTGGCGTCGCCAAGTCATCAGCCAATGGCGCAGTGGAGATAGCTACCCAAGCGAAGACAACATCGCGCAACTCGCAGAAGTCGCGAACGAAGATGTTGTGAAGTGGCTCGTTACAGTGAAGGCAGAACGCACTGACGGTCCTGCAGGCAAAGCGTGGGCTCGCCTCGCGCGTCAACTTGGAACAGCGGCCGCACTAGCGCTTGTCGCTCTACTGCCCTTCGGAAATGTCAGCGCGAAGTCGATAACCACAGTCGATGTGGTTCGTGACGAATGCATATTATGTAAAACGACGTAACCGCCGCCTGGCTTGGCTCTGCGGGCTTTGGGCTAAGGTTTTGACCCGCCTCAGGGCAACCCGTCACCCCTGCCCGGACGCTAGTCCCCGGTCTCTGGCACAAGGGGTGCCTGCATGAACTTCGACTTCGAGGACGACTGGTACGGGTGGCGGCTGCGGGGTCGCCACCTGGTCTCTGAGGATGGTCAGCGTATGACCATCGAACGCCTGCGCGGCCTGATGTGGCGCGACAAGATGGAGCTTCGGCTCAAAGGCTACGCCAGCCGCCGTGCGGCCGAGGAAGCCCACCGAGCTGCCAACCGACCCAAGGTCAAGGTGCTGGTGGTCGACCTGGACGAATACCGGCATCGCGGAATGGCTGCGTCCTGATCCCGTCTCAATGTCCGCTATCGGCCAGGAGCGGACATTATGTCAAATGGCCGTGGTCGCCGCCTGGCTTGGCTCTCCGGGCTTTGGGCCAAAGTTTTGACCCGCCTCAGGGCAACCCGCCATCCCTGCCCGGACGCTGTCCCCCAGCTACTGGCACAGGGGGTGCCCGCATGAACTTCGACTTCGAGGACGACTGGTACGGGTGGCGGCTGCGCGGTCGCCACCTGGTCTCTGAGGATGGTCAGCGTATGACCATCGAACGCCTGCGCGGCCTGATGTGGCGCGACAAGATGGAGCTTCGACTCAAGGGTTTCGCGAGCCGCCGGGCCGCCGAAGAAGCCCGCCATGCGGCCAATAGACCCAAGGTCAAAGTGCTGGTGGTCGACCTGGGCGAATACCGTCATCGAGGAATGGCCGCATCCTGACCCCGCCACAATGTCCGCTATCGGCCAGAAGCGGACGTTCGACTTACCTCGGCGTCATGCCAATCGCGCCCAGCCATCCCTCCAAGAGCGTCGGCCACTCGTCAACCGGTGACCCCGTAGCTCGCAACCCGAATGCGTGTCCGCCCTTTGCGAACACATGCAGTTCCGCAGGAACCTTCGCTTTCCTCAGCGCCAGGTAGTAGACAAGCGAGTTCTCGACTGGGTCGATCGGGTCGTCCTGTGCGTGGAGTAGGAACGTCGGCGGGGTCTGGCTGCTGATCCGCACATCCGGGTTGAGCGCGAAGTCTTTCGCCGGCACGGCCAAGTGCCCCGGGTAGAGCGCCACGGCAAAGTCGGGACGGCAGCTCTCCGCGTCCGCCGCGTCGACCGCTGTATACAGACGCTTGTCGAACTGCGTGCTCATCGCGACAACCATATGACCGCCCGCCGAGAACCCCATGACACCAATCTTTCGCGGATCGATGTTCCACTTAGATGCGTGGAAGCGGACCAAGCCCACCGTCCGCTGTGCATCTTGCAGTGCGGTCAAGCAATTCCGATACGGACCTGATTTCTCGCACGGCACGCGATACTTCAGCAGAACGCACGTGATGCCCTTGGATGTTAACCAATCGCAGGCTTCAGTACCCTCCAGGTCCATGGCCAGCACGTTGTATCCGCCACCCGGAAACACGACTACGGCAGCGCCGGTGTTCGGCGCCCTTGGTGGGTATACCGTCATCGTCGGCTCCGCGACCTGAGCCACGAACACCCACGGCTTCCCGCCAACAAGTCGCTTCGTCGCCGGTCCGGACACTTCCGGCTTGTCTAATGGCTTTGCGTCGGGAATGAGACCAGGCCAGATGGGCACTTGCTCGTGCCCCGGTGATGGCTCCCAGGAAGACGAGGCAATGCATGGCGCTGCAAACGCGTACAGGAGAGACAGAGCGACCAAGGGTGCGATTTTGCAACGTTGCAACATGCTCTCTATCGGTCTATCGAGGGCTGCTCGTCCGCAGCAAGAGGTTGCATGGTATCGCCGACGCTTGCGGTCGCGAATGACCGCTTTGGGTCGAAAGCGGACATTAGCACCAGCCCCGTCTTCCGCCCTGCCCCAATGTCATCGGCCAGAAGCGGACAGACTGACCGGTCGCCAAGATCTCTAAAGCACTTCAATGCCTCCCCTCGAACTGTAGGTGCACCTCGGCGCCCGAGTCGCTTCCCATCAGCGTGCGGCTATTCAGATCGCGATGGCGCGACCCGCGTGGCTGCGATGAGACCCGCAGTGATGACGTCGTCACGCGACCAACCGCGTGGAGTGCCACTATGCGGAGGCCCGCCTTGGCCACCTTCAATGCAGCCGTACGACAATTGCGAATCCATCCTGGCGTTGACCAAGGTTCTCAAGCTTTCCATCGAGCTCTCCGGATCTGCGAGCGCAAAGCTGTTCTCGAGCATGGTCAGCGGCATGCTTTCCGCCAGCGAGTCGGGCTCAGCCCGATCCGCCATGTATCGGCTGGCAATCTCGTTCGCGGATGAACACATCAACGCGCTCGATCAGACGGACGATGTCGTGTTGAGAATGTTCCCGCCGGCAGCGAATGACGAGGCGATGTGCCTCGCGCCGCAGTAGTTCGCGGTCAGCCCAGGAAGATCGCCCCGCGAGCCGGCCTCGTCCTGCATGCCGTCAAGAAACCGCCCGTGATGGCCATCCGGGCCTGTTTCTTGTCGCCGATGGCAAAGAGTTCATGAAGGGTTCCGCTAGAGTCCGCGAACCTGCCGTTCATTGGCGGCAGGGTCCGGGCACTACGGTCGGGGGAACCTTGAAGGTCGACGAGTTCGAACTGCAGGAGACGGTCAACGCGTTGTCGGCCCTGATCGGGCTGTCGGTCGCGTCCGGCCCGCCGGAACTGGCCTCGGAATTCATCGCCCGCCTGCAGCGCGCCATCAAGGAGGCCGAACCGGGCTCGATCCGGTGGACGTTGTACACCCGGGTATGGCGGGAAGTGGTCGGCGAAGCGGGAAATCAGGACGTGTCCGACGGGCGCTGAAGGAGGGGAAGCGATCCCGGTGCCGGTTTCGAACTTATGCGCCCTCTGTGCTCTCCGAAGGCCCCTCCCCTGCGTCGCCTATAGCGAACCGCCTGGCACGGACGCCGTCGCAGCCGTTTCGGCCGCCGTGTCGACCCAGCCACCGCCGACCGCGCGGTAGACGTTGACGATCTCGGTATAGCGTTCGGCGCGCACGCGTGCCAGGGCGATCTCGGCCGCGAACAGTTCGTTGTCGGCCACCAGCACTTCGACGTAGCCGACCACACCGTAGTCGAACTTCAACCGTGACAGCCGCGCGGACTCGCGCAGGTTGCGCACCCTCGCTTCCTGGGCCGTGAGTTCTTCGGCCTTGCGCACGACACCGGTGAGCGCGTCGTTGGTTTCGCGGAACGCGTTGAGGATGGTGCGCTGGTACACGAATACCGCTTCGTCTGCCTGCGCCTCGGCGCTTCGAACCTGCCCCTTGATGCCACCGAAGGTGAAGATGGGGCCGCTGACCGCCGCAGCCGCTTGCCAGGTGCTCGCAGGTCCGGTGAGGAAGTTGCCGGCCGCGGTGCTCACCGAACCCAACAGCCCGGTCAGCGACAGCGAAGGAAAGTACAGCGCACGCGTTGCTCCGATGTTGGCATTGGCCGCCACCAGGTTCTGCTCTGCCTGAATGATGTCGGGGCGGCGTTCCAGCAGCTCCGACGGCAGGCCTTCGGGTACGGCTGGCGCGATCAGTTCATCGATCGATTTTCCACGCGGAATGGGTCCGGGATTGCGCCCCAGCGTGATCGACAGCAGGTTCTCCAGCGCGGCGATCTGCTGCTCGATCAGCGGGATCGTCGCCCGTGTCTGCTGGTACTGCGACTGGATCTGCGAGACCTCGGTGGACGACACGATGCCCGCCTTGAACCGCAGGTCGAAGATGCGTGCGGTCTCCGCGAAGTTGTGCGACGTGGCCTCTGCCACTTCCAGCTGGCGATCCAGCCCGCGCAGCGTGATGTAGCTGGCCGCCACCGTGGTCACCAGAGAGAGCACGGTGCCACGACGCGCCTGTTCGCTGGCGTACACCCTCGCCTGCGCCGCTTCGTTCAGCCGGCGCACGCGGCCGAACAGGTCCAGCTGCCATGCGGCGCCCACGGCCCCCTGGTACAGCGTGAAGTAAGGGTCCGCCCCTGCCGGAATGGGCGGCTGGCCTTCACGACTGGCACGGGTGCGGCTGGCGTTGAGGTCGTAGCCGACCTGCGGGAACAACTGCGAACGCGTGGCGTTGAGCACCCCCATGAACTGTTCGACGCGCGCGGCCGCAATCCGCACGTCAAGGTTCTCGCGCAGCGCGTCGTCGATGAGCCCATCGAGAACCGGATCGTCGAACTGTTTCCACCACGCGGTGTTGGCCACTTCCACGGCGACGGGATACTCCACGCGCCAGCGCTCAGGTGTGTCGACGTCGGGGCGCACGTAGTCGGGGCCCAGCAGGCAGCCCGACAACAGCACCGTGGCGACGGCAGCGCACAGGCAGACCTTGAGACCATGCATTCGGGGCATCCCGTGTCCGGCAGGCAATGCGTTGTTCACGATGCGCCCTCCTCTAGATGACCAGCGTGCCGGATACCAGTCCGTACAGCGCCGCGAGCGCCGCCACGCACAGCACGGCGAACAGCAACAGTTCGGCACGATTGAAGGTGCGGTGGTGTCCCTGCTCGCGCCGCGACAGGAAGAACAGGATCGAGCCAGGCGCGTACAGCAAGGCGGACAGCAGCAGGTACTTCATACCTCCGGAATACAGCATGCCCGCCGCGTAGACGGTGGCGATGGCGCCGCACACGAATCCGGCACGCCGGCTCTTCGATTCACCGGATGCGTAGGTCTCGCCGGTCCACGCCAGCTTGAGTCCGTACGCCGCGACCAGCAGGTACGGAACCAGCGTCATCGAGCTGGTCATCTTCAGCGCCAGGATGAAGGCGTACTCGGCGAACCAGGTCACCAGCAGGAACAACTGGATAAGCAGGTTCGTCAGCCAAAGCGCGGCGGCCGGAACGCCATTGGCGTTCTCGCGCGCCAGCCCGATGGGCATGGTCCTGTCGCGCGCGGCCGAATGCAGCACTTCGGCAGCCAGCAAGGACCACGACAGGTAGTTGCCCAGCACCGAGATCAGCAAGCCCACGCTGACGAACACCCTGCCCCACGGCCCGACCACCGCTTCCATCACGCCAGCCATGGACGGTGTCGCCAGCGCCGCCAGGTCAGGACGCAGCAGGATGCCGTAGGAGAACATCGTCACCAGGATCAACAGGCACAGCACGCCCAGGAAGCCGAGCACCGTCGCCAATCCGACGTCCTCGCGACGACGTGCGTAGCGGGAGTACACGCTGGCGCCCTCGATGCCGACGAACACGAACACCGTGACCAGCATCGTCGCCCGCACCTGGCTGGCCACGCTGGACACCGTGGCCGGCTCGCCGCCCCACAGGTTCAGCGCGAACACGTCGCGTCGAAAGCCGATGACGACCACCACGATGAACGTGGCGATCGGAACCAGTTTGGCGATGGTGGCGATGGTGTTGAGCGCGGCGGCTTCCTTGATGCCGCGCAGGATCAGCACGTGCACGCCCCATAGCAGCAACGAGGCCGAAACGATGGCCACCGGCGTGGTGCCGTCGCCGAACACCGGAAAGAATTGACCCAGCGTCGCCTTGATCAGCACCAGGCAGGCGACATCGGCCAGGCAGCAGCCAATCCAGTACCCCACCGCGGACACGAACCCCAGGTAGTTGCCGAAGCCGGCCTTGGCATAGGCATAGATGCCCGAATCGAGCTCCGGTTTGCGTCGCGAAAGCGTCTGGAACACGAACGCCAGCATCAGCATGCCGATGCCCGCGATCATCCACGCGATGACCGCCCCCACCGCGCCCGTGGTGCGGCCGAACGCGGACGGCAAGGCGAAGATGCCCGACCCGATCATCGAACCGACGACCAGCGAAATCAGCGCGCCGAACGAAAGTGTCTGGTCCTTGGGAGCATTCATTGCGCTCTCCTCAGTGCCATGTGCGCAAGGCGAAGTACGTCGCGGCGCACACGCCCAGCAGCAGGAGACCTGCGACCGGCCAGCGTCGTACCCAGGTGTCGACGTGCTCGCCGGCGATGCTCATGCGTTGACCGGCGCGTTCCATCGACGTCAGCCAGGCCGGCGTCTGCGCCGAATCGCCGCCGTGCTGCGTACGCACCCATCGCGAGATCAACGTGGACAACGCAACGCCGATCGCGACAGGCCATGCGGCCGACCACACCGCGAACGCGCTGAACGCACCGCGTTGGTCCGTTGCGAGGTAGATCCACCACGGCATCAGCACCGACGCCAACGCCATCGCCAGCCAGGTGGCGACCATCAACCCCGCCCCTGCCCTGCGTGCATCCGAAACGCCGTCGCGCCCGGCGCAAACGCGAAGGTGCCGCAGGAAGTGCAGCATCAGCATCGTCGTGGCTATCGAGGAGAGCACGGCAAGCACTCCGACGAAGCCGTCGCCCATGAGGTCCTTGCTGGCGTACTTCGCCAGCCAGCCACCAGTGAACGGCAGGCCGCCCAGACCCAGCGCGATCACGCCGGCCGGCCACATCAGCAGGCGCACGCGCGCGAACGGTGCCGCGCCCACGGCAAGGAACAGCGCCCCCTTCACCAGCAGGTGGTGCATGGCATAGAACGCCACGGCCGTCGGCGCGGCGAGAACAAGAGCTTTCGCCCCCCCCATGCCGACCATCGCCGCGATGAAACCCAGCTGGCTGACGCTGGAATACGCCAGGATCAGCGCCGGATCGCGTTTGCCCAGTCCTATCGCCACGCCGAAGAACGCGCCGCTCAGCCCCAGCACGACCAGCGCGATGGCCGGTGCCGACGGCATCGAATGCAACGGCAGCAGGCGAATCATCGCGATGACGCTGGCCTTCACCACGACACCGCTCATCACGGCGGCCGCCGGCGTCGGTGCGGCGCGGTAGGCCATCGGCATCCAGAAGTGCAGCGGCACCACACCCGCTTTCATGCCAAGGCCGACGACCAGCAACCACACAATGAGATCGGCACGCGGATGCTGCGCGATGCCAGCGGCGAGTGCATCGATCCGCAGGCCACTGATGCCGGGCGACTGGGCCATCAGCACCAACGCCGCCAGCAGGAATGCTTCGGCGAGCAGCGCAACTCCCAGATACACCGCGGCGGCGCGCAGCGACGCGGGCTGCGCACCCTGCAGTACCAGCGCGCTTGCGCCCACGCTCAACACGGCCAGCAGGAAGTAGAAGCCCACCACGTCGGCGCTCACGAACACACCGATGGAGCCGGTGAGCGTCATCAGCCACGCCACCGCGAAGGCGCCGGTGTTGCCGCGGCTCGGCGCCCAGCCGATGGCATGGATTGCGGCGAATATCCACAGCAGCGCCCCGGCCGCCAGCAGCATCGCGCCCGGTGCGTCCAGGCCGAACTCCAGCGCGAAACGTGAGGTGCCCAGCGTCCAGGTACCACTGGACATACCTGCCAAACCCGCCAACAAAGCCGGCACGGGTGCCCATGGCAACACGTGCAGCATCCGCTCACGCAGCGGTCGCATCGCGCAAGCGATCAACAGCGCCAACGGAATGCCCAGCGCAGCGGTGAGCAACAAGGGGCCGTTCACCGGGCCGCTCCCGCCGGCGTCGGAGCGCCGATCCGCATCAGGTCGCCCGGCAACCAGGCCGCCGCGCCGAGCACGAACGAGCACAACGCAAGCGCCAGCACTGCGTGTTGCTGGTACGCCGGCACGCGCGATTTCGGCGTCCAGCCGGCCTCGGCGGGCGCCAACGCCCGCACGACGAACGTGAAGACGTAAACACTGGTGAGCAGGCCGCCCACCAGCATCACGCAGGCCCACCACCATTGCGTCGAAGCAAAGCTGGCCGACAGCAACAACCATTTGGCGAGGAAGCCGCCGCTCGGTGGTAGCCCGATCAGCGACGCCCCGGCCAGCGCGAAGGCGACCGTGGTCATCGGTAATGCCCGGCCGACGCCGCGCAGCTCGGTCAGGCGGTCGTGACCGAGCGTGGTGTAGACCAGGCCCGCGGCCATGAACATCGCCGCCTTAGCCGTCGCGTGCGAGATGGTCTGCAGCATGCCGCCGGTCACGGCGGTGGAAGCATCGATGGGGCTGCTGCGCAAACCCGCGACGAGCGGAAACATCAGGAACAGGTAACCGATCTGTGCGACCGTCGAGTACGCGATCAGCAGCTTCAAACGCACCTGACGCAGTGCGGTGAGGTTGCCAAGGACGATGGCGGTCGCGCCGAGTGCTGCCAGCAGTTGCGCCGCAGCCAGCGTCACCACGTCCGGGAACACGTCGATCCACAACCGCAACAACAGGAACCAGGAACCCTTCACCACCAGCGCGGAGAGCACGGCGCTCGCGGCGGCCGGCGCGCCGGCATGCGCGGGCGGAAGCCACAGATGAAGTGGGAACAGCGCTGTCTTCGCCAGCAGCCCCGCGGTCATCAATGCGGCGGCCGACCACGCGATAGGCTCGGGTTTCACGCGCATCGCCAGCACGGGAATGTCGAGCGCGCCATAACCGCCATACAGCAGGAACGCGCCCAGCAGGTACAGCATCGAGCCGACCAGCGCGAACAGCAGATACCGCAACGCGGCGCGAAGCGTGTCGCCGGTTCCGTCCAGGCACACCAGCGGCACGGCCGCGAAGGTCAGCAGCTCCAGCGCCACGTACAGCGTGAACACGTCGCCGGCGACGAACACCAGGTTCAGCGCGCCCCAGATGGAAAGCAGCAGCAACCAGAACGTGAGCGCGCTGCGGCGTTCGCCCTCGCCCGTTTTCGTGCCGAAGCTGGCGCGTGCATACACCGCGATGCCTGCCATCACCACCGCCACGGCGACCAGCATCACCGCCGACAATCCATCGGCCCGCAACGCCACCCCCAGCGGCGGTTGCCAGCCGCCGAGCACATACACCAGTGCTTCATGCGACCGCATCAGCGCCGCGGCCACCGCCAACGCAAGCAGCAGTCCGATCGCCACCGTCGCCAGCACGAGCCGCTCGGCATTGCGCCCGCCCAGCACCAGCCCGACCAGAACCGCCGCGAAGGGCACCAGCACCAGCAGCACCAGCAGCACGGAGTGCGGTGTGCTCATGGCGGCGCCTCCCCATCGTCCTCCTGCGGATCGAGAGACACCGAATCGGCGGTTTCGGCCAGCCGCAGCAACACGGCCACGGCCAGGGCCGACGCTGCGAACGCCACGACGATCGCCGTGATCAGCAATGCCTGCGGTACCGGGTCGGCGATGCTCGCGCCTGCGCGCCGTGCGATGACCGCGCACAACAGGAACACGCCCGTGCTCATCAGATTGAAAGAAAGCACCTTGCGCAACGGCCGCGGTTCCACGATCAGCCCGTACAGGCCAAGCCCAACCAGCAGCGCCGCGCACGTACCGAAGACGACCGTGGTGTTCATCGCGGCTCGCTCCGCGGCGCACCGATCAGCAGCAGCGCCAGCGTGATCGCCAGCGATGGCATCAGCGCGAACTCGATGACGATGATGAGCGGCTTCGCGGCGCCTTCCGGATAGCCGAGGAACCCCACGCCCAACACGATGCCCAGCGTCCCGATGGCGATGAAGATGAGCGGCCCCGCCACCAGGCCCACACGCAGCCAGCGGCTGGCGATGGGCGGCGGTTGCGTCAACGCGGCCATGATCGTCAGCAGCCACATCGCTGCGAGGATGGTCGCGCCCTGGAACTTTCCGCCCGGCTGGTCGGCGCCCGCCCACAGGATGTAGATCGCCACCAGCACGCCGATGGGCGGCAACAGGCGCGCGATGTACGACAGGATTCCGTTCGGGTCGGCGCGATGCACGATGCCGGGCCGATGTCCCCAGTCCGGATCGGCGGACAGCGACCACACGCCGATCAACGCGAACAACAGCACGATGGCCTCGAGCAGCGTGTCCATCGCGCGGAACGCCAGCAGCACCGCGGTGATCGGATTCTTCACTCCCGTTGCGGCGATGTTCTGCATCACATCGGGCGCCAGCGTGGGCGCCGGATCCGGCAGCTGCAGGATGCACGCCACCAGCGCCGCCGTGACACTGCCTGCCCCCAGCGCGGCAAGCACGCGCAGGCGCAGGCTGCGGCTGCGCCACTCCGGAACCAGCCGCTGCGCCCGCAGTCGCGCGACGGCGCCAATCAGCAGCGCGCCGGTCAGCCCCGTGCCGATGGCGGCTTCGGTCAGCGCCACGTCCACCGCGGCAAGACGCACCCACACAAGAGTGAGCAGCAGGCCGTACGCGAGGTAGCCGGTCACCGCCGCGAACGCGTTGTGCGTCGCCACGGTCCACGTCGCCAGCCCAAGAACCAGCGCGCACAACGCGATGTCGAACAGCCCGGTCACGACGTGCCTCGCCGCGCCGCACGCGCGATCAACTGCGACACGGTCGCCGAAGACCACAGCAACAGCACCCACACCACCAGCAGCTTCAACCCGCTGAGCACGCTGTCCATCTGCGGCAGCAGCCCGAACACCACCAGGCCGATGCCCAGGTTGTCGGCCTTGGTGAGTGCATGCAGGCGCGTCATCGTGTCCGGGAAGCGCAACAGGCCGATGGCGCCGGCGAGGAAGAAGAACACGCCGCCGCAGATCAGCACGATGCTGACGATGTCCAGCACGGTCCTCATTCCGGGTCATCCCCCTGCCCCGCCTTGACGAAGGCGATCGAGGCGAACGCGGCGAGCAGCGCCAGGATCAATGCCACATCGACCACCGCCGACGGCCCTGTCGCAGCGGCCAGCAACAGCGCGGCGATGCCGCCACTGCCCAGCAGCTGGGCGGCCATCATGCGGTCCGCATCGCCCGGACCGCGCAGGATGCGGACCAGCCCGATGGCGACCGTCAGCAGCACGAACGCGGCCGATGCGAGCAGGAACGCGGTCACGACGATCCTCCTGTCGACTGGCTTGCATCGTCGCCGGCCACGAGTGCGCGCGCGAACAGGCGCTCCTCTTCCTTGAGCTGCTGCACGGCCGGCTGGCTCACGTCGAGGCAGTGGTACACCAGCGCGCCGTCGTTGTCGCCGCAGGGCACCGAGCCCGGCAGCAGACTGGTGATGGTGGCGAACGTGTTGCGTGGCAGGCCCGGTGAAAGGTCCAGCGGGCAATCGACCAGCCCCGTTTGCATCGGCATGCGCGGATCGAACGCACGGCGCGCGACGTCCCATCCCGCCAGCAGCGACTGGTAGAGGAAGTGCGGCAACAGCGAGATCAGCACGAAGAATCGCAGATGGCCCTGTCGGGGTGGCTGCAACCACAGACTCGTCGCGCAGGCGCAGATGGCGGCGAACAGGCCTACGGCGATATCTCCCAGGTTCGCGCTCGGCATCAGCACGACCCACAGCAATGCGAACGCGGCGACACGGCTGGCCGCTGCAACGCGCGGCGAATACGGCTGGCGCGCGGCAAGTTCCACGGCACGGCGCTTCATGCCGCCCCCCTCGCATGCCTGCGAAGCCGATCAATCGGGTGGAAGAACCGGCGCATGGCGGATCACCCCGAAGCCGGCGTGGCCGGCGCCTTGGGCGGTGGCTCGTTGCCGAACACCGTCACGTACAGCACGGGAAGGAAGACCAGCGTGAGCAGCGTCGCCACCAGCAGGCCGCCCATGATCGCAAACGCCATCGGCCCCCAGAACACCGTTGGCGCGATCGGAATCAGGCCAAGCACGGTGGAGATGGCGGTCAGCATGAGCGGCCGCATTCGCGACGTGGCCGCGCTCACCACCGCATCCAGCACGCCCTTTCCGCTGGCGCGGTCGGTTTCGATCTGTACGATCAGGATCACCGCGTTCTTCGCGATCATGCCGATCAGCGCGAGGATGCCGAGGATGGCGACGAAACCCAGCGGACGGTTGAAGATGAGCAGCGAAGCGACCACGCCGATCAAGCCCAGCGGCAGCACGCTCACCACCATCGCCAATCGGCGGAAGCTCACCAGCAGCACCATCATCACCACCAGCATCATCAGGATCATGATGGGAACGACCGCGAACACCGACGCGCTGGACTGACCGCTCTCCTCCGGCAGTCCACCCACCTCCACGCGGTAGAGCGGCGGCAGCTTCGCGGCGAACGCTTCAATGTTCGGTTGCAGGTCGTCCACCACGTCGTCGGGCATGACGTCCTTCACCACATCGGCACGCACGGTCAGCGTGGGCACCAGGTTGCGTCGCCACACCAGCGGGTATTCCTGCTCCTCGGCGAAGGTGGCGAACTGGCTGATCGCCACCATCCGCCCGCTGGGCGTGGGCACCTGCAACGAGGCCAGTGTCTGGAACGAAGCGCGCTGGTTGTCCACCGCGCGGGCGACGACGTTGACCAGGTAGATGTCGTCACGTACCTGCGTGACCGTCGTGCCGGTGATGGCGGCGTTGAGCGCGCTGGATAGCGCGGCGGAACTCACACCCAGCTGGCGCGCTTCGTCCTGGTCGACGTGGATGCGCACCTGCCGCGCCGGTTCCATCCAGTCGTAGTT
The DNA here is from genome assembly GCF_030053425.1 of Lysobacter stagni. Taxonomy (NCBI): domain Bacteria; kingdom Pseudomonadati; phylum Pseudomonadota; class Gammaproteobacteria; order Lysobacterales; family Lysobacteraceae; genus Lysobacter; species Lysobacter stagni. The sequence goes on along the minus strand of NZ_JASGBI010000001.1, from coordinate 2,833,189 downwards.
GATGCCGTGCGTCCGCGTGTCGGCACCGATCACCTGCGCCAGCTCCAGCGCGATGTTGCGCACGCGGTCCTTGTCCGGCCCGCTCACGCGGTACTGCAACGGAAACCCGACCGGCGGCCCCAGCTCCAGCGACGACACACGGCCAACGACCTCGGGGAAGTCTTCCGCAAGCGCCTTGTCGAGCATCGCCTGCAGGCGCTCGCGGGCCTCGATGTCCTTGGCCACGATCACGAACTGGGCGAAGAAAGGATTGGCCAGCTGCACGTTCAGCGTGAGGATGAAGCGGATGGCACCGCGTCCGATGTAGGTGCTGTAGTGGTCGACGTCGGGGTTGCCGTTGAGCAGCGCTTCCAGGCGCAGCGCCTGCTCGCGCGTTGCGTAGATCGACGCGTTCTGCCGCAGCGTCATGTCCACGGTCAGCTCGGGGCGGTCGGACGCGGGAAAGAACTGCTGCGACACGAACCGCGACAGCAGCAGCGCGAGCAGGAACGCCCCGACGGTGATGCCGATGGTCAGCCAGCGCGCCCGTATCGCGCCCTGCAGCAGCCGGGTGTAGGCGCCAAGGACGCGGCTCGGCTTCGGTGGCGTCTTCGTGGTGGACGGCTCCGGGGCCTTGAGGATCGCCTTGCCCATCAGCGGCGCGAAGATCACCGCGCCCAGCCACGAGACGATCAGCGAGATCGCCACCACCGAGAAGATCGAGAACGTGTACTCACCCGCCGAACTGCGGGCGAAGCCGATGGGGATGAAGCTGGAGATGGTCACCAGCGTGCCGATGAGCATCGGCGCGGCCAGCGTGCGGTAGGCGTAGGTGGCCGCATCGTCCTTGCTGTCGCCCAGCGCCAGCCGGTTGATCATGGCGTCCACCGTGGTCATCGCATCGTCGACCAGCAGCGTCAGCGCGATGATCAACGCGCCCAGCGAGATGCGGTGCAGGTCGATGCCAAGCATGTTCATCACCGCGAACACGATCGCCAGCGTCAGCGGGATCGACAGCGCCACCACGGTGCCGGGGCGCACGCCAAGGCTGACGAAGCTGCACACCAGGATGATGATGATGGCCTGCCACAGCGAGGCCATGAAATCGTTGATGGCCGAATCCACGGTGACGGCCTGGTCGGCCACCAGCACCGGGTCGATTCCCATCGGAAGTTCGGCGCGAATGGCCGCCATTTCCTTGCGGATGTTCTTGCCCAGCGCGAGGATGTCGCCGCCCTCGCGCATGGCGATGGCCAGGCCGATGGCCGGCTTGCCGTTGACGCGGAACATCGGCTGCGGCGGGTCGATGTCGCCGCGACGGACCTGCGCGATGTCGCCCAGCCGGATGATGCGCCCCGAAAGCGAGACATTGAACGATTCGATGTCCTTCTCGTTGTCGAACGCGCCGCTGATGCGCAGGAACACGCGTTCCTTGTCGGTCTGGAACACGCCCGCCGGACGCAGCACGTTCTGCGCCTGGATCGCGGCGATGATCGAGGCCAGGTCCAGCCGCATGCCGGCGATCTTCTCGGTGGAGAACTCGATGTAGATCTGTTCGTCCTGGGTGCCGAGCACTTCGATCTTCGACACGTCCGGCACGCGCAGCAGTCGCTCGCGGGCCATGTCGACGTAATCGCGCAGTTCGCGGAAGTCGAAGCCATCGGCGGTGAATCCGTAGATGATGCCGAAGGTATCGCCGAAGTCGTCGTTGAAGAATGGCCCCACGACGCCAGCGGGCAGCGTGCCGCGGATGTCGCTGACGTTGCGGCGAACCTGGTACCAGATGTCCGGCACCACGTCGGGTGGCGTGGCCTGGTCCAGCTCGACGAAGATCGTGGTCTGCCCTGCCGTCGTGTAGCTGCGCACCCGGTCCAGGTGCGAGGTTTCCTGCAGCTTGCGTTCGATGCGTTCGGTGACCAGGCGCAGCGTTTCATCGACGGTCGCGCCCGGCCAGGCCGCGCCCACCACCATGGTGCGCACGGTGAACGCGGGGTCCTCGTCGCGCCCCAGGCGCATGAACGACACGACGCCGGCCACGATCGCGATGATCATCAGGAAGACCACCAGCGAGGTCTTCCGCAGCGCCCATTCCGACAGGTTGGGGCCGATCATCGCGCCGCCTCGAGCGGGCGCACCTTCTGGCCGGGACGCAGGGCCTGCACGCCCGCCGTCACGACGGTATCGCCGGCGTTCAAGCCGGAGGCGACGACGACTTCATACGGATCGGACGACTGGATGCGGATGACACGCATCGACACCGTCTTGACCTTGGGGTCCACCACCCACACGGCCGGCTCGCGTCCGGAGCGCATCACCGCGGTCGTCGGCACCGCGATCCCCACCGTTGCCGACAACGGGAGACGACCGGTCACCGTGGTGCCCAGACGCATTGCCGGAGGAGGATCGGCCAAGGAGACCCGCACGCGGAACGTGCCGGTCATCGGGTCCGCGCGCGGTGAGACTTCGCGTACGCGTCCGCTGGTTCGTACCTTCGGATCGGCCGTCAGAAGTACCTCGACAGTCGCGTTACGCGCAGCGTTGTCCTTGATGCGCGCCGGCACGTCGAACACCGCGTCGCGCGCGTCCTCGCCGGCGATCTGCACGATCATGCGGCCCGCCGAGACCACTTCGCCGGGCTCGGCGCCCTGCGAGGTGACCACGCCGCCCACGTCGGACACCAGTCGTGTGTACCCCAGCCTGTTCTCGGCCAGGTTCAGCTGCGCCTGCGCCGATTCGACCTGTGAATCGGCGGCGCGACGGTTGGCCTGCGCCTGATCGAACAGTGCGCGCGAAACCGCATTCTGCGCAACGAGGTCGCGCATGCGCACGAAGTTGTTGGACGCCTCGACCTGCAGCGCCCGCGCTGCGTTCAGCTGCGCGCGCGCCGATTGCATTCCGCTCTCTTCGTCCTGCGTTTCCAGCCGTGCGATCAGCTGTCCGGGCCGCACGACATCGCCCACGTCCACCAGGCGATCCGCCAGGCGTCCGCCGATGCGGAACGACAGGTTCACCTCGCGCTGTGCCTGCACGTTGCCGACCAGCTGGAACACGTCGCCGCGGACGCTCTTGTCCAGGGTCAGCACGCGCACGGGCCGCACCTCGCCCTGCTCTTCGTCGCTGTCGCGACGACACCCTGCGAGCGCCGCGAGGGCCATGACGCCAAGCGCCAGCGATAGCCACAAGGCTCGCGATGTTGCCCGATGGCTGCACGATGGAAGATCGGTGGAATGCACGCGCCTGCTCCTCGTCGACACCTGGGTCGTGCCCGTGACCGGCACGGAACGGGCGTGGCTTGCTTGCCGCTGCGCGGATAATCCGCGTCAGCCTCCAGGTGCAGCCGGCTCCCCTTCCGTGCCGGACGACGCCACCATGGCGCCGTCCGCGGTCGGCATCAGAACTCGACCGGATCGCGGATGATCGGGCACGTCATGCAGTGACCGCCGCCGCGACCCCGGCCCAGCTCCGCACCGACGATCGTGATGACTTCCACGCCTTCCTTGCGCAGTTGCGTATTGGTGTAGGTGTTGCGGTCGTACGCGAACACCACGCCGGGAGACGCACAGACCAGGTTCGCGCCGCTGTCCCACTGCGTGCGTTCCTGCTGATAGGCCGTTCCGCCGGTCTCGACGATGCGCAGCTTCTTCAGGCCCAGCGCGTCGCCAACCACGTCCACAAAGGGCTTGCTTTCGCGATGCAGTTCCACGCCGCTGGGATGACTGCTGGGGTAGTACGAGAACGTGCGCACCTGGTTGATGAACTCCGGGGCGAGCAGTGCGAGGTCGCGGTCGGCGAACGTGAACACGGTGTCCAGGTGCATCGCGGTGCGCATCTTCGGGATCGCCGCCACGATCACGCGCTCGGCGGCCTTCTTCTCGAACAGCGCCGCGGCAAGCTGGCTGATCGCCTGCCGCGAGGTGCGCTCGCTCATGCCGATGAGCACATTGCCCTTGCCGATGGGCATGACGTCGCCGCCCTCAAGCGTGGCCAGCCCATGGTCCTTGAGCGGGTCGCCCCACCAGACGTTCACCTTTCCGGCGAAGTCGGGATGGAACTTGTAGATCGACGTGGTCAGGATGGTTTCTTCGTGCCGCGCCGGCCAGTACAACGGATTGAGCGTCACGCCGCCGTAGATCCAGCAGGTCGTGTCGCGCGTGTACAACGTGTTGGGAAGTGGCTGCAGCAGGTACTCGGTTTCGCCCGCGGCCTCCTGGATGACCTTCAGCGTGTCGCCGCCGATCTTCTCGGGGAATTCGTCCGTGGAAAGTCCGCCGATCAGCGTCTGGGCCAGCGTGCGCGAATCCAGGCCGTTGAGGTAGCCGCGGATCTCGTCCACCAGCCCCAACCCCACCTGATCGGGCACGACCTGGTTCTCGATGATCCAGCGCCGCGCCTCGGGAACGTCCACTGTTTCGGCCAGCAGGTTGTGCATCTCCACCACTTCGACGCCGCGGTCGCGCATCTTGTTGACGAAATCGAAGTGGTCGCGCTTGGCGTTGTCGACCCACAGCACGTCGTCGAACAGCAGCCGGTCGCAGTTGGTCGGTGTCAGTCGCTGGTGGGCCAGGCCCGGCGAGCACACCATGACCTTGCGCAGCGTCCCGACCTCGGAATGGACGCCGAACTTCACGTTGTCTGCTGAGGCCATGTCCGGCCCTCCGTCTGTGGGTTGGTGATCCAATGCGGCGTTCAGACGTCCACGTAGCCCGTTGCCAGCCAGTAGATGCCGATGACGGCGCCGACGACCGCGAGGATGAAGACGACCCAGTCCCATACCCGCGTGAAAACCGGCAATCCCTGCTCACGGCGCGCCCAGATGTACAGCGCCGTCCCCGGCGCGTAGAGCACGGCGGAGAGCACGATGAACTTCACCCCGCCGGCGTACAGCAGGAAGATGGTGTAGGCGGTTGCGATCGCGGCGATGATCAGGTCGCGGGTGTGCTCCTGCGGCCGTATCGTGTCGTAGGTTTCGCGGCGGCGTACCAGCATCAGCCCGTACGCGGCGACGAACAGGAACGGGATCAACGCCATCGCGCTGGTCAGGTTCAGCATGAGAGCGAAGGCGTCGCGCGACCAGTACGTGGTGATGACCAGCAGCTGCACTACGATGTTCGTCGCCCACAGGGCGACCGAGGGAACCTTGTTGGCGTTTTCGGTGGCGAACACCTTGGGCATGTCCTTGGTCCGCGCCGCGGTGAACATCACCTCCGCGCAGATCAGCGACCAGGCCAGGTAGGCACCCAGCACCGAGATCAGCAGGCCGATGCTGACGAACACCGCGCCCCAATGGCCCACGACCGCTTCGAGCACGGTCGCCATCGAAGGCTGGCGCATTCCCGCGATCTCCGCTCGATGCAGGACGGCGTACGGCAGCAATGTCACCAGTACCATCATGGTGGTGACCATGAAGAAGCCGCTGATGGTGGCGAAGCCGACGTCGTTGCGTTCCCGCGCATAACGGGAGTACACGCTGGCACCCTCGATGCCGAGGAAGACGAACACGGTCACCAGCATGGTCGCGTTGACCTGCTGCATGATGCTGCCGGTCAGGTCGCCGCCATAGAGGTTGAAGCGGAACAGATCGGCCTTGAAGGCGAAGGCCACGATCACGATGAACACAAGGATCGGAATCACCTTGGCGATGGTCACGATCTTGTTGATCGCGGCGGCCTGCTGCACGCCCTTGAGGATCATGAAGTGGAACGCCCAGATGCCGATGGACGCCACGACGATGGCGACAACGGTGTTTCCCTCGCCGAAGATGGGGAAGAACGCGCCCAGTGTCGACTTGATCAGCACCCAGTACGACACGTTGCCGATGCAGCTGCCCATCCAGTAGCCGAATGCGGACAGGAAGCCCGGGTAATCGCCGAAGCCTTCCTTTGCATAGGCGAATACACCGGCATCAAGGTCGGGCTTGCGCTCGGCCAGCGACTGGAACACACGCGCGAGCATGTACATGCCGGTGCCGGCGATGAGCCATGCGATCACGGCGCCCAGCGGCCCTGTCGCTCCGGCGAAGGTTCGTGGCAGCGAGAAGATTCCGGCGCCTACCATTCCGCCCACGACCATTGCGGTCAGCTGGGCGCGCGACATCTTCTGTTCGCTGCTAGCCATAGCGGTTCCTGTCCATGACCTGAACAACCGGATCGGACGATTGCGCACTCGGTGTTCTCGCAGCGTGATGAAGTTGGATCGTGGATGTGATCGAACTGTCAAATGCCCTCCACTTCGCTTTCACTACGCGACGTAATAGCTCTGCTATAAGCGCAGTTCGTTGACGAGCCTGGCTGCGTGACGTTGCGCGTTCGAGTGGTGTCGCACGCGCCTGTTCATGACGTCACGTGGACATCAGCAAGGAGGTGATATGCGGCGCCGCTTCCGTTCCCCGGCCGCTGTCCAGCGGGCCGTGCGTACATTCCCCTGTCTGGCGTTTCTGTTCATCGTGTGCGCAGCCAGTGCACAGGACGCGACCTTCAATGGCGCACGGTCGCTGGTGGATCAGCACCAGTACGCGCAGGCGCTCGAAGTGCTGGCTCCGATGGAGGCGGCGCATTCGGGCGACGCGCAGTTCCATTACCTGATCGGTCGTGCCGCGCTGGGCGCAGGCGACGCCGAGAAGGCGCGCGCGGCGCTTGCCCGCAGCCTTGAGCTGAATCCCGACTCGCCCGATGCCCATCTCGCGTTGGGTCGCGCCTACTACGCACTGGACCAGTACGCGCTGGCGCGGGACCAGTTCGAGATCGCGCTGCGATTCGATGGACTTCCGCCCGACCTGTTGTCGCAGGTGCAGATCTACGACGAGGCGGCCCGCCAGTCGCTGGAGGAAGGTCGAAGCACGACGGCGTTCGGCTATGCCGAGCTGGGGGTTGGCGTGTATCGCGTCAATTCGACGCGTTCGACGGCGATTTTCGGCGATGGGGGAAGTGATGCTTTCTACAACCTGCGCGCGAGCGGCGGATTCAACCACTCGTTCGAGAACGGCTACGCCATCGATGGGACGCTCGATTACCGCCACCGCATCTACGACGACAGCGACACGCGCGACGATCGCGACCTTCGCTGGAGCATCGCAGGCAGCAACAGCTTCGGCGACAACAATCTGGCGCTGGGTCTGCGGGGGCGCGTGAGCTATCGCGGCAATGGCGACTACCGCAACGATGTGAGCGGCTTCACCAGCTACACGCGCAACCTCAACACCGACAACCAGCTGACGCTCGGACTCGACGTGCGCCGGCGCAGGTACCCGGAGGGGCCGCTGCGCGACCGCAGCCGCACCACCGCGACCGCCTCGGTGGGCTGGTCCACTTCGCTCGCCGGTGGTGCCGGCAGCTTCTCCCTGACCGCGCACGGCGGCCGCAACTACGCCACCAGCCGGCCGGACGGCGAGTCCAACGTCTTCGGTGCGACGGCCAGCTTCGATTACACCTTCAACGATTCGCTGGACGGCTTCCTCTTCGTCTGGTGGGAGCGCGACTCGTTCAACACCGACGCCGTCCACTTCCATCCCGACGCACTCGACCAGGCCGTGGTTCTGCGGCGCGAGGACAACCTCTACGAAGGTGGCGCGGGACTGATATGGACCTTCGCACCGAAGTGGTCGCTGCGGCCGGAGTTGCTGTACATCCGCGACCAGAGCAACTCGGTGACGTTCAACTACAGCTCCACCGAGGCGTGGATCAACGTTCGAAGGGCGTTCTGAGGCGGGTCATCCCTTGATGCCGTTGAGCTCGGCCCAGCCGTTCCACATGATCTGGATGCCGATGCACAACAGGATGAACGACATCAGCCGAACCATCACCATCGTGCCGACGGGTCCAAGCTTCCCCAGCACCGCAGCGGCGTTCTTGAAGATGTAGTACAGGACGATGGCGACCAGCGTGGCGCCACCCGCCGACACGGCGGCGCCGGCCAGGTAGAGCGCTGGCGAGGTCATCGGGAACTCGGTGCCCAGTGCGATGGCCGCGGCGATGGTGCCCGGGCCCGTCGTCAGCGGAAACGTCATCGGGAAGAAGCTGCGGCTGACGATCTGCTGGTTCGTCAGTGCACGCGCTTCGTCGGCCGCGGCGTTGCGCATCTCGTCTTCGTCGTTCGATCCGAGCATGCGCCAGGCGGCCGCGGCGACCAACAGACCACCGGCCAGGCGCACGGTGGGCAGCGAGATTCCGAAGATCTGCAGGACATATGTGCCGATCAGCATCGAAGTGACGATGACGAACCAGCTGTTGATGGCGATCTGCCGGGCCAGGCGCGTCGCCGACTGCGGGTTGCGCCGGATCGCGGCCACGAAGACGGGGGCCGAGCTGAGCGGATTGATGATCGGCAACAGGGTCATCGGGATCAGCGCGAGGTCCTTGAGGAAGGACAGCAGGTGCGAATCCGCGTACGTCATGGATGCCCTCCCCTCACCGTTCGCCCGCCGTCGTCGCCGTGGCCGGCGAGGCGATGGGAGGGTCGCGGTGTGCGGCATGCGGCATCGGCAAATCCTGTCGGCGAATGTGGGTGACGCAGCGCAGGCGGACGATGGCGTGCCACACGTCATGGACCCGTGAAGGATCGGTGGAGACGTCCGGCCACCCGCTCATGCTAAGTAACTCCGTGCGTCGCGATGCCGCACGATCGTCGTGGCGCTTCTCGTCGCGTCGCCAACGACAGCTCGACGGATGCCTGTACCCATGCGCGCAAAGGCAACTGACGCAGCGTTCCGCCTGATGGCAGTGGCGGTCGTGGCCGCGCTGTGCGCCTGTGTGCATGCGCCGGGCGACCCGCGCGAGCGTCTGGCGCGCTACCGCGGTATCGCCGAGCCGCCCGTGGCCAGCTTTCCCTACGCGCGCAACCTGCGTTGGGAGGCGCTGGGCGACCAGGCGCTGGCGATCTGGCCCTCGCGCGGTGCCGGCTATCTGTTGGAGATGGCGTCACCCTGCCCGGGCCTGGACGACGCGCGCGCCATCCAGATCAGCCAGGCGGATGGCCGCGTGCGTTCGCGCGTGGACAGTGTGCGCGTACTCTCCATGGCAGGATCGCGACCGCTGCAGCGCCCGGCCTGCCCCATCCTGCTGATCAGCCCCATCCCTGCGTCGGCGGCAGTGCAGACAGGAACGCTGCACCCGGTTGAGCCATGAGGATGCCCATCTTCTCTCCAGGAGGCTCGCCATGATGCGTCGCTCTCGGGCATTCGCCGCACTGTCATCTTCCGTGTCCGGCAACGGCACGGCCGACCGGAAGACCCTCGTGATCATCGTGATCGCCGCCCTCGCCGCGATCCTGTTCTTCTCGCTCTACCAGAGGCACGGCACCGACTCGGGCACGCTGACGTCGCCGCAGGAACGCGGCATGTCGGCAGGTCATCGCCTGCTCAACCAGGAAGCCGGGCGCACGTTGCCTGCCAACGCGCCGCGTATCCCACGCGCGGATGCCCTCATCACCCGCGCGTCAGGCCGTTTCCGCATGAGCAAGGAACAGGTGTCCGACGTAGCACTGACCACGCACAACCTGATCGCCAGGGAGCGCCCCGAAGACGTGCTGGACGTCCTGGATGCCACGCTGTTCGCGACCGATGGCATCGCACCGGAGCAGGTGCCGGCGATGGCACCCGTCGCGGCGGCGTACGCGAAGGTGCGCATGAGCGGCGGCACGGTGGCGGCGGCGCGGGACGTGGCCCGCCAGTTCGCGCAGATGGCGGCGCAGGACAGCGCCCACCGCTAGCGCGCGTGCCTGATCATCGCCGGAACCAGCCACGGCGCAGCGCCGCCATGCGACCGAAATACAGTGCGATGAGCAACCCGATGCTGATGATGAGGATCAGGCTGGTCACGCGTACCCACTCGCCACGCGCGGCACGCAGGCGCTCACCGCTGGCGATCTTCTGCAGCTCCAGGATGCAGCGCGAGTCGGCCAGTTCGTTCTGCCGCGTAGCGCTGTAGACGGCGCCTGCACGACGGGCCTCGGCGACTTCGCCGGTGCGTTGCGACAACCGTGCCGCGTCCGTTCCGCTGGCGCCTGCGTCGCCCTGCAACGCACGGCGGCGGCGTTCGAGCTCCTGCCGCGCGACGGCGCGCGTCACCGGCTCGTCCATGCCCGGGCAATTCTCGACCGAACCCTCCGTGCGTGCGGTGGGCCAGCTGGGAATGCGGTTGACCGCCACCAGCGCAAGCACGATGCCGATCGCAATCCACAGGATCATCCGGTACATGGGGCCCTCCTGGGCGTGGGAGTGACAATCAATCGGTCGGGGCGCGCTCGGCCGTGGTTTCGCCGGCCAGCAGTGGCGTCCATGCGCGTGTGGCGGGGTGATGCTCGGCGAAGGTTTTCAGCGCGATCAGGATGGGCACGCCGATGAACGCGCCGGCGATGCCCCAGAGCATGCTCCACAGGAACACCGCGAACAGCACCAGGAACGGCGAGATGGACAGCCGCTGGCCGGCGATGCGCGGTTCCAGATAGCTCCCCAACAGGAACTGCACCAGATTGAGCCCGGCGAAGATCGCCAATGGAACCATCCCATTGCCGAACTGCACGAGTGCGAACAACGTCGGCAGCACGGTCGCGAACAACGGGCCGAGGAACGGAATGAAGTTCAGCGCGAAGGCGATCGTGCCCCACTCCATCGCAAGATCCAGTCCCAACGCGTACGCCAGTGCCCACACCGCCAACCCCGTCGCCGCGCTCATTACCGTGCGGATGAGCATGTAGCGCTGGAACTTCGACGCGGTCTCGCGGCACGCGCCGATGACGTCGGGCCGCCCCGCGCGCACCAGCTTCTGGCGCATGGATTCCACTTCCAGCAGGCCCAGCACCACGAACACCAGCGCTATCACCAGGAAGCTGGCGATCTGCTGCAGGCCCACGCCCAGGCGTTGCACCATCGCGAACAGCCAGCGCGGGTCGAAGTTGTGGATGAACTCGCTGGCCAGGTACAGGCCGTGTCCTTCCAGCCAGGTTTCGATGCGCTGGTAGTGGGCGTGGAAACCGGCGGCATTGGCGATGGCCCACTGTGCCGCGCGGTTGAGCCCCCACATCACCAGACTGGCCATGACCACCACGACGGCGGCGGTGGCCATCACCGTGACCACCATCGCCAGAACGCGCGGCATGCGCCGTTCCGCTTCGCGCTGCAGCGGCCACACCACGGCGACAATGAAGACCGCGATGAACACCGGCGCGAACAGCGATCGCCCCAGGTACAAGGCCGCGAGAACCACGAACACGCCGCAGGCGCCCAGCAGCGGTACGAGCGGCGTCCGGGCGCGTCGCATCGTCATCGCGTACGAAGTTCTTCAGAACGCGGCTTCGACATACGCGTAGATGTAGTTGGAACCGCCGTCCACCGTGCCCAGCAGCTGCGAGCTTGCGAAGATGCCGGACCGGTGCGACACGGCGAAGCCGAAGTACACGTCGTGCCATCGCTCGCTGCCGAAGATGTCGCCCACGCTCACGTCGATGCTCGGCTCCAGGTAGTTGAGCAGCTTGGACGTGTTGCGCTCGCGCTCGGCTTGCGCGGTGACCTCGGTGTACGGAACGCGCTCGGCGTACGACAGGCCGATGCCGAATCCAAGTCGCGTGTTGACACGATGGCTCCAGGGGAATCCGTAATAGAACCCCTTCATGTACGCATCGATCTGCCAGCCGTCCGGCTGCAGGCCCTTCTCGTCGTGGTGAAGCAATCCGACGTACCCGATCAGGTCCAGTGGCCAGCCGTTGAGGCGCGAAACGAAGGGGCGTCCCACATGCACGCCGACGATGTCGGTCGGATCCTCGTCGTTCAGGCCCACGCACTGCAGCGTCATGATACGAACCAGATGGCAGCCGCTTTCGCTGTCGCGCCCGTAGAAGACCTTGACGTAGGTGGGTGCCGAGTCCTCGTCCCAGCGCACCTGGCCGTCGCCGAAGTCATAGGCGGCGCCTGCCATCACGCCCCACTGCAGGTCGTCGTCCACCACGGGGCTGTTGCGGATTTCCGAGGACAACTTCGTCACGTACGCGCCGCCCACCAGGTTCCAGTGCTTCAGGATCCGGTACTTTCCGTACAGTGCGAGCGTCGCGTTCCACCCCGCGCCCGCGTCGTAGGCGGGCCGATCGGGCCGCTCCTCGAACGATGCGACGCCGTAGTAGTAGTCGTTGAGGTCGCCGCTGCGCCAGGACACCATCGCGATCGGTTGCAGGCGCCACCGGTCCGATTCCACCGTGTAGGCGTAGGCGGCCCGCGCTTCGGTGCCGTGCGAGAGACTGGCGATGTCGTGCCGCACGGCCAGCGCCCAGCGTGAGGCGCCGTGTTCGAGGTAGAAACGTGCGCCCAGGTCCGCCCCGGTATTGCGCACCTGCATGCCATCCAGCGACGAGGGCTCCTCGTCTTCCGGATACCCTTCCAGGCGGCGTTCCACGAAGCCTTCCACGCCCATCGTCTCGTTGTTCCATACCCGCACGCCGGCTTCGTTGGCGCGCAGGAAGAAGCGTTCGCCCTCGTAGAGGTACAGCGGCAGGAAGTCGTCGCGCGTGTCGCCGTCCACGTACGGCGAGGACTCGGCGCGGATCATGAAGCCAAGCCCCGCGCTGCCGGGTTCGTCCAGCACGGTGCCCATCAACGAATCCTGAGCGTGCGCACGGGGAACCAGCAGCGCACCAATCGCGACCGTCAGCCCCCAGCGGCGCCAGCCGCTGCGACTGCGCGAGGATGCCAGTGCAAGGGGAATCGCGGGATCCGTCACGGCGCCGTCCTCTCGATACGTCCCGTGCGAACGCTGCGCATCCTGCCGTCGGATCCGGGTGCCGGAAGCAGCGCCCTTACCGCGTTCGCCACGCGCACGACTGGCGCGAAATGTCGTTCAGCCAGTGTCGCGGTTGCGTGAAGTCCATGTCATCGATACGAAGGATCGGGTTCACCGCTACTTCACCGTGGAAGGCGTAATCCACCGATTCGTCGCCGGACGTTACGGATTGTGAGTCCGACGCGAATTCGCCATGGACAACGGAGACCGTGAGATGAACAGCAAGGCAGCCGCGTTGATCGTCGTTGGGGTTCTCACCGCAGCCGGGTGCGCCACGCACTCCACGCCCAGTACGTTCAACCGGTCGGAAGTAGGCACGGCACGCACCGTGGAATGGGGCACCATCCGCGGGCTGCGAGACGTCACCATCCAGAACGATTCGCGCGGCGTGGCCACCGCCACGGGCGCGGTGCTCGGCGGTATCGCAGGCAGCACCATCGGCGGCAGCAGCCGTGCGAATGCAGCCGGTGCGGTCGCGGGCGCGGCCGCGGGCGGCGCGGCAGGCAACACGATGGCGCGCGGCAGCCGTGCGGGTGTCGAGATCACGGTCGAACTGGAATCCGGCCGAACCATCGCGGTCACGCAGGATGGCACCAGTCGCGACTTCCGCGTCGGCGACCGTGTGCATGTGTCCTCCGACGGCACCACGACGCGCGTGACGCGCTGATGCACTGGATTACAACCGCACCGGCGCGGGGGTGACACCCTCGCGCTGCGTGCCTTTCCCCACCCGAACCACGACGGGCCACACCATGCGCAACGCTCTGTCCTGGCTGGTGCTCGCCGCCGCGCTGGCGGCGTGCGCGACCGGCCCTACCCTCACCCCGCAGGAACGGCTGGCGCTGTACCGCGAGCACGCCGGCGCGCCGGTCCTGTCGTTCCGTCTGGACCATATCGGCGGCATGCACAACTGGACGGCGCTGGGCGACCAGTCGCTGGTGATCTGGACCAGTTCCAATCGCGGCCATCTGCTGGAACTGCGCTCGCGCTGCCCCGGCATGATGATGTCGCCGCGCCTGTCGATCACCAACACGATGGGACAGGTGACCGCCCGCATGGACCGGGTGGTGCCACGTACCGCAGCCGGGCCCACCGGCAGCTCGTGCCGTATCGAATCCATCCGCCCCATCGATGGACGTGCGCTGCGTGACGCAAAACGCGAGCTGCGCGAAGCCAACTACATCGAACTCAACGCCGCACCGCCGGAAGCACCGGACACGCCGTCGGATTGAGGCCTGGCCTCAACCGCCGCCTTCGTTCTCGTCGCCGGACAGTTCCGCGGCGCGGCGTTCGTCGAGCGTGCGTTTGAGCCGCGACAGGTCCTGCGGCGACCACCCCTCCACGCCCGTGACCTGCAGCCACGCGTCGACGTAATGCGAGGGCGCGTACACGTGCCCGTAGCCCATCGGCGCCTCGTTGGCCAGGATCATGTCCAGCGCCAGCTGCGCCATCGACACCACCGGGTACCAGCGCATCTGCGGCGCGACATCCGGTCCGCGCGTGGGATACAGCCATATCGGCGAGCGGAAGGCATCGCGGTAGTCGAAGAACGTCACCGCGTCGCTCGCGTACTGCAGGTACATGATGCGCATCACGCCCCACGGGGCGTCGGCCGGAACGGGTGAGCCGTGCTGGTTCATGAAGCGCACGAACGCGCCATCGCGGAACTGCGGAAGCCACGCCGGCGTACCGGCATTGCGCGCCAGCGTGATCGCACGCCAGTGGCTCGCCGCGAACGGTGGCCCGCTCCAGAGCGCGCCGTGTGGCGGATCGCCGAGAACGTCGAACAGATCGAGCGAGCGCTCCGAATTCATCGCGCCCAGGCTGAGGCCGTGCAGGTACAGACGCGGCCGCTTGTCCCTGGGCAGTGTCCGCCAGTAACCGTAGACCGCCCGGAACAGCGCCTGCGAGGTTTCCCTGCCGTACTCGGGCTCGATGATCAGCGACAGCGGGCTGGACAGATAGGAGTACTGCATCGCGACGCTGGCGATGTCGCCGCGGTAGAGGTATTCGACCGGTTCGATCGCGGCCGGGTCGACCCATCCGGTTCCGGTCGGCGTGATGACGATCAGCGCCGCGCGCGAGAATCCGCCCACGCGCTTGAGTTCCGCCAGCGCCAGCTGCGCGCGCTCCTCTGCCGAGGGCGCCGAAGGCAGTCCGGCGTACACGCGCAATGGCGCCTGGGAAGGCGCACCGGCCATCGTGGCGACGGCCTCGGCCGTCGGCGTGGACGCGACGTACCGCCGCCCCATGCGCCCAAGGTTGTCCCATGCGATGAGCGAATCCGGTCCGCCACTGCGGTCCCATTCCGTTGGTGGCGCGGTGTCGGGCGGTATCAACGCGTCGGCCTGGCGGAACGAGGAATCGATGAGGTGCATGGCGATGCGAAGCACCACCTGATTGGTCAGCGCGACGACCAGCAGCACCACACCCAGTACACCTAGCGCGTTCGCGACGCGACGCGGAAACACCCGCGCCAGCAGGCGCGAAAGGCGCCTTGCCATCGCCCGCAGAAAACGTGAGAACGCCAGGAGGGCTACGAACACCACCAGCGCGATCACACCCACCTGCAGCGAAACCCCATGGCCGACCATCGGCATGTGGAACACGCCGCGGACCATGTTCTGCCAGTGCGGCGCGCGCCACAGCGCGCAGAGGGCCAGCAGCAGGCAGAGGCCGTGGATGATCCTGCGCGCGCGCCTGCGCAGGTCCTCGCGCGCCAACGGCAGCTCCAGGTATCGCCAGGCCCAGCAGAGCATCACGCCCAGTGCGTACCCGGCCGCCATGCAGGTTCCGGCCAGCACGCCCTGCATCATCGGCGTGCGTGGAATGAGGCTGGGCGTCAGCGAGGCCGCGAAGAACAGCGTGCCCAGCAACACGCCCACGGTCGCAAGCGGCCGCCACATGCATTCGGCCAGGCGCAGCGGCGGCGGCAGGTCGGACGTTTGCATCGCGATGCTCCCCATGGCGGTGCGGTGCGCGGACGTCGGAGCGCCGTGGTGCCTCAGGTGGAACCCAGCCAACCGCGCTCGCGATAAAGGTCGACGATTGCCCTAGCGATACTGTCGGCGGTGCGTTGCGCGGCAGCACGAATGGATTCGGGGCCGCGCTCCTGCAGCACATTCGACGTGCCCGATACCGCCGCCGTGCTTGCCGCGGCGCCGGTCACTCCCAGCGGCAGCAGGATGCCGGGCAAGGCGCCGCCGCGGGTGTCGGCCTGCGCGGTCGCAAGCGAACGCGGGCCGGTGGCCGTGATCTGGAACGCTTCGACCACGGTGGTCAGCTCGCCTCGACCGGCCCCGAACCCCACCAGTACGCGCATGGTCCGGCTGCCCGGAACGATCGAGACGAACTCGCCGCGCAGCACCACGTCACCCACCTTCGGCACGGGGCCCGCGCCGACCGGATAGGCATCGATCCCGGCCTCGCGCAATCGTGTGATCACCTGCTGCGCGACCTGGCGCCCAAGCTGCCTGCCCAGCTCCACCTCCTGCGTGGACTGTGCGGTCTCGCTCTGTTCGAAGTAGCCGGTGATGGGCGAGTCCG
The DNA here is from genome assembly GCF_030053425.1 of Lysobacter stagni. NCBI lineage: Bacteria > Pseudomonadati > Pseudomonadota > Gammaproteobacteria > Lysobacterales > Lysobacteraceae > Lysobacter > Lysobacter stagni. Next base: position 2,816,903 of record NZ_JASGBI010000001.1, on the reverse strand, counting down.
GCGGCAGATCGCCGCGGGTGCCGGCGAAGTCGTAGACCAGGATGCGCTCGGGCCGCTCCAGCGCATGCGGCGCGGATGAGCGCTCGAACTGTGGTGAAGATGTGGTGGCACAACCGGCGACGACCAGCAGTGCACCCAACATCAGCGCACGACCCACGTGGCGTACCTCCGGCGAGCTGCGATCGCGCTGGCAATGGGACACGGCACGCATCCACCTGAAAAGCCCGCGCCATCATCGCGCCGGCCGGTGAGGTCCGGGTGAAGGATCGATGCCGTGCACCCGACCGCGTGATGTCAGCCCAACGCCTTCAGAAGCGCCTTCGCCGTCGCTTCGGACGAAGCCGGGTTCTGCCCTGTGATCAGGCGACCATCGACCACCGCCAAGCTGTGCCAGTCGTCCACGCGTTCGAACTTTCCGCCCAGACGCTTGAGTTCGTCCTCCACCAGGAACGGTACCACATCGGTCAGCTTCACTGCGGCTTCCTCCGAATTGGTGAAGCCGGTGACGCGCTTTCCCTTCACGATCGGCGCGCCCTCGTACATGGCGTGACGCAGTACCGCGGGGCCATGGCAGACGGCAGCCACCGGTTTGCCCGACTCGTAGAACGCCTCGATGAGCCGCTTCGATGCCTCGTCTTCCGCGAGATCCCACAGCGGGCCATGCCCACCGGGATAGAAGATCGCATCGAAGTCATCGGCCGACACTGCATCCAGCCGATGGGTATGCGCCAGGACTGCCTGCGCCGCCGTGTCGGCCTTGAAGCGGTCCTGCGCGGGCGTCTGGTTCGCGGGGTCGTCGCTCTTGGGATCGATCGGCGGCTGCCCGCCCTGCGGCGAGGCCACCGCCACGTCCGCACCGGCGTCGGTGAACACGTAGTACGGCGCCGCGAATTCCTCCAACCAGAAGCCGGTCTTCTCGCCGGTGTTTCCGAGCCGGTCATGCGAGGTGAGCACCATCAGGATCTTCATCCACGTTCTCCTTGAGCGCGTTACCACACGCGTTTTCAAGGACGGCACTGTAGCGACGGCGCGGTTAGCGACGGGTGATCCGTGGCAGTCACGCTCCGACTTCCAGCACGAAGGGCTCCGGCGCCAGCGATGCCAGGAATGCACGTGCATCGAACAGCTGCCCCGCGGACCGTGCGCCGCGGGCGGACACGCTTCCGGTCACCACGCGCTCCATCGCCTCCACGATCAACGGCGCGCTGACGGCGTAGATGTCGCGGCCCTGCACCGTGGCGCGACGTGTGACGGCGCCCCGCTGGACGTGCACGTCGACGATGAATGTCTGTGCCGAGCGACCCCGTTCGTCCACGGCCTGCGGGGTCGGTGTGGCAGGATCGCGCAGGTCGCGCAGCGGCGCGGAGTTCATGTACGAATGCACACGCGGGCAACGCACGTGACGCGCGATCGCGACGATCTCCGACAGCGGCAGCATGGTCACTTCCTGCTCGCCCAACGGCGGTGGAAAGCGCCAGGCTCGGGTGAGCGGCGGACTGGGCACCACCTGGAGCGAGCCGTCGCGCACGATCCAGCGCGGCCAATGGTTGCGCTCGCCGGTCACGCGCGTGCCCTGTGTGGGATGCCAGCTGTCCAGTCCGACCGCGATGTCGATGCCGTCGGCTTCCCTCCAGTCGTCCATCGCCGCCATGACGAGCAGTTCCGCCAATGCGCCGTAGAACGCCACCGACGGCATCGCCACGGTGCCGGCCTCGCGTGCACGTTCGTCGAAGCGTTCGTACACCGACCACGCGGCGCACTGTTCGGCGCTGGTGTCGAAGTAGTGGGCGCCAGCCCGCAGCGCCGCCTCCAGCACCGGCTCGCCCGTCTCGAGGAACGGCCCCGCCGCGTTGATGACCGCAACGGCACCGTGGACGGCGCGGTCGAGCGAGGCGGGATCGTCGATGCCCGCCACACGACCTTCCAGATGTCGGTGGCGGGCGACCTGTGCGGCCAGTTTCGTTGCGTCGCGACCGGACAGGATCGGTGTCCAGCCGCGCCGCAACAGCTCGTCGACGATGAATCGTCCGGTGTGGCCGTAGGCGCCATACACGGCGATCGGGCCCGGTTTCATCGTCGCTTCCACGGTGCCCATGCCGTTCACGCGTTCGCCTGTTCGCGGGCCGCCTCGTCCACTTCCACCGTGCTGGCTGCGAGCCAGTGCGCGCGTAATGCATCGTTGAACTCGGACGGCCGTTCCTCCGGGAAGAAGATGCGCGCACCTTCGAACTCGATGCGCCGGCGCGTGCCGGGGATGGTCTGCTGCAGCCAGCTCGACCACTCCACCGGGAAGTACACGTCGTCGGTGCCCCAGGCGATGAGCGTCGGTGTCTGCAGGCGGCGCAGGCCATCTTCGATGGCCAGCGTGTGCCGGCAGTCGAATGCGTTGACGAACGCTTCCAGCTGGCGCAGACGACGCGTGGACTCGATGAACGGACGCAGGTATGTGGCGATGGTGTCGTCGCTGACGTCCGCCGGGCGCTCGTACGCCGGCGCGAGGGCCTGCCGGTACACGTCGTGGTCGGACCACATCGCCTTCAACGTTCCCTGCAGGCCACCGGCGGCCACCATGGCGACGAACGCCTGGAAGGCTTCGGGCGGCCAGTTGTCATGGGCGTCGCAGTTGGTCAGCGTGAGACTGCGCAGTCGCTGCGGATACAGCGCAGCGAAAATCTGGCAGATGCCGCCGCCGCTGTCGTTGCCGACGAGATCGATGCGATCGATGCCCAGCGCATCGAGGAACTGCGCCAGCATGTGTGCGTTCGCCGTGACCGAGACATCCTGCCCATCGGCAGCTTCCGTTCGTCCGTGGGCCAGCAGGTCGACGGCGATGCAGCGACGTACGTCGTCCAGTGCATCCAGCTGATGGCGCCAGAGGTAGCCATTGAGCAGCACGCCGTGGACGAACAGTGCGACCGGTCCCTGGCCGCGCTCGACGTAACCGATCACTCCCGACGGCGTGGCCACGGACTTGTAGTCGTTGGTATGGGTGCGTGCGTCCATCAGGCACCCGCTTCCGCTTCACGCAGCTTCTGCGCACATTCTTCGCAGCACACCTCGACGGCACGGCCGCCGATGGTCACTGCCACCGCATTCTCGTCCAGCGGGTAATCGCACACCGCGCAGGTCTTCTCGCTCATGACACGCTCCTGTTGTGGCCCGACATCCGGGCAGGCACAGGAGACCATCGCGGCGCGCGGCCGGCTGTCGAAATCTTTAGCGACCTGTCACGCGCTCTTGGCCAGCGCCGAGGCGCGGAACTCGGACGGCGTGCGCCCGTACATCTGCTTGAACGCGGCGGCGAAATGGCTGTGGCTGGAGAATCCCAGGTCCATCGCCAATGCGGACATGTCGTCGCACCGCGCCAGCAGGTCCAGCGCACGCGCCAGACGCAGTCGCAGGTGGTAGCGGTGCAGCGGCACGCCTTCCACCTGCTGGAAGGCCTGCGTGAGGTACACCGGCGACCCGCCGATCTCCGCTGCGATCTCGGCCAGTTTCCATTGCCGTCCCAGGTCGGACGCCAGCAGCACCTTCACCCGATCGACCAGATGGCGCCGCACATGCGTGGCGGAGGTGGCGTGCGTGGTGCGTGGGCCAAGGCTGCGGCAGACCAGCGTCAGCGCCAGGCTTTCGGCTTCCAGTGGCTCGATGGTGCCGTGGTCCAGGCTGTGGCGCAGCAGCGCGACCAGCGCCTGCGCGCGCGGATCGATGCGCAGCGATTGCGTGCGGAACGCGGGATCGTCGGGGCGTTGCAGCAGGTCCGCCGGCGCCAGCTCGCGCAGCAACTCCGGCGACACCGCCAGCACGAAGCTCGAATCGCCACCGTCGATGGGATGGCTGACGCGGTAGCCCTCGCCGGCATTGAAGAACAGCACATGGTTGGCATCGGCGACGGACTGCTCGTTGCCCACATGGCGCAGGTACAACCCGCGATACGGGAACACCAGGTGCGTGGCGCGCGCGCATTCCTCCGCACTGCGATGGCGGCAGGTGCCGCGGCAGCGTACGTCCTTCACCGTGACGGTACCGGTGTCCAGCAAGGGGTTGACGGTGAATTCCGACATCCGAAGAAGGCATCCGTGGTCGCGAACGGACGGGCACCGCCAGGCGCCCTGTCCGGATCGTGCAGTGAACCTGCACCGCCACGGGGAGACTATCGAAATCTTTAGCCGGCCGCGTTGACCTCGCAGGTCAACGCGGCACGGGACCGCCCTACTTCGCCGTCACCGGCGTGAACAGCAGGTCCTGGTAGTCGTAGCTGAAATCCGCCAGCGGTGAGACGGGCTTCATCGTCACCCGCTCCACCTTGCCTTCCGCACCCAGGTTGAAGGTGACATAGGCGGGCTCCAGGCTGCGGTCGTCCCAGGCCACCTTGAAGGTGTCGTACTGCCAGTGGCTGAGCGTGCCGGCCATGTCCGGTGTCTGCTTGAAGTCGATGCGCATCCGCCCCTTGTCGGCGGTGATGTCGATCGGGCCGTACCACGGATCGCTGTAACGTCCGGCGTACTGGGCCGGCGTCAGCGAAGGACGCGAGGGCTTCGCGTCCACCTTCGCCTCGCGCAGCGCGGCCTTGGCCTTGTCGACGTTGCCCGCGCGGAAAGCGGCGAAGTCGGAGACCCAGTCGTGCTTCGGCGCGTCCAGGTAATGGTCGAGCAGTTCGTACTGCAGGCCGCGCAGCGCCACGCCGTCCTCGGAGTTGATCTGCAGCGAGAAACCGATGTTCTTCTCCGGGATCAGCACCACCATCGTCTGCACGCCGAACACCGCGCCGCCGTGCTCGATGACCTTCACCCCACGGTAATCGCGCACGTCCCAACCCAGCGCGTAGGCCGAGAACTGCGGCGTGGTCGCGGCCAGCGGACCCGGATAGCCGTGGATCGGCATCAGCACCTGCGGTGTCCACATCTGCTCCGAGCTCTCCTCGCTGAAGAGGCGCCCGCCTTCCGGCAACGCACCGTGCGCCAGCTGGATGGAAAGCCAGCGGCCCATGTCGTGCGCACTGGACGACACACCGCCCGCCGGCGCCGCGTTCGAGCCCAGGCTGCGTCGTTCGTCCAGCACCTCCTGGGTGCCCACGCCACGCATGCCGCCGTCCATGCGCGCGTGCGGCTGCACGCGGTTGGCGGTGGCGAAGCGGCTGGCGTCGTCGGTGGTGGAGACGTTCATGCCGGCCGGGCGCAGGACGCGTTCGCGCACGAACTGCTCCCAGGTCTTGCCCGACACCGCTTCGATCAACTGCCCTGCGACGACGTACAACACGTTGTCGTACGCATAGCCGCTGCGGAAGCTGGTGGCCGGCTTGATGTAACGCAGGCGGCGCACGGTTTCGGCGCGGCTCAGCGAAGAGCGCGGGACGAACATCAGGTCGCCCGCGCCCAGGCCCAGGCCGCTGCGATGGACCAGCAGGTCGCGGATGGTCATCTCCCGCGTGACCCACGGGTCGTACATCTGGAAACCCGGCAGGTGGTCGGTGACCTTGTCGTCCCAGCCGATCTTGCCTTCGTCGACCAGCACCGCCAGCGCGGCGGTGGTGATGGCCTTGCCGGTGGAACCGGTCGGGAAGATGGTGTCGGCATCCACCGGCTCGGGCGAACCCAGCCGCCGCACGCCGTAGCCCTTGGCATGCACGACCTTGCCGTCCTCGACGATGGTGACGGCCATGCCGGGAATGCCGATGTCGTGGATGACCTGCTCCACGCGCGCATCGAGGTTCTCCGGCGGTGCGGCGCAGGCAACGCCGCCGCTCAGCGCGAGCGCCAGCGCCACGGCGCTGCGCAGCGGATGGATACGTCCGGGCATCGTGGTGTTCACTCCTGTGTGTGGCGTCGCGTGTGTGCGCGAGGGAAGGTTCAGGCCAGGCATGCATCCACCAGGCGTTCCAGCGCCGGACCGCCGCGCAACGGATCGGCAACGGGGCAACCCAGTCGTCCGGCTTCGGTTTCGATCAGTCGTTCCGCACTGGCCGCGTCCATCCGCGCGGTGTTGAGGCTGACGCCGGCGCAGCGGATGTTCGGTTGCGTGCGCCGGCCCAGCGCGAGCGTGAGGTCGATGGTGTCCTGGATGCCGGGCAGCGAATAGTCGGGATAGCCCAGCGTCGCGTCGCGACCCGGTTCGTGGCACACGACGATCACGTCCGGCTGGCTGCCGTGCAACAGCGACAGCGAGACCCCGGCGTAGGCCGGATGGAACAGCGACCCCTGCCCTTCGATCACGTCCCAGTGCGCCGGGTCCGCATCGGGCGTGAGCATTTCCGCCGCACCGGCGGCGAAATCCGCGACCACGGCGTCCATCGGAATGCCACCGCCCGCGATGAGGATGCCGGTCTGCCCCGTGGCTCGGAACGTCGCGTCCACGCCACGCGAGGTGAACTCGCGCGCCAATGCCAGGGCCGTGTACTTCTTGCCCAGCGCACAGTCGGTGCCCACGGTGAGCAGGCGCTTGCCGGAACGCCGACGGCCGGACGCGACAGGGATACCGGCCGGTGGCTCGCGCACGTCGATCAGGCGCCGGCCAAGCCGCTGCGCAGCCTCGCGCAGTGGTTCGATGTCGCGCAAGCGTGCGTGCATGCCACCGACGAGGTCCAGCCCCGCCTCCATCGCCCGCAGCAGCGCGGGGATCCAGCCGGGCGGAATGAACCCGCCCGCATTGGCCACGCCGATCACCAGCGCTTCCGCACCAGACGCGGCCGCCTCCTCCGGAGTGAGGAACGGCAGGCCGGTGGTGACGCTGGCCCCGTCGCAGGCGTACTCGCCCAGGCAGCGGTCGCCGGCCCAGTCGCGAAGACCGAAGGCGGTCTTCGCGTAACCGGGCTCGGTCGTGTCGCCGAGGAACAGCAGGTAGGGTTGCGGTAGAACGACTTCGGACTTCAAGCGAATCACCCCGGCGGAATCGACGACCTGTTGCATGCACATCAGAAGCGGTAGTCGACCTCCAGGCCGAACGTGCGCGGCTGGATCGGTGTGGCCGCCGTGTGGTGCGTCACGCCGGTCACCGCGCTGGTGATGTCGTTCATGGTCGAGAACGCGCGCTCGTCGGTGGCGTTCTTCATGTAGGCGCGCAGCGTCCAGTTCTCGTTGGAGAACGCGGCATACAGGTCGACGGCGTAGTAGCTGTCGATCACCAGCGGTTCGGTGATTTCGGTGTCCAGCACCGTCGGCGGATCGAGCAGGCGCACCACCTGGCGTTGCGTGGTGCCGTTGGTGCGGTCGTCCACCCAGCGCACGCCGCCGCCGAAGGTGGCGCTCCAGTCGCCGCCCAGCGGCAGGTAGTAGTCGGCCGTGAGCGACCACGTCAGGTCGGGCACGTACGGCATGCGGTCGTCCTTCAGGCCGGTGTTGAGTTCCACCTGCGCAGCGCCGGCCGGGACGATGATGGTCGGAAAATCCTCGTCGAGGTTGGCGTCGTTGTAGGCGGCGTTGAGCCCCAGGCTCAGGCCTTCGATCGGACGCAGCGTCAACGACGCCTCGATGCCGCGACTGGTCGCTTCACCGCCGTTGACCAGGCCGCTGACACCGTTGACCTGCGAGGCCACCTGGATGTCTTCCCAGTCGATCTGGTACCCGACCAGGTCGAAGAGCACGCGGTCGTCGGAGAAGGCCGACTTCATGCCGATCTCGTAGCTGGTCAGCATCGAGGAATCGACCACGGGCGGCAGGCCCGTGACCAATACGTTGGGGCCGCCGGGCTGGTAGCCGGTGGCGGCCTTGGCGTAGACCATCACGTCCTTGTTGATCTGGAACTGCGGCGTGATGCTCCAGGTGAACACGTTCTCGGTGGAGCTGTTCTCGTCGCGGCCGATGGGCAGCAACAGGCCGTCGGTGACGATCTGCGCGAAGTCCTGCTCGTTACGCGAGAAGCGCACGCCGGCGCCGAGCTTGAAACGGTCGTTGAACCGGTAGGAACCGTTGGCGAAGACCGCGGTTTCCTCGTACGTGCTCGGGATGAACAGTTCGCCCAGCGTGCGCAGGCCCGGCAGCGGCGTGCCGTCGAGCTGGTTCAGGCCGACGAACTGGTGGTTGTCGCCGTCTTCATCGGAGTAGAACGTGCCCAGCATCCACTCGAACGCCTGGCCGGACTTCGAAGTCAGGCGGAATTCCTGCGTGATCTGCTTGAGGTCGAGCGTGTAGTCCAGGTAGGCGCTGCCCGGGTCGGGCATTCCCAGCAACAGCGTGTACTCGCCGTAGGCCAGCGTCTGGTCGGTGCGGATGAAGGTGTGGGTGTCGGAGTAGCCCGTTGCCGACACGAAATCGGCGAAGCCCAGGTCCCAGTTGGCGGTCAGCGCATAGTGGTCGAGGTTCTTCTCGAACGGCTCGTCCACGTAGACGTAGTTGCTCAGGCCGGCGATCGGCTCATGCGTTTCCGCGTCCAGCGCGATGATGGCGTTGTTGTCGCTGTCGATCTCCTGCCGCATGACGGAGAACTCGAGGCTGGCCACGTCGCCCTGCCACAGCAGCGCGGCGCGGGCGCTGGTCTGCTCGCCTTCGTTGATGTCCTTGCGGCCGTCGACGAGGTTGTCGACGTAGCCGGCAATCTCGTTGCTGGCATAACTGGCGCGCAGCGCCAGGCTGTCCTGCACCAGCGGCACGTTCATGCCGACGCGATAGTTCCAGCCCAGGTCGCCTGCCCCTTCGGTATCGGACACGCCGCCGCCGATGCGGAACTCGGTCTGCGACACATCCGGCCGGCGCGTCATGTACTTGAGCAGGCCGCCCATCGCACCGGCGCCATACAGCGTTCCCTGCGGGCCGCGCAGCACTTCGATGCGGTCGATGTCGTAGGGGAACAGGTCCAGGGCGAACAGCGTGGCCTGCTGGTAGATGCCGTTGGAGCCAATCGGCGTCTCGTCGATGTAGGTGCCGACGGTGGAACCGGATGACATCGCCGCGATGCCGCGCATCGAGACCTGCGACTGGCCCGGCGAGCCGTTGGACTGCACCTGCAGGCCCGGCAGATAGCTGGCGTAATCGGTCATCTGCGTCGCGCCGATGTTCTCCAGCTGTTCGCTGCCCAGCACGCTGATCGAGGACGCGACTTCGCGGATGTTCTCCACGCGCTTGTTGGCCGTGACCATGACGGCGCCAAGGTCGTGGGCACGCTGCGGGGACGAACCGTCGGACGCGGCATCCGCAGGTGCGGCGGCGTCATCGACCGGCGCGTCGGCCGCGACCTGCGCGAATGCGGGCGCGGCCAGGGCGAGGCTCGCCACGATGGCCAAGGACAAGGAACGTCGCCGGATGGCGGCGACGCGCACGCGATGCTGGTTCATGCCTTTCTCCCCGATTGGTGTACCGCATGGCGGCCAAAGCTGGCCTTCGTTTTCCCTTCCCTGCCATAAATCTCCTGATCAGGCGATAATCATCCTAATCAGAGAATTGTCAATCTGCCTCGCAACATCCGGTCGCGACGGTGTTCTGTTGGTCCTGCCGCCGGGCTTCGATGTGCTGCGCCTCGATCCGCCGCGTGGCCCCGTCCAGCAGACGCAGCAGCAGCGCGGCGGTGGCCGCGACGGCGGTCATGAGGACGAAGAAGCGGGTCGGGCCGACGCGGGTCCATGCGGTGCCCAGGAATCCGGCCAGCAGGCTTCCGCCGAACGTGGCGAAGAACCACGCGGCGATCGTGGTAGCGCCATGGCCGGTGGGGGCCAGGCGCGCGAACAGGCCCAGGCCGATGGGAAGGATGAACAGCTCGCCCGCCGTGAGCATCACGAAGAACAACGCCAGCCACAGCCAGTGCGCCTGCCCCGGCGCCGCGACCGCGCTGACCACCGCGAGCATCGCGTAGGCACTGCCCACGCCCAGCGCGCCCAGTGCCATCTTGCGAGCGGCCGGCGGTTCGGCGCCGCGACGCGCCTGTCGCGTCCAGTGCGCGACGAATACCGGCGTGAGCGAGATGACCAGCAGCGGATTGAGGGCCTGGAACCAGGTCATCGGAATGACGAACCCACCAAGCGCGCGGTCGACCCCCGTGTCGGACCACAGCGCGATGGTGTTGCCGACCTGTTCGTACGCACCGCGGAACAGCATCACGATGAGCGCGATGGCCGCCAGCACGATCACTCGCTGGCGCAGTGCATGCGCCGGCAATGCGCTCGTTGTGGGCCGGGCGTCCACGCTTCCCCGTGGACGCCGCACGTCCTCCGGCAGATGGCGTCCGCCGAGTACGTAGATCGCCAGACCCGCCAGCATGCCGATGCCTGCGGCCCCGAAGCCCCAGTGCCAGCCGTACAGCTCGCCCAGCGTGCCGCACACGAGCGGCGCGAGCAGGCCGCCCAGGTTGATGCCCACGTAGTACACGTTGTAGGCCGAGCCGCGACGCGGATCGTCCTTGGCGTACAGGCCGTCGATCTGGCTGGGCAGGCTGGGCAGGAACAACCCGTTGCCCAGCGCGATGGCGGCCAGCGCGAAGAAGAACAGGCTTTCCGACGCCATCAGGAAATGGCCCAGCGCCATCACCGAACCGCCGATGATCACCGCGGCGCGGCGACCCAGCCAGCGATCGGAGATCACGCCGCCGACGATCGGCGTGAAGTACACCGTCGCGGTGTACAGGCCGTAGATCATCGAGGCCTGTTCCTGTGCGAACAGCAGCTGCTTGGTCATGTAATAGACCAGCAGCGCCCGCATGCCGTAGTAGGAGAACGTCTCCCACGTCTGCGTGAGGAACAGCACGGTGAGGCCGCGCGGCTGGCCCCACAGGTCGCGTCCGCTCACGGGCGGGTTCATGCCGCCCCACCCCACACGGCGTCGGGACTGCGGACATGGCCGTCGGCGTAGATCACGCCCGGCTCCCGGTCGTGGGTGAGGAACTGCGCGCCGTCGAGATCGACGATGTCGCAGTGCTGGCCGAGCACGAAACCCGGCGCCATCGCCCAACTGGTGCCGATCATGTTGCCCACCATCACCTGCAGACCCAGCTCACGCGCACGGGTGGCCATCAACAGGCCTTCGGTGAGGCCGCCGCACTTGTCCAGCTTGATGTTCACCACGTCGAAACGGCCGACCAGCGCCGCGACTTCGTCCAGCCCCTGCACGCTTTCGTCAGCGGCGATGGGAATCGGACAGTCGATGCCGTCCAGGTCCGCTTCGCGCCCCCGCGCGCACGGCTGTTCGAGCAGCGACACCCCGCATTCCACCAGCACCGGGATGAGGCGCTGCAGCGTGTCGGGCACGTAACCCTGGTTGGCGTCCACGCCGATCCACACATCCGGTCGCGCCGCGCGCACGGCACGTACGCGGGCGCCGTCCAGGTCCACTTCACCCGTGAGCTTGATCTTGATCGCACGCGCGTGGTCGTAACGCACCGCACCGCGCGCCATCACCGCCGGATCGTCCGCGCCCAGCGTGAAGGTGGTGATCAGTGGCCGCGGTGCATCCAGCCCGGCCAGCTTCCACACCGGAGTGCCGGTGCGCTGCGCTTCCAGCTCCCACAGCGCACAGTCCAGCGCGTTGCGCGCACCGCCCGGCGGCAACAGGCGACGCGCCTGCTCGCGGTCGATACCGCCTTCGATCACCGCACGATGCTGCTCGATCGTCTCGCGCATCGTCGCGGGATGATCGTTGAGGTAGTACACGCCGGCGGCCTCGCCGCGGCCGCGTGCCACGCCGTCGCTCAGGGTCACCACGGTCACGGGCGACTCGTGGAAGACATGGCCGGAGATGCGGAACGGAGTGACCAGCCGCAGCGGTTCGTTGCGGACGTCAAGCTGGAGGGTACGTACTGCGCTCATGCGGCTTTCCCAGGACGAGTGCCGGGAGTCCGCGGGGCCATGGAGGCCCCGCAGTGTCGGCGGTGTGACGGAGTGCGACGGCGCCCGCGAGGGGCGCCACGGTCAGTAGTTGGCGCTGAACCCGATCAGGTTGAACACGAAGCCCACCCACAGGATGACCAGGCACGAAGCCGCGAGTACCACGCTCCACAGCTTGGCCTTCCAGCTGCGACGCGAGGTCAGCACGGCCCACGCGTTGCCCAGCGACACCAGCGCACCCAGCGGCAGCACGATCGCGGCCAGCAGGCGGATCGCATGCACCAGGTTGTCGCTGCGCGGCCCGAGCATCTCCAGGCTTTCCATCATCCACAGCACCAGGCCGATGCCGAACACCGTGGTGACGAAAACGACCAGCGACGTCCAGCGGATGCGCCGATGCCACTGCGCATCACGACCGCTGTACGGATACGACACACCGTAGTGGCGGCGCACCATCGCCGAGACCGGCCATGCCAGCACCGTCAGCAGCAGCGCGAGCAGCGCCACGCCGAGCAGCGGAAGCAGCAGCCCGCCCGAGCGCCACGCTGGGGTGCGATCGAACACCATGAAGGGCGAGATCGGCTCGGCGCTGAAGCGCACGACCTTGCCGTCCACCACCTTCGCCGCGATGCGATCGCCGCCCATGACATCGCGCCACACGTACGGTGCGATCTCGCGCCACTTCTTCGGCTGGCCGTTGGCGCCGGTCAGGGCCGGCACGGTGATGGTGCCGTCCTCGTTGGCCTGCACGGTGACCTGGCCCATCAGGTAGGCCAGCGCGACGAAGCCCGTTTCGGAGCGGCGGCTGTTGTCGTAACGACCGGCGATCTGCGCGGCGTGTTCCTTCGCGGTGGTCTCGTCGACCTTGCCTTCCGCGACGGGACCCGGGAAGTAGCGGTCGGCGAACTCTTCGAACAGCGCGGTGCGGATGACGCCTGGAGCGCCTTCCTTGCCCGAGCTGTTGACCGACACGAACAGGCCCACGTTGTCGTCCGGGAACAGGTGCAGCGCGCTGTGGAACCACTGCGTGTCGCCGGCGTGCGCGATGGAGCGGTGGCCGTTGATGTTGGAGTCGTAGAAGCCCAGCTCCATCCGGTTCAGCGGCGGCAGGATGTCCAGCGCGGTGGTGTGCATCTTGTCCGCGGTGGCGGCCTGCAGGATGCGGTTCCCCTGGAACTCACCCTTCTGCAGGTGCGCGATCATGAAGCGCCCCATGTCCGCACCGCTGGCGGCGAGGCTGCCGGCCGGCGCGGAATTGACGATTTCATACCCCTGCGGCTTGTCGTCGGAACCGAGCTTGTAGCCCTGCGACATCAGCGGCTGCAGCGCGGCCGGCAGCGGCTGGCGGAAGCTGGCGTGCTTCATGCCCAGCGGCTGGAACAGGTGCTGTTCGATGTAGTCGTCGAAGCCCTGCCCCGACACCCGCTGGACGATGTAACCGGCCAGGCTGGTGGCGTAGTTCGAATACGCGGGCGTGACGCCCGGGTCGTAGATGCGGGTGGGCACCCAGTGCTTGAGGTAGGCGTCGAGCGCCAGCGCCTCCTTCGGATCGGAGGTGATCAGCGCACGTGCGGTCTCTTCCAGGCCGGTGGTGTGCGTCATCGCCTGGCGCAGCGTGATGGGCTTGCCGTCGCGCGCGGGGATCTTGAAGTCGAGGTAATCGTTGACGTCGCGGTCCAGGTCGAGCTTGCCCTGCTCCACCAGCTGCATCACCGCGGTCCAGGTGAACAGCTTGGACACCGAGCCCGGGCGGAACAGCGTGGTTTCCGGGTCCACCGGTTTGCGCTTGGCGACGTCGGAGTAACCGTAGCCCTTCTGCACCAGGACCTGGCCGTCCTTCACGACCACCACCACCGCGCCGGCGATGTCGCCGCGCGCCATGGCGTACGGCATGAAGCCGTCGAGCCAGGCTTCGGCATCGGCCTGCGTCAGGCGCGCCGTCCCCGACGCCGGCAGGTCGGCGGTCGACGCCGCGGAAGCAGGCACGACCGGCGGCACCGCCACCTGCGGTTTGAGTTCCTGGCCCGGGGCGGCGTACGCGGGCGCCCCCAGCGTCGCAAAGCCCATCAACCCCGCCAACACAGCATTCCGGTGAAGTGCCACGTGTCCCCCAGGACTGGTCCATGTTTTCGTTATGGCAATTAATGATCCTGATTGGAGAATTGTCAACCGGGCTGGCAAGGCTGCCGGCAAACCCGGATCATGACCCCCATACCGGCAGGAGCCCCCGCGCATGACCCCGCAACACCCCACCATCGGAAGCCTGCTGCGCGCCCTGCGCGCGCGCAACGACTGGACCCTCAAGGAGATGAGCGAGCGGTGCGGGATCCCGTTGTCCACCCTGTCCAAGGTGGAGCACGACCGCCTCAGCCTGACCTACGACAAGCTGCTGCAGCTCAGCCAGCGCCTGAACATCCGCATGTCGGAACTGTTCGCCGAGGACGCGGGCGCCACCGAGCCAGCCGTCACCGCACGCCGCAGCATCGGCCGGGTGGACGACGCCATCCGCGTCACCACGCCCAATTACGATTACTTCTATCTGTGCCCGGAACTGCGCCGCAAGCGCATGATCCCGGTGGTGACGCGCGTGCGCGCCAAGAGCATCGCGGAGTTCGGCGAACTGGTCCGCCATTCGGGCGAGGAGTACATCTACGTGCTCGAAGGCCGCGCCGAGGTCCACACCGAGTTCTACGACCCCATCGTGCTGGAAGCCGGCGAGTCCGTTTACATCGACTCCAACATGGGCCACGCATACGTGGCCGCCGAAGGCTGCGAGGAAGTGGTGCTGCTGGGCGTGTGCTCAAGCGCCGACGAGCAGCTGATGCAGTCGCTGATGACGCTGCACGGCGAGGAAGGTGCCGCCAGCCGGGAGCCGCAGCGTCTTTCGAACAAGCCGCCCGCGGCGAAGGGACGCAAGCGCAAGGCGGCCTGATCGCCGTTCCACCCTCCGACGAAGGTGGAAGGCTTCAGGTCCTGCGATAGAGCACGGTCGGATTGGCCTGGAACGGCGGCTGGATCACGGCCGCGCGCCACGCCGAGGTCGACGGAAACACCGCGATCATCGCCGCTTCCAGCGCCTCGAAACCGGGCGACGTCTCACTGACCACCACGGTCCGTCCGGCTGCCTCGATGTGGAACAGAACCTCATCGGCGGTGATCCGGTCGGTCTTGAAGGCGCGGATCTCGCTGACCGACTGCCACGACACGAAGGCGTCGCCGACGCTGAACCCGTGCGCGCCCACGCTCACGACCGGCGCTTCCGGCTGCGCGCGCCTGGCAAGCCGGTCCATGAGGCTGTGCAGGGTTCCCATGGCGCGCACCCTACCCGTGGGCGTGCCTGTCCGCCAGTGCGAAACCGCAGTGAGCATCCGGTTCATTCGATCCACGTTGTAGTCGAATCGCGCGCCGAACACGCGCGCGATTCGATGCTCAAACGCCACTGAGATATGGCGTGCCACGTCGGGGGGCCTTCACGGACGCCGCGGCATTGGCACGATATAAAGGCGCGACGCCCACCACCAATGGCGGGCCGCGCGAGGATCCAGTGCTGAACGACGCGGTGCGGTTCACCATCCTGTGGTTGCTCCCCTCCGGATCGGAGGGTCCTGTTCCGTGAGCGCGACCGGATTGCCCGAGACCGCCGCGCCCATCGAGCCCACCGGAACCGGCGGTCAGGAAGCGCGCCTGCGCTATGCGATGGACGCCGGCCGGGTCGGCGCGTGGGACCTGGATGTGGCGGGCACGCAATTGCAGTGTTCGGCCACGTGCAAGGCGCACTTCGGCCTGCCACCGGACTCCGGCTTCGGGTTCGCCGAGTGGAAGGCGGCGGTGTTCCGCGCCGACTGGCCGATCATCAAGCAGACCGCACAACGCGCCATCGACGATGCGGGCGAATTCGCCGTCGAGTACCGCGTCCGCTGGCCCGATCGCACCTGGCACTGGATCGAGACCCGTGGACGCATCGACGGCAATGGCGCCCATCTGTCCGGCGTCACACTGGACATTACCGACCGCAAGCGCGCCGAGCACCTGGCCCGCGAACAGACGCGCCTGCTGGAGATGATCGCCACGGGCCTGTCGCACGACCCGTGCATGCAAGCCCTGTGCGAGGCGGTGACGCACCTGGAACCGGATGCGCGCTCGTGCGTGGTGCTCGCCGACGGCGACGGCCGCCGGATCGCGGCGGTCCACGTCGCGGGTCTGCCGATGTCCTTTGGCGAGACGTTGGCGGGTTTGTCGGTGGAGCACATCGCACCCTGCGCCGACGTTGCCACGGACACCCTGCCCTCGCCCGTCCTGCGCGAACTGTGCACGCGCAACGAGATCCGATCGCTACACTGCGCTCCCGTGGTGGACCCGAACGGACATACCGCCGGATGGTTCGTCCTGGCGCTGTCCGAGGCGCGCGAGTCCGATGCATGGGTGCAGCGCATCTGCGACTTCGGCGCCAACGTCGCCCGCATCATCCTGGAGCGCGAACGCACGGTTTCGCGGGTTCTCCACAACGAAGCGCAACTGGCCGAGGACCTGGCCGATGCGCGTCTGCTGCAGGAGATCAGCGCCGAAATCGTGCGCGAGCCCGACGAGTACGCGCTGTCGTGCAAGATCCTCGATACCGCGATCATCCTCATGCATTCGCAGTTCGGAAGCTTCCAGCTGCTGGAACGACGCGAGGACGGCCCACTGCTACACCTACACGTGAACCGCGGCTTCAGCGACGAAGCCGCCACGCACTGGCGGCAGGTGCGCATGGATACCGGTTGCGTGTGCGGCGACGCGCTGCGGGAAGGCCGGCGGATCATCGTTCCCGACATTTCCACCTTCATCGAGGATCCGGTCGAACGAGAGGTGTATGCGCGCGCGGGCATCCGTGCCGTGCAGACCACGCCGCTGCGCACGCGCGACGGGCGCCTGGTGGGGATGCTGTCGACGCACTGGTCGCGCGCGCACCACCCTTCGCAGCGTGAACTCGATCTGCTGGACGTGCTCGCGCGGCTCGCGGCCGACCTGGTCGAACGACGCCAGTCGGAAGCCGCCCTGCGCGACAGCGAGGCCGCAGCGGAGCGCCAGCATCGGCTGTACGAAGCGATCCTGACCAACACGCCGGATCTGGCGTACGTTTTCGACCGTGAGCACCGCTTCATCTATGCCAACGACGTGCTGCTGCGCATGTGGGGCAAGAGCTGGGCCGAGGCGATCGGCAAGACCTGCCTGGAACTGGGGTACGAACCCTGGCATGCGCAGATGCACGACCGCGAGATCGAGGAGGTCATCGCCACCCGCATGCCGGTGCGTGGCGAGGTGCCGTTCAATGGCACGTTCGGCCGGCGCATGTATGACTACATCTTCGTGCCGGTGCTCAATGCGCACGGCGAGGTCGAGGCCATCGCCGGCACCACGCGCGACGTCACCGACCGTCGCAATGCGGAGGAAACCCTGCGCAATCACAGCGCGCAGGTCGATGCCCTGCTCGAGGCCGCGCCGCTGGGCATCTACCTGCTCGACTCCGCGTTCCGCATCCGCCACGTCAATCCGATCGCGCGTCCGGCGCTGGGCGATGCGGTGGGGCGCGATTTCGCGGAGGTGATCAGCGGCCTCTCGGGCCAGGAACGCGCGCGCGAGCTGCTGGCCATCTTCCACCGCACCCTGCACACCGGCGAGCCTTTCATCGCGCTGGAATACCCCGATTTCCAGTCAGACCGCGGCGTGACCGAGTATTACGACTGGCGCGCACACCGCATCGTGTTGCCGGACGGCGGATTCGGCGTGGTGTGCTATTTCCAGGAGGTTACCGCGCAGGTACAGGCGCGCCGTGCGATCGAGGCCAGCCGCGACGCGCTGCGCGAAGAGGACGCGCGCAAGGACGAGTTCCTCACCACCCTCGCCCACGAGCTGCGCAATCCGTTGGGGCCGTTGAGCAACTGCCTGCAGATCATGCGCCTGCGCGACATCGACGATGAGGAGGGCCGGCGCCTTCGCAGCATGATGGAACGACAACTGGCCCAGCTGATCCATCTGGTCGACGATCTGCTGGAGGTCTCGCGCATCACCGGCGGCAAGATCGAGCTTCGCCGCGCGCCGGTCGATCTTCGCTCGGTCATCGCGACGGCGCTGGAAACCGCGCATCCGCTCATCCAGGCCGGCGGGCACCAGGTCCGCGTGTCCATCGAGTCCGAACCGCTGCTGCTCGACGTGGACGCGGTGCGACTGGCGCAGGTCTTCACCAATCTGCTCAACAACGCGGCCAAGTACACGCCGCCGGGTGGGCGCATCCAGGTCGAGGCCGTTTCCGAGGACGGGCAGGTACGTATCTGCGTGCGCGACAACGGCATCGGCCTGCCTTCGGAGATGCGCGAGCGCGTGTTCGATCGTTTCACCCAGAGCGAACACAGCCGCCGTCATTCCCAGGGCGGACTAGGCATCGGACTCACCATCGTGCGCAGCCTGGTGGCGATGCACGGCGGCAGCGTGGCGGCGCTCAGTGAAGGCATCGGCCGTGGCAGCGAGTTCGTCGTGTACCTGCCGCGCATCGCCAGCGGTGCGGTCGCAGGACCGACTCCGCAGGCCGTACCCCTTGCTCACGGGCGTTCGTCGATCCTGGTCGTCGACGACAACCACGAGAACGCCGATTCGCTGGCCGAGTTCCTTCGTTGCCTCGGCCACGACGTGCGCACCTGCTACGACGGCGCCGCGGCCGTGGCCGCCGTGTCGGAGCGGGTGCCGGACGTGGTGTTGATCGACCTGGGCATGCCGGGCATGGATGGGTTCGAGACCTGCCGCTGCATCCGCGCCATGAACGGCGGAAGCGGCATCCGCATCATCGCCGTCACCGGTTGGGGCCAGGAGGCGGATGTGCAGCGGACCGCGCGCTCCGGCTTCGATGCGCACATGGTCAAGCCGGTGGACCCGCACGCACTCATCGACCAGCTGGAAGCGTTCCGTTCCCGATCACCCGGCGCACCGGTCTGATCGTCGCGGTTTCCGCTCAGCGCGGACTGGCGATGCGGAGAAGATCGGCGACGCTGTCGAAGAACTCCTCGGGCCGCGCTTCGCGCAGGGCATCCGGATGCGCGTAACCCCATGCCACGCCGCCGAAGGCCACGCCGGCGCGACGGGCGCCTTCGGCATCGCTGAGCTGGTCGCCGATGTAGATGGCCGACGAGGCGTCGGCACGCGATCGTTTCAACAGCTGCGCGATGCGGCGCTGCTTGCCCAGCATGTGAGCGCCGCCATCGATGGCTTCCACCAGCGACGTCAGCTCCGCGCCCATCGACCGGCGCACGTTGTCCTCGGCATTGGAGGTAAGCACCATCAGCCGCACGCCCTTGGCGCGCAGCTCGCGCAATGCATCGCCGATGCCAGCGAACAACGGAACGGGCGGTCCGGCGCGCATCAGCCGGATGAAGTCGGTGGCGACGATGGGCAGCTTCCAGTGCGGAATGGCTGCCTGGCGCAGGATCTCACGCGTCCCCAGGCGTCGCATGGCCTGGATGCGCGTTTCCTCGATAGGCGCGAACCCGTGACGTTGCGCCAGCGTCGCCTGCGCCCGCAGGAAGAAGGGAAACGAATCGGCGAGCGTGCCGTCGAAATCGAAGATGGCCAGCGGATAGCGCATGCCACGCATGATGCCGCACGCCGGCGGCGAGATCGTGTGATGGTCGGTGTGACCTAGAACGTGAGGCCGTGTTCGCGTGCGTAGGAATACAGTTCCAGATCGCTGGTCACGCCCAGCTTGCGCATGGCCTCGACCTTCTGGCTGCTCACGGTCTTCACGCTGCGATTGAGCTGCCGCGCGATCTCCGAGACGGTGTGCCCGGAGGCGAACAGGCGCATGACCTCGGCCTCGCGCTTGGACAGCGCTGCCGTGGCATCGGAGGCATCGGCACCGGAAAGGTCCAGCTGGCGTTTGACCGACGCGCTGACGTAATTGCGGTTCGCGACGGCTGCATTGATCGCCACATGCAGCTCCTTGACCGCATCGGCCTTGCTCACCACCCCGCGCACGTTGGACAAGCGCGAGATGTTGCCCAGCGTTCCGGGATTGCCCAGCTGTGTGAGCACCACGACGGGCAGCTCGGGCCAGCGACGCCCCAGCAGCTGCAGCAGGTTGAGGCCGTCGGCCTGCTCGCCGGGCATGTTGAAATCGGTCACCAGCAGGTCGCACGGCGTGGCCGCCAGCACGGTCATCAGTTCGTCCGGCGACGCGACTTCGGCGACCACGCGCAGCCCCGACGCCTGTTCCAGCAGCATGCGTACGCCGCGAGAAACGATGGGGTGGTCATCTGCGAGAACGATGCGAAAAGCCACGCGCGGTTCCTTGATGCTGGGATGAAACGATCCTGTTCCAATGCTTCGCTCATGCCCGAAGGCACGCGTTGATTATATCGCTACCCGTTCAGGGTAGTTTCCGCCCCCCTCGCACGGCCATGTCCCGTTAATCCGGCCGTGGCGATGCGGACCGGTTAGACTGTGTCGCATGTCGCTCCGCGCGCTCGTGCTCCGTTTGCTGCTGTGCCTGACCCTGGTCCTCAATGGATCGGGCTATGCCATCGCAGCGACGCAGATGGCGCTGGCGCATGGAATGTCGTCGTCGATGCACCACGCGGCCCAGCCTTGTCACGGCTCCGGCCAGATCCCGGCGACCGGGGAATCCGTCGATGTCGCGGGCTGCACTGCGCACAGCGCCACGCCCGCCGCACCGGCAGACTGCTGTGAGTCCCCAAGTTGCAGTTGCGATTGCCTGCAGCACGCCAGCGCGGCGACGTCGATGGCAGTCGTGGTGGCGGGGGTGCCAATGCACGCAGGCATCGCGCGCGAAATGCATGCCGCCCATGTGCCGCCATTGCTGCCAAACCTGTTCCGACCTCCGATCGCCTGAGGTACCCCGCGGGCACCGCACGGTGCCGTCGATCCGACGCATGGCATGCCGCGAGACGCGGTGAAGCCATGCATTTCGACCGTTTCGCACGGAGTACTTCATGACATTCGATCCGTTCCGTCCCGGCGCGCCTTCGCCCTCGCGCCGTCGTTTCGTCACCGGACTGGCGGCCGGTGGCGTCGCCGCCGGCGCCGGTGCATGGCGCACGGCCACAGCGGCCGCCAACCCCTCGAGCGCATCGCCGCCGACGCTCTCGGGCACACGCTTCGAGCTCGCCATCGATGCCGCGCCGGTGAACCTCACCGGTCGCGTACGCCCGGCCGTCACCGTCAACCAGTCGCTCCCCGCGCCGATCCTGCGCTGGCGCGAAGGCGATACCGTGACCGTGCATGTGGCCAACCGCCTGCCCGTCCAGAGTTCGATCCACTGGCACGGCATCCTGCTGCCCGCGAACATGGACGGTGTCCCCGGCCTGAGTTTCGACGGCATCGGCCCCGGCGAGACCTTCACCTACCGATTCGACATCCGCCAGTCGGGCACCTACTGGTACCACAGCCATTCGCTGTTCCAGGAGCAGGCGGGGCTGTACGGTGCCATCGTGATCGACCCGCGCGAGCCGGCGCCCTTCCATCATGACCGCGAGCACGTCGTCCTGCTGTCGGACTGGACCGACATGGCGCCGGCGGCGCTGTTCCGGCGCCTGAAGAAGATGGCCGAGCACGACAACTTCTACAAACGTACCGTCGGCGACTTCATGCGCGACGCGCGCGAGGACGGACTGCCGGCGACGTTGAAAGACCGCGGCCAATGGGGCCGGATGCGGATGACGCCCACCGATCTGTCCGACGTCAACTCGCATACCTACACCTACCTGCTCAATGGCGCGGCACCGGCCGGCAACTGGACGGGCCTGTTCCGCAGCGGGGAGAAAGTCCTGCTGCGTTTCATCAACGGCTCGGCGATGACGTACTTCGACGTGCGCATTCCGGGGCTGAAGATGACGGTGGTCGCCGCCGACGGCCAGTACATCCACCCGGTCACCGTGGACGAATTCCGCATCGCGGTCGCGGAGACCTTCGACGTGATCGTCGAACCGTCCGGCCAGGACGCGTACGCGATCTTCGCCCAGGACATGGGACGCACCGGTTACGCGCGCGGCACGCTGGCCGTCCGGCATGGCCTGGAAGCGCCGCTGCCCACGCTCGACCCGCGCCCCATCCTCACCATGGACGACATGGGCCACGGCGGCATGGACCACGGCGCGCACGGCGGCAAGGGCATGGAAGGCAGCTGCGGCGCGAGCATGGGCCACGACATGGCATCGATGGGTCATGGCGGCGGCATGCAGTCGCACCCCGCCAGCGAGCAGGGCAATCCACTCGTCGACATGCAGACGATGTCGCCTGCGCCGAAGCTGGACGATCCGGGCATCGGCCTTCGCGACAATGGCCGCACGGTGCTCACCTACGCTGCGATGAAGAGCCTGTTCGACGACCCGGACGGCCGCGAGCCCACGCGCGAGATCGAACTGCACCTGACCGGACACATGGAGAAGTTCGCCTGGTCCTTCAACGGGCAGAAATTCATGGACGCCGAGCCGGTGCGACTGAACTACGGCGAGCGCATGCGCATCGTGCTGGTCAACGACACGATGATGACGCACCCGATCCACCTCCACGGCATGTGGAGCGATGTGGAAGACGAACGCGGCCAATTCCATCTGCGCAAGCACACCGTCGACATGCCGCCGGGCACGAAACGCGCCTACCGTGTGCGCGCCGATGCACTGGGCCGCTGGGCCTACCACTGCCACCTGCTCTATCACATGGAAGCCGGGATGATGCGCGAAGTGCGCGTGGAGGAACGCGCATGAACCATCGGACTCTTCCGCACAACGCACTGGCGATTGCGCTGGCCATCGTCGCCGCGCCTGCGTGGGCGCAGCACGATCACCATGCCCATCCATCGCAGGCTACGCCACCGTCGCCACCCGTCGATGCGCATGCCCAGCACGGTCAGCCTCGGCCGTCCGAGGCGCCAGCAACGGACGAAACGCCGCCGATCGACCATTCGAAGATGGACCATTCGAAGATGGACCACGGCGCGATGGACCATGCGTCCATGGGGCACGGCAACAGCACGCCCAGCGCACCACGCGAGCCGATTCCGCCGCTCACCGATGCGGACCGCGCCGCGGCGTTTCCCGAGCTTGCGCACGCGATGCAACACGGCGGCGATTCGAACCGATACGTGCTGTTCGATCGCCTGGAGGCCGTCGACCTTGACCATGGTCGCGGTGAAGCCTGGGAAGCGCAGGCGTGGTTCGGTTCGGACCTCAACCGCCTGTGGTTGCGCAGTGAAGGCGAACGCGCGCGCGGCACCACCGAATCGGCCGATCTTGAAGCGCTCTACGGGCGCAGCGTGTCGGCGTGGTGGGATGTCATGGCCGGCGTGAAACACGACTTCAAGCCCGGCGACTCCCAGACCTGGGCCGCGTTCGGCATACAGGGGCTGGCGCCGTACAAGTTCGAACTCGCAGCGACCGCCTACGTGGGCGAATCGGGGCGCACAGCGGCCACCGTCGAAGCCGAATACGAACTGCTGCTGACCTCGCGTCTGATCCTTCAGCCCCGCCTGGAACTCACGCTGTATGGCAAGGAGGATCCTGCGCGCGACGTGGGCTCCGGTCTGTCCGCCGGCGAAGCAGGCCTGCGATTGCGCTACGAGTTCACGCGCCAGTTCGCGCCGTACGTGGGAGTGGTGCACGAGCGCGCTTTCGGCAGTACGGCGGACCTGCGACGCGATCACGGCGAGGACGCCGGCGACACGCGTTTCGTCGCCGGCCTGCGCGTGTGGTTCTGAGGAGGATGCAATGAGACATGCCATCCTTTTCGTGCCGCTGGTGCTGGCGTTCGCCACCGCGGCCTGTTCGTCGCCATCCAGCGCCGACATGAGGAATTCCACTCCCCGCATGGAGGCAGTCGCTGCCATGCCCTTCCCCTCCATGCGTGTCACGAAGAGCCCGACTTGCGGCTGCTGTGGCGCGTGGGTCGAGCACGCTCGCAATGCAGGCTTTGAGGTCGAAGTGCACGACGTCGAGAACCCCTACCCGATCAAGGAACGCCTGGGCGTGCCGGTCGGCAAGGGCTCGTGCCATACCGCGGAAATCGGCGGTTACTTCCTCGAGGGACATGTGCCCCTGGAGGACGTGAAACGCCTGCTGGCTGAGAAGCCTGCGGCGAAGGGCCTGGTCGTCGCGGGCATGCCGGCCGGTTCGCCGGGCATGGAGTCGCCCGACGGACGGACACAGCCTTTCACGGTCGAACTTGTGGCCCTGGACGGCACCACGACGGTGTTCGCGCGCCACGGCACGCCCTGACGCGCGGACGGCGCAGGCCCTCCCGGCGGCGCCGTGCGGCGAGGCGTTGGAACGCAGGGTTGACCTTCCCATCATGGGAAGGTCCACCTTGTCGCCATCGAAACCCCGACCAGGACGTTGCCATGGCCTCCGTGCTTTCCCCCACTTCGACCGAACCCGCCCCGCTGCGCCTCGGCATCGGCGGCATGAGCTGCGCCTCCTGCGTCGGACGCGTGGAACGCGGCCTGCGCGCCGTGCCCGGCGTCACCGCGGTCAGCGTGAACCTGGCCACCGAGACCGCGGAAGTCCGCACCGACGGCACCGTCGCCCTGCCCACCCTGGCGCAGGCCGTGGCCCAAAGCGGCTATTCCGTAGCCGAACGCAGCGTGGGCCTGGTCATCGGCGGCATGACCTGTGCGTCGTGCGCAGGCCGGGTCGAGAAAGCCCTGCGTGCGGTTCCCGGCGTGTTGGAAGCCAGCGTCAACCTGGCCACCGAGCGGGCCCAGGTCCGTGCGCTGGCCGGCGTCGCCGACGATGACCTGATCCGCGCCGTCATCGCTGCGGGCTATCGGGCGACCTTGCCCGCCGAAGCCGCGGATTCCGGCGCCACGACGGAGCCATCCCGCCTCGCGTCGGACCAACGCGAAACCGTGCGGCTGCTGCTGGCGATCGTGCTGTCGCTGCCGCTGGTGCTGCCGATGCTGGCACTGCCGTTCGACCGTCACTGGATGCTTCCGGCCTGGTTGCAGTTCGCGCTGGCCACGCCGGTGCAGTTCTGGCTGGGCGCGCGCTTCTACCGCGCCGGCTGGAGCGCGCTGAAGGCCCGCACCGGCAACATGGACCTGCTGGTCGCACTGGGCACCAGCGCGGGCTACGGCCTGAGCGTCTACCACCTGCTGGCCACCCCGACGCACCACGGCGCCGCGCCGCTCTATTTCGAAGCCTCCGCTGTGGTCATCACCCTGGTGCTGCTGGGGAAATGGCTGGAAACCCGCGCCAAGCGGCAGACCACCGCGGCCATCCGCGCCCTGCAGGCGCTGCGCCCCGCCACGGCGCGCGTACGCCGCGATGGCGATGAGATCGACCTGCCGATCGCGCAGGTTCGCGTGGGCGACATCGTGGTGGTGCGCCCCGGCGAACGCTTTCCGGTCGATGGGCGCATCGTCGAAGGACGCACGCACGCGGACGAGTCGATGATCACCGGCGAATCCCTGCCCGTTGCGAAGAACGACGGCGACCGCGTCACCGGCGGCGCCGTCAACGGCGAGGGACGCATCCTGGTCGAAACCGTGGCCATCGGCGCGGAGTCCGCACTGGCGCGCATCATCCGGCTGGTCGAGGACGCGCAGGCGAAGAAGGCGCCGATCCAGCGCGTCGTCGATCGCGTGAGCGCGGTATTCGTGCCCGTGGTCGTCGGCGTCGCCGTGCTGACCCTGTTGGCCTGGGGAGCGATCAGCGGCGACTGGAACCAGGCCATCCTCAACGCCGTGGCCGTGCTGGTGATCGCGTGCCCGTGCGCGCTGGGCCTGGCGACGCCCACCGCGATCATGGCCGGCACCGGTGTGGCCGCGCGCGCCGGCATCCTCATCAAGGATGCGCAGGCGCTGGAAATCACGCACAAGGTCGCGACCGTCGTTTTCGACAAGACCGGCACGCTCACGGAAGGACGCCCGGTGCTCGCCGAAAGCGTGTCGGTCGACGGCGACATCGACACACTGCTCGCGCAGGCGGCGGCCGTCCAACGCGGCAGCGAACATCCGCTGGCGAAAGCCGTAGTGCAGGCCGCAGCGACGTTGCCGCCGATGCCGGATGCGATCGACGTGCATTCCGTTCCGGGCCGGGGTCTGCGCGGGGTGGTCGATGGGCATCGCCTCGTCCTCGGCAACGAGCGCCTGATGCGCGAATCCGGCATCGACCCCACTCCGCTGGCGACACGTGCCCAGGCGCTTGCCGCGAGCGGCCACACGGTGTCGTGGGTGGGCGAGGAAACCGGTCACGCGGCGCCTCGCCTGCTGGGCCTGCTGGCCTTCCGCGATCGCCCGCGCGACGGCGCGCGCGAGGCGATGGCGCGCCTGCATCGCCTGGGCGTTCGCACGGTGATGATGTCGGGCGACAACGAAGGCGCCGCGCGGGCGGTTGCCGAACAGGTGGGCATCGGTGAGGTGCGCGCCAACGTGCTGCCGCAGGACAAGGCCGATGCGATTGCGCAATTGCGCGGAGACGGCGCCGTGGCGATGGTCGGCGACGGCATCAACGATGCGCCTGCCTTGGCCGCGGCCGATGTCGGCATCGCGATGGGCACGGGTACCGACGTGGCGATGCATGCCGCCGGTATCACGCTGATGCGTCCGGAACCGGGGCTGGTCGCCGACGCCATCGATATCTCGCGTCGCACCACGCGCAAGATCCACCAGAACCTGTTCTGGGCGTTCGTCTACAACATCGTGGGCATTCCGCTGGCAGCCCTGGGCCTGCTGGATCCCGTGATCGCCGGCGCGGCCATGGCGTTCTCGTCGGTGAGCGTGGTGTCCAATACCCTGCTCCTGCGCCGCTGGCAGCCCTCGCCCGCCGTTGCAACCCGGAGGTAGCCCCATGGCACGCACTGCACGCCCCGAACTCGCCGATGCCCGCCAGGAAGGCCTGCACAACATCGGCGATGCCGCCCGCCTCAGCGGCGTCAACGCCAAGATGATCCGGCATTACGAGAGCATCGGCCTGATTCCCGCGGCCGGGCGCACGTTTGCCGGCTACCGTCTCTATCGCGACACCGACGTGCATCGGCTGGGTTTCATCCGGCGTGCGCGTTCGCTCGGATTCTCGATCAAGCAGATCGAAGCCCTGCTGGGCCTGTGGGACGACCGTTCGCGTGCGAGCGCGGAAGTGAAGAGGGTCGCGCAACAGCACGTGGACGAGCTGGCGCGGAAGATCGAGGAAATGCAGGCCATGCAGCGCACGCTGCAGGACCTCGCGCGGCGCTGCCACGGTGACGAGCGCCCTGAATGCCCGATCCTCGATGACCTGGCGATGGGGTCGGCGGAAACGCACACGCCGCAGTGACGCACGAACACCGCGGCTCCCGCCCGGTGTGCGATGCATGCGATTCATGCGCGCAACAAACCCGCCAATTCGCATCGCGCGAAATGACCGTCACGCGCCTTCACATCGCCCGACGCATCGAACGCCCAAAACGAAACAGGGCCCCGTTTCCGGAGCCCTGCGTCGTTCTGTTTGGCGTCCCCACGGGGATTCGAACCCCGGTCGCTACCGTGAAAGGGTAATGTCCTAGGCCTCTAGACGATGGGGACAAAACTGGTTTGAAACAACTTGCAGCGAACATCTCCGGAGAGATGGTGGAGCCAGCCGGGATCGAACCGGCGACCTCCTGCATGCCATGCAGGCGCTCTCCCAGCTGAGCTATGGCCCCACGTGCTGCTGGAAAGACGAAAATTCTAGCGGGCGTTCAGCGATGTCGTCAAGCGTTCGCTGCCAGATTTTTTTCGTCGTGACCGCCGGTGCTGGTGCCGGCGTCAACGGGGCGCAATGTTGCCACACCGTGTCCCCGCTCCGCTAGATACTCGAGCCACTTTCCGAGAAACGTATTCATCCGCGTGCGGTGGTCGAGCACCTCCGCCGCCGGCGGGTACATGCCAATGACGTCCTGCCAGCGACGGCCCACGTAGCAGTTGGTGACTTCCAGCTGGCGCGCATCGTGGTAGGCACGCAAAAACGCGGAAGGATCCTGTTCGCCGGTCACCGGATCCCGCAACGCGTACGTCAGGCGCAGCTCGGTGGTGTACGGATGGCGTTCGATCACGTCCAGCTGCAGGTCCAGGCCGTCGCCGACGCTGGACTGGTACGTTCCGACCGCCAGTTGGGCCGAGGGAAAAAGCCGATCGAAGCGCACGTGGTTTTCCGCGTACAGCCCCATCAGCCAGCCGAAGCGGCTGAGGCGGGGAATGCGTGCGCGGCGGGTAGCGAGTGACATGGACATAGGCATCGATATGGAGCCGATGCTACACGGCACAAGCGCCACGCGGCAGCGTTGACGCATGGCCGCGGTAGGCCTACGGTAAGCATTCCTCGTGAACGTTTTTCCGGCGCGCGCTGCCGCCCGGACCGCTGAACGGCTCGTTCAGAACATCTCGCGATGGATCCCCAGCGTGGTCAGCACCTTGCTCGAGATCTCCTCGATCGAGGTGTTCGTCGTGCTCAGCGTGGGAATGCGCTCGGCACGGAACATCGCTTCCGCCGCGGCCACTTCGCGGCGGCAGGTTTCCAGCTGCGCATAGCGCGAATTTGGCCGTCGCTCCTGGCGGATCTGCTGCAGGCGCACCGGATCGATCGTCAGGCCGAACAGCTTGTTGCGGTAAGGACGCAGGCGCGGCGGCAGACGGTCGTGTTCCAGATCTTCCTCGGTCAGCGGGTAGTTCGCCGCACGCACGCCGTAGTGCAGCGCCAGGTACACGCAGGTCGGCGTCTTGCCCGCGCGCGATACGGCCACCAGTATCAGGTCGGCGTCGTTGTAGTCCACGCTCTGGCCGTCGTCGTGGGTGAGCGCGAAGTTCATCGCGTTGATGCGGCGATGGTAGGTATCGAAGTCCACCAGGCCGTGGGCCTGGCCGATGCGCCGCTCACGGGTCTGGTGCAGTTCCCGCTCCAGCGGCTCGATGAAGGGTGCGAACACGTCCAGCATCAGCGCCCCGCTCTCCGCCAGCGCCGCGCCCACATCGGTGTCCATGCAGGAGTTGATGACCACCGGTCGCACGCCATGGGCCTCGGCCGCGCTGCGGATCTTCTCGGCCACTTCGTGGGCGCGCTCGACGCTGTCGACGAAGGGAATCCGGTCCGTGACGAACCGGGTCTGCGTGAACTGGGTGAGCAGGCTGTGGCCGATGGTCTCGGCAGTGATACCGGTACCATCGGACACGTAGAACACGGGACGCACGCCTGACATCGGTTTTTCTCCTGAACTGGCCGTTCACAATACAAAAAACGCCGATGAATCAAGCTTGTATGCCCCCGGCGCAGCGGCGATCATATCCGGATCGAAAGCGCACCACGCGCCGGGTGCGTACCGACTTTCCCTGGAGAACGCCCGCTTGAACGAGAACATCCTCTGGCTGCACGCGCTGCGCCTTACCGATCTGGCCCGCGTAGGCGGCAAGAATTCGTCGCTGGGCGAAATGATCGGCAACCTGGCCGGCCTTGGCGTCTCCGTACCGGGCGGCTACGCAACCACCGCCGAGGCCTTCAAGGCCTTCATCGACCACAACAACCTGCACCAGCGCATCTACGACAAGCTGGCGACGCTGGACGTTGAGGACGTCCCGGCGCTGACCGCCGCCGGCGCGGAAATCCGCGGCTGGGTCATCGACGCCCCGCTCCAGGCCGACCTGGACGCCGACATCCGCAAGGCCTACAAGCAGCTGTGCGACGAGAACGGCGGTGGCGACGTCGCCGTCGCGGTGCGCTCCTCCGCGACCGCGGAGGACCTGCCGGACGCCTCCTTCGCCGGCCAGCAGGAAACCTTCCTCAATGTCACCGGTGCCGACGATGTCGTGCACAAGGTCAAGGAAGTCTTCGCCTCGCTCTACAACGACCGCGCGATCGCCTACCGCGTGCACCACGGCTTCAAGCACGAGGACGTGTTCCTGTCCGCCGGCGTGCAGCTGATGGTGCGCTCCAACGTTGGCTCCTCCGGCGTGCTGTTCACGCTGGACACCGAATCCGGCTTCCGCGATGTCGTCTTCATCACCTCCAGCTACGGCCTGGGCGAGATGGTCGTGCAGGGCGCGGTCAACCCGGACGAGTTCTACGTCTACAAGCCCACGCTGCTGCAGGGCAAGCAGGCCATCCTGCGCCGCGGCATGGGCGCCAAGCAGCTGCGCATGGTGTATTCCGACCAGCCCGGCGAGCGCGTACGCACTGAAGAGACGCCGGCCGAGCTGCGCAACGCGTTCTCCATCAGCGACGAGGACGTGCACGAGCTGGCCCGTCAGGCGCTCACCATCGAGAAGCACTACGGCCGCCCGATGGACATCGAGTGGGCGAAGGACGGCGTCAGCGGCAAGCTCTTCATCGTGCAGGCGCGTCCGGAGACCGTGAAGTCGCGCGCCAAGGCCACGCAGATCGAGCGCTACCAGCTCACCAAGCGCGGCGAAGTGGTCTGCGAAGGCCGCGCCATCGGCCAGAAGATCGGCACCGGCGTGGCACGCGTGGTGCGCTCGCTGGCGGACATGAGCCGCGTGCAGCCCGGTGACGTGCTCGTTGCCGACATGACCGACCCCGACTGGGAGCCGGTGATGAAGCGTTCGGCCGCCATCGTCACCAACCGCGGCGGTCGCACCTGCCACGCCGCGATCATCGCGCGCGAGCTGGGCGTGCCGGCGGTCGTCGGCACCGGCAACGCACTGGACACCATCCAGGACGGCCAGGAAGTCACCATCAGCTGCGCCGAGGGCGATACCGGCTTCATCTACAAGGGCGCCCTGCCCTTCGAACGCCACACCGCCGACCTCGACAAGATGCCGGAAGCCCCGCTCAAGGTGATGATGAACGTCGCCAACCCGGAGCGCGCTTTCGACTTCGCCATGCTGCCCAACGCCGGCGTCGGCCTGGCGCGCCTGGAGATGATCATCGCCAGCCACATCGGCGTGCATCCCAAGGCGCTGCTGGAATACAACCAGCAGGACGCGGCGACGAAGAAGAAGATCGACGAGAAGATGGCTGGTTACAGCAGCCCGGTCGATTTCTATGTGGACCGCCTGGCCGAGGGCATCGCCACCATCACCGCCTCCTTCGCGCCGCATCCGGTCATCGTGCGCCTGTCGGACTTCAAGTCCAACGAGTACGCCAACCTCATCGGCGGTTCGCGTTACGAGCCGCATGAAGAGAACCCGATGATCGGCTTCCGCGGCGCCAGCCGTTACGTCGACCCCAGCTTCACCGAAGCCTTCGCGCTGGAATGCCGCGCGGTGCTGAAGGTGCGCGAGCAGATGGGCCTGACCAACTGCTGGGTGATGATCCCGTTCGTGCGTACGCTGGAAGAAGGCCGCAAGGTCGTCGAAGTGCTGCGTGCCAACGGTCTGGAACAGGGCAAGGGCGGGCTCAAGATCATCATGATGTGCGAGGTGCCGTCCAATGCGCTGCTGGCGGACGAGTTCCTCGACATCTTCGACGGCTTCTCGATCGGCTCCAACGATCTCACCCAGCTCACGCTCGGCCTGGACCGCGACTCGGGCATCGTCGCGCAGCTGTTCGACGAACGCGATCCGGCGGTGAAGAAGCTGCTCTCGCTGGCGATCAAGGCCGCGCGCGCCAAGGGCAAGTACGTCGGCATCTGCGGTCAGGGTCCGAGCGACCATCCCGACCTCGCCGAATGGCTGATGGAACAGGGCATCGAATCGGTGTCGCTCAATCCCGATACGGTCGTCGACACCTGGCTGCGCCTGGCCAAGGCGAAGGCCAAGGCCGGCGCCTGATCACGCTCAGGCAAGGTCGCAAGCGGTAACATCATCGACGCCCCGCTCATGCGGGGCGTCATGTTTTAGAGAAGCCGCATTCGGCACGTTCGCAAGGAGGTCGTCTTGTCCCGCACCACCAGCCCCGAGGTCCTGCTGCAGGATTCGCTGCCCAACCTGACGAAGGAGCTGGCGCCGCCGGCACACCTTTCCACCCTGTCGGCCGAGCAGTTCTGGGCGTGGGCCGGCGACGTCGGCATCAAGATCGGCGGCGCCCTGCTCGTCTTCTACATCGGCCATCACCTGGCGAAGTGGATCGTGCGGGCCGTCGGGCGTGCCATGACGCGGGCGCACGTGGAAACCACCTCGCTGCAGTTCATCAGCCGCGTCATCTACATCGCACTGCTGATCGTGCTGCTGCTGGCGATCCTGCAGGGCTTCTTCGGCCTTGCGCCCACATCCTTCATCGCCATCCTCGGCGCGGCCGGCCTGGCCATCGGCCTCGCGCTGAAGGATTCGCTGTCGAACGTCGCCTCCGGCGTGATGCTGGTGACGCTCAAGCCGTTCCGCGTGGGCGACGTGGTGCAGATCGGTGGCAGCAGCGGCACGGTGGAAGCGGTGAGCATCTTCCAGACGCGGCTGCGCGGCGCCGACAACCAGACCATCGTGCTGCCGAACAACCTCATCACCACCGCGCCGATCGTCAACCTCACGCCGGACACGCGCCGTCGCATCGAGCTGATCATCGGCATCGGCTACGAGGACGACATCGACGCCACGCGCAAGGTGATCATGGACATCATGAACGCCGACGACCGGATCCTGCAGAACCCCGCGGCCGACGTCGTCGTCTACGAACTGGCCGACAGCGCGGTGCGCCTGGGCATCCGCTGCCACGTCACCAATGCCAACCACTTCGCAACGAAGTGCGACCTCAACGAACGCATCAAGAAGGCCTTCGACGAGGCTGGCATCAGCATCCAGGCGGCGCAGCGCGATATCCGTGCCGTGCGGCGCGTCACCGAAACCGCCAACGTGACGGTAACGCTGGACCACTCGCGGTCCGAGAAGAGCTGAGCTCCGTCAGGCGTCCGGCAGGCCGCCGAGATGGCCCATCGCGGCGCGGTAATGGCGCAGCTCGGCGATGGAGTCGCGCACGTCGCTCAGTGCGGTGTGGCGCGACTCCTTGCTGACGCCGGCCAGAACGTCCGGCGCCCAGCGCCGCGCGAGCTCCTTGATGGTGCTCACGTCCAGGTTGCGGTAATGGAAATGCCGTTCCAGTCGCGGCATCAGACGATGCAGGAAGCGACGGTCCTGGCAGATCGAATTGCCGCAGATGGGCGACTTGCCCGGCGGCACCCACTGCACCAGGAAATCCAGCGTGAGCGACTCGGCTTCCGCCAGGCCCACCTGGCTGTCGAGCACGCGCTGCCACAGGCCGGAACGGCCGTGCTGGTTGCGGTTCCACTCGTCCATGGCTTCGAGCCGGGACAGCGGATGGGCAATCGCCAGTTCCGGCCCCTCGGCCAGTACGTTGAGCTGCTTGTCCGTCACCAGCGTGGCGATCTCGAGGATCGAATCGCGGTCCGTGTCCAGGCCGGTCATCTCCAGATCGATCCAGATCAGATGCTCGTCGTTGGGGGTGGCTGTCGCCATGCGCTCGCACTGGGGTAAGGTCGGCAGCATCATACAGCCAGCCCGTCATGGCGGCCTCGCACAGCGCTCACGGAAAACCGCATGCCCTCGCCCGTCGCGATCGACCCTTCGCACTACGCCGTCGTCTCCGCCATGATCACGCCCGCGTTCTTCCTGACCGCGGCCAGCTCGCTGCTGATCTCATCGAACAACCGGTTGGCGCGCGTGGTCGACCGCATGCGCAGCGAGATCGAAGTGCTGCGCGCCACCGAGCAGGGGCAAGAACGCTTCGCACTGGAAGGGCGCATCGCGATCCACCGTCGACGCTCCTACCTCGTGCTGGCATCGGTGCGCATGCTCTACGGCGCGATCACCGCCTTCGTCGGCACCAGCATGGGCATCGCCGTGGATGCCTTCTTCGGCTATCGGCTCGACCTGGTGCCCACGGGCCTGGCCGTGCTGGGCGTGCTGCTGATGCTGGGCGCGTCGCTGTGCCTGGGCCATGAAGCCAAACTGGGCCT
Organism: Lysobacter stagni; assembly: GCF_030053425.1. Taxonomy (NCBI): domain Bacteria; kingdom Pseudomonadati; phylum Pseudomonadota; class Gammaproteobacteria; order Lysobacterales; family Lysobacteraceae; genus Lysobacter; species Lysobacter stagni. The sequence goes on along the minus strand of NZ_JASGBI010000001.1, from coordinate 2,783,308 downwards.
GCGCATGCTCGACCGGGAACTGGACGAGCAGCTGGCGAAGGACCGACTGGACCTGCGCCACGACTGAGCGGGCTCAGCCCTGCGGCGGATCGATCTTGCCGCGCTTGCGCCGGAAATACGCCGTGAGCCGTGCGCCGGCCTCGTCGCCGAGCACGCCGCCGGTGATCTGCACGCGGTGGTTGTGGCGCGGATCGGCGAGCAGGTCGAACACGCTGCCCGCGGCGCCGGTCTTGGGGTCGCTCGCGCCGTAGACCACGCGTGCGATGCGCGCATGCACCATCGCCATCGCGCACATCGCGCACGGTTCCAGCGTCACGTAGAGGGTCGCGCCGAGCAGGCGGTGGTTGTCCACGCGCACGCCGGCCTGGCGCATGGCGACGATCTCCGCGTGCGCGGTCGGGTCGCGCTCGGTGATGTTGCGATTCCAGCCTTCGCCCAGCACCTCACCGGCCGCCGACACCAGCACCGCGCCGACAGGGATCTCGTCGTCTTCGCGTTCCGCGCGATCGGCCAGCGCAAGGGCGTGGCGCATCCAGCGTGTGTCGTCGTCGAACGATTCCAAGGGGTTTTCGGCTTCCTGAACCATGTACGAAAGGATGCCGCAGACATCCTTTCCGCGCCATGCCAACGCACGACGGACGCCTTCCGGCCCCATTCGATCAGCCACCGGGGTGGCCGAAAATGGCAAAATTACGGTTCCGCGCCTGCGGCCAGCCAGCCACCGACAGCCTCGTGCCACGGCCGCCCGCCATTCCAGGACCGAACGCCCGTCCATGAACACCCAATACCGCAAGCCGCTCCCGGGTACCTCGCTGGATTACTTCGACGCGCGCGCCGCCGTCGAGGCGATCAAGCCGGCTGCCTACGACACCCTGCCCTACACCTCGCGCGTGCTGGCGGAAAACCTGGTGCGGCGCTGCGATCCGGACACGTTGATCGACTCGCTCAATCAGTTGATCGAACGCAGGCGCGACCTCGACTTCCCGTGGTTCCCGGCACGCGTGGTGTGCCACGACATCCTCGGCCAGACCGCGCTGGTGGACCTGGCCGGCCTGCGCGATGCCATCGCCGACCAGGGCGGCGACCCGGCCAAGGTCAATCCGGTGGTGCCGGTGCAGCTGATCGTCGACCACTCGCTGGCCGTGGAATGCGGCGGCTTCGATCCCGATGCGTTCGCGAAGAACCGCGCCATCGAGGACCGCCGCAACGAGGACCGTTTCCACTTCATCGACTGGACGAAGCTGGCGTTCAAGAACGTCGACGTGATCCCGCCGGGCAACGGGATCATGCACCAGATCAACCTGGAGAAGATGTCGCCGGTGATCCAGGCGCAACACGGCGTCGCCTTCCCCGACACCTGCGTCGGCACCGACAGCCACACGCCGCATGTCGATGCGCTGGGCGTGATCGCCATCGGCGTCGGCGGCCTTGAAGCCGAGAACGTGATGCTGGGCCGCGCCTCGTGGATGCGCCTGCCGGACATCATCGGCGTCGAACTCACGGGCCGGCGCCAGCCGGGCATCACCGCCACCGACATCGTGCTGGCGTTGACCGAATTCCTGCGCAAGGAGAAGGTCGTCGGTGCGTATCTGGAATTCCGCGGCGAAGGCGCAGCCAGCCTGACGCTGGGCGATCGCGCGACGATCTCCAACATGGCGCCCGAGTACGGCGCGACCGCGGCGATGTTCTTCATCGACGACCAGACGCTGGACTACCTGCGCCTCACCGGCCGCGAGGATGCCCAGGTGAAGCTGGTGGAGACCTACGCGAAGACGGCCGGCCTGTGGGCCGACAGCCTGAAGAGCGCACAGTACGAGCGCACGCTGCACTTCGACCTTTCCACCGTCGTGCGCAACATGGCCGGCCCGTCGAACCCGCACAAGCGCCTGCCGACGTCCGACCTCGCACAGCGCGGCATCGCCGTGAACCTGGACAACGCGCTGGCGCAGGAAGCCGAAGGCCTGATGCCGGACGGCGCGGTGATCATCGCCGCCATCACCAGCTGCACCAACACCAGCAACCCGCGCAACGTGATCGCCGCCGGTCTGCTCGCCCGCAACGCGAATGCACGTGGCCTCACGCGCAAGCCGTGGGTGAAGACCTCGCTGGCACCGGGTTCGAAGGCCGTGCAGCTGTACCTGGAAGAAGCGAAGCTGCTGCCGGAGCTGGAACAACTGGGCTTCGGCATCGTCGCGTTCGCCTGCACCACCTGCAACGGCATGTCCGGCGCGCTGGACCCCGCGATCCAGCAGGAAATCATCGATCGCGACCTGTACGCGACGGCCGTGCTCTCGGGTAATCGCAATTTCGACGGCCGCATCCATCCGTATGCGAAGCAGGCCTTCCTCGCCTCGCCGCCGCTGGTGGTGGCCTACGCGATCGCCGGTACCGTGCGCTTCGACATCGAACGCGACGTGCTGGGCCACGACGCCGACGGCAAGCCCGTGACGCTGAAGGACCTCTGGCCCAGCGACGAGGAAATCGACGCCATCGTCGCGCAGAGCGTGAAGCCCGAGCAGTTCCGGCGCGTGTACGAGCCGATGTTCAACATCCGCGTCGAGCACGGCGAGCGCGTCAGCCCGCTGTACGACTGGCGTCCTCAGAGCACCTACATCCGCCGTCCGCCGTACTGGGAAGGTGCACTGGCCGGTGAGCGCACGCTGCGCGGCCTGCGGCCGTTGGCGGTGCTGGGCGACAACATCACCACCGATCACCTGTCGCCGTCCAACGCGATCCTGATGAACAGCGCGGCCGGCGAGTACCTGCACAAGATGGGCCTGCCGGAAGAGGACTTCAATTCGTACGCCACGCACCGCGGCGACCACCTCACCGCGCAGCGCGCCACCTTCGCCAACCCGACGCTCATCAACGAGATGGCGGTGGTCGATGGCGCGGTGAAGAAGGGCTCGCTGGCGCGCATCGAACCGGAAGGCCAGATCGTTCGCATGTGGGAGGCCATCGAGACCTACATGGAGCGCAAGCAGCCGCTGATCATCATCGCCGGTGCCGACTACGGCCAGGGTTCGTCGCGCGACTGGGCGGCCAAGGGCGTGCGCCTGGCGGGTGTGGAAGTGATCGTCGCCGAAGGGTTCGAACGCATCCACCGCACCAACCTGATCGGCATGGGCGTGCTGCCGCTGGAGTTCAAACCGGGCACGAACCGCCTGACGCTGGGCATCGACGGCACCGAGACCTTCGATGTCACTGGCGAGCGCAAACCGCGCGCCACGCTGACGCTGGTCATCCACCGCCGCAACGGCGAGCGCGTGGACGTGCCCGTCACCTGCCGCCTGGACAGCGACGAGGAAGTGTCGATCTACGAAGCCGGCGGCGTGCTGCAGCGCTTCGCGCAGGACTTCCTGGAGTCGTCGAAGGCCGCCTGATCCAAACGTTGGTCCACCCACGCAACGGAGGTAACGACATGCCCGGCACCGTCACCCTGCACCGCGTCATCCGCGCTCCGGCCGAACGCATCTACCGCGCGTTCATCACGCCCGCCGCGATGGTGAAGTGGCTTCCGCCGCACGGATTCACCGGCGAAGTGCATTCGATGGACGCACGCGTCGGCGGCAGCTACCGCATGTCGTTCACCAATTTCGGCACGGGCGGCAGCCATTCGTTCGGCGGCACGTATCTCGAACTCGTGCCTGGCCAGAAGCTGCGCTACAACGACCAGTTCGACAACCCCGGGTTGCCGGGCACGATGGAAGTGGAGGTCACGCTGAAGCCCGGCATGGTCGGCACCGACGTGAGCATCGTGCAGAAGGGCATTCCCGACGCCATCCCGGTGGAATTCTGCTACCTGGGCTGGCAGGAGTCGCTGGATATGCTGGTCCGGCTGGTCGAGCCCGAGATTCCCGACGGGGCGTAAACCAGGGCATCAATGCCGCCATTCCCGCGAAGGCGGGGCTTTCGGGCCGCCGCAGGGCGGCACCATCCAGCGCAACTTGTCATCACGGCCTTCGAAAGGTGTGACGCATCGGATAGTTGGATCCCCGCCTTTTCACGGGGATGACATCCTCGAACGGCGCGACACTTTCAAACAGCGCGACATCTTCGAACAGCAACACGGAACGAACACGCCATGACCCACGCACCGCAGATCCGCATTCCCGCCACCTACATGCGCGGCGGCACCAGCAAGGGCGTGTTCTTCCGCCTGCAGGACCTTCCGGTGCCGGCACAGGTGCCTGGCAAGGTGCGCGATGCGTTGCTGATGCGCGTGATCGGTTCGCCCGACCCGTACGGCAAGCACACCGACGGCATGGGCGGCGCGACGTCCAGCACCAGCAAGTGCGTGATCATCTCCGCGGCTTCCGTGCCCGATCACGACGTCGACTACCTCTACGGCCAGGTGTCCATCGACACGGCCTTCGTCGACTGGAGCGGCAACTGCGGCAACCTGTCCTCGGCCGTGGGGCCGTTCGCGATCGCCAACGGCTTCATCGATCCGGCGCGCATCCCGCGCGATGGCACCGTCACCGTGCGCATCTGGCAGGCGAACATCGGCAAGACCATCGTCGCGCATGTGCCCGTCCGCAACGGCGAAGTGCAGGAAACCGGCGACTTCGAGCTGGATGGCGTGACCTTCCCGGCAGCGGAGATCGCGCTGGAATTCCTCGACCCGTCCGACGACGGCGAAGGCGGCGGCGCGATGTTCCCCACCGGCAACCTCGTCGACGACCTGGAGGTGCCGGGCATCGGCACGTTCAAGGTCACGATGATCAACGCGGGCATTCCGACGATCTTCCTCAACGCTTCGGACCTGGGCTTCACCGGCACCGAGCTGCAACCGGCGATCAACGACAATCAGAAGACGCTGGCGATGTTCGAAACCATCCGCGCGCACGGTGCCGTGCGCATGGGCCTGATCGAGCGCGTCGAGGACGCCGCCAAGCGCCAGCACACGCCGAAGGTGGCGTTCGTCGCCCCCGCGCAGGATTACGTCACCTCAAGCGGAAAGCGCATCGCCGCCACCGACATCGATGTGCACGCGCGCGCGATGTCGATGGGCAAGCTGCACCACGCGATGATGGGCACCGCTGCGGTCGCCATCGGCACCGCGGCGTCGATTCCCGGCACGCTGGTGAACCTGGCCGCCGGCGGTGGCGAACGCGAAGCCGTGCGCTTTGGCCACCCGTCCGGCACGTTGCGTGTCGGCGCGCAGGCGAAGCTCGTCGACGGCCAATGGACCGTCACCAAGGCGATCATGAGCCGCAGTGCCCGCGTACTGATGGACGGCCACGTGCGCGTGCCGTCGGATTCGTTCTGAGGGACGACGCGCGCTACGCGTAGGCGAGATGCGGGGTTTTACCTCTCCTCTTGCGGGAGAGGTCGACGAGCGCAGCGCGCATCTGGTGCTTTTACCTCTCCCCTTGCGGGAGAGGTCGACGCGCGCAGCGCGTCGGGAGAGGGGCACGCGCTTCAGCGCGAACAACCCCCTCTTCCGCCCCTTCGGGGCCCCTTCTCCCGCGAGGAGAGAAGGGAGCACCGCGCAATTCCCATCGCCGTTGTGGCGAGTTCCCGTGCTCAGTCCGCGACCGGGATATACACCCACGACTTCGACTGCGATGCCTCGTGCAGGATCCGTCCGTTGCGACGGATCACGCGATCGATGGAATGCGTCTTGCTGAGCAGGCGACCGCCGATTCGCACCGTCGCCACCGCCTCGACGTCCGCGGTCTTGCGGTCGTCGGCCAGCGACACCTCGACGATGCGGTGATCGAAGGACAGCCCCATCGCGCCGTTGGTCAGCGCGTTGACACGCTTGAACGCACGGAAGCCCTCGCGCAGGTCCTCGCACGAGCGCTGCTTGTCCAGCGTTTCGCGCTGCGTGCCGTTGAGGGTGAACGCGATGGCTTCATGCCGGAAGTCGTCCGTCATGCGGTCGCAGAGGTAGTCCGCGTCCAGCTTCGCCATCGCCTGCCCCTCGACGGCGTACTGGGCCTCGATGGCGTCCTCGCTCATCTGGCGCCCGGCATGGAAGAACCACCAGGCGCCGTAGCCGGCCACCAGGGCCAGCAGAATCCATTTCCCCATGAGGCCCCCTAGCCTTCAGGTTGTCCTTACCGCGCGGTCACTCCCACTCGATGGTGGCCGGCGGCTTCCCGCTGATGTCATACACCACGCGCGAAACACCGCGCAACTCGTTGATGATGCGATTGGACACGCGACCGAGGAAATCGTACGGCAGGTGCGCCCAGTGCGCGGTCATGAAGTCGATGGTTTCCACCGCGCGCAGCGCGATGACCCACTCGTAGGCCCGGGCATCGCCGACCACACCCACCGACTTCACTGGCAGGAATACCGCGAAGGCCTGACTGACGCGGTCGTACAGGTCGGCCTTGCGCAGTTCCTCGATGAAGATATGGTCCGCGCGCGCAAGAAGTTCAGCGTATTCGCGCTTGACCTCGCCCAGGATGCGCACGCCCAGCCCGGGGCCCGGGAACGGATGGCGGTAGACCATCGCCTGCGGCAGTCCCAGTTCCACGCCCAGGCGGCGCACTTCGTCCTTGAACAGCTCGCGCAGCGGTTCGACCAGGCCCAGCTTCATGTTTTCCGGCAGGCCGCCCACGTTGTGGTGGCTCTTGATGACGTGCGCCTTGCCGGTCTTGCTGCCGGCGGACTCGATCACGTCCGGATAGATCGTGCCCTGCGCCAGCCACTTCGCGTTGGAGAGCCTGGCCGACTCCTCGTCGAAGATCTCGATGAACAGGTTGCCGATGATCTTGCGCTTGGCTTCCGGATCGCTGACGCCTTCCAGCGCCTTGAAGTAGCGGTCGGCCGCGTTCACGCGCACGACCTTCACGCCCATGTGCTCGGCGAACATCGCCATCACCTGGTCGCCTTCGTTCCAGCGCAGCAGGCCGGTATCGACGAACACGCAGGTCAGCTGCGTGCCGATGGCCTTGTGCAGCAGCGCTGCGACGACGGAGGAATCCACGCCGCCGGACAGGCCGAGGATGACCTCGTCGCTGCCGACCTGCTCGCGCACGCGCGCGATCTGGTCGTCGATGATGTTGGCCGCGGTCCACAGCGTGCGGCAGCCGCAGATGTCGGCCACGAAACGGCGCAGCAGCGTCTGGCCCTGCTTGGTGTGGGTGACTTCCGGATGGAACTGCACGCCGTACCAGCGCTTTTCCTCCAGCGCCATCGCGGCGACGGGAATGCGGTCGGTAACGGCGGTGACGGTCCAGCCCGGCGGCGCCTTGGCGACGTGGTCGCCGTGGCTCATCCACACGTCGATGCGGGGCTCGCCATCGTGGTCGGACAAGCCGCCCAGCAGCGCATCGCGCGCGACCAGCTCGACCTCGGCATGGCCGAACTCACGCGCATCGGCCGCTTCGGTGGTGCCGCCCAGCTGCGCGGCCAGCGTCTGCATCCCGTAGCAGATGCCCAGGATCGGCAGCCCGGCGTCGAACACTTCCTGCGGCGCCTTCGGCGCGCCCTGCTCGGTCGTCGATTCCGGACCGCCCGACAGGATGATGCCCTTCGCGCCGAACGCGGCGATCTCGGCCGGATCGTGGTCCCAGGCCCAGATCTCGCAGTAGACGCCGATCTCGCGGATGCGGCGGGCGATCAGCTGCGTGTACTGCGCGCCGAAATCGAGGATGAGGATCTTGTCGGTGTGGATGTTGGTCATGGGGCCGTGGATTTCAGTAAGCACAAGCTCAAAAACAAGAAAGGGAAACTCGCGTCTCCCTTGCCTGCAAACAATCAACTCGCCCGATAGTTCGGCGGTTCCTTCGTGATCTGCACGTCGTGCACGTGGCTTTCGCGTGCGCCGGCGTTGGTGATGCGCACGAAGCTGGGTTTCTTGCGCATGTCCTCGATGGACGCGCAGCCGACATAGCCCATCGTCGCGCGCAGGCCACCGGCCAACTGGTGGACCACGTTGCGCAGCGGACCGCGGTACGGCACGCGGCCTTCGATGCCCTCGGGCACCAGCTTGTCGGCGTCGGAAGCGTCCTGGAAGTAACGGTCCTTGGAGCCCTGCTCCATCGCGCCCAGCGAGCCCATGCCGCGGTAGCTCTTGTAGCTGCGACCCTGGAACAGTTCGACCTCACCCGGGGCTTCCTCGGTGCCGGCGAACAGGCCGCCGATCATCACGCTGGAAGCACCCGCGACGATGGCCTTGCCGATGTCGCCCGAATAGCGGATGCCACCGTCGGCGATCAGCGGAATGCGGTCCTGCAGCGCCTCGGCGACCATCGCCACCGCCGTGATCTGCGGCACGCCGACGCCTGCGACGATGCGCGTGGTGCAGATCGAGCCCGGGCCGACGCCGACCTTAACCGCGTCCGCGCCGTGGTCCATGAGGGCCAATGCCGCATCGCCGGTGACGATGTTCCCGCCGATCACCTGCAGCTGCGGGAAGGTCTTCTTCACCCACTTCACGCGGTCCAGCACGCCCTGCGAATGGCCGTGCGCGGTGTCGACCACCACCACGTCCACGCCGGCCGCGGCGAGCGCTTCCACGCGCGCCTCGGTGTCGCCGCCGACGCCGACCGCGGCGCCCACGAGCAGGCGTTCGCTGCTGTCGTAGGCGGCGTTGGGATTGTCGGACTTCTTCTGGATGTCCTTCACCGTGATCAGGCCGCGCAGCTCGAAGCCGTCGTTGACCACCAGCACCTTCTCGATACGGTGCTTGTGCAGCAGGTCCAGGACTTCCTCGTCGGTGGCGCCTTCGCGCACCGTGACCAGGCGATCCTTCTTGGTCATGATGTGGCGCACCGGATCGTCCAGCTTCTTCTCGAAGCGCATGTCGCGGCTGGTGACGATGCCGACGAGCTGGCCACCGTCCACCACCGGCACGCCGGAGATGTTGCGCGCGCGGGTGAGCTTGAGCACCTCGGCGATGGTGGTGTCGGGCCCGACGGTGAAGGGCTCCTTGATCACGCCCGCCTCGAACTTCTTGACCGAGGCGATCTGCGCGGCCTGGGCTTCCAGGCTCATGTTCTTGTGGACGATGCTGATGCCGCCCAATTGCGCCATCGCAATGGCCAGGCGCGCTTCGCTGACCGTGTCCATCGCCGCCGAGAGGATCGGCAGCCGGATGGTGAGGTCGCGGGTCAGGCGCGTGGAGAGCGAGACGTCCTTGGGCAGGACCGTCGAGTGGGCCGGGACGAGCGAGACGTCGTCGAAGGTAAGTGCTTCAGCCTGGATGCGCAGCATGGGCGGGGGCCGGGAGGCGGATGAAGCGCGTTATTGTAACGCGACTGACCCCTTCAACGCTCGCGGCGCGTCGGGACGTGCCGTTCTACGGACGGTACGGAACGCGCTTGACGCGATTTGCTTCGCAAATCACGTCCCACACCAGCGCCATACCCGCCCCTCGCGCCCTGCAGGCGCGACCGCCCCTGACTTAGGGGCTGGAGCAACAGCCCGGCTTCGGTTGGCTGGCTCGCGCTTTGAGCCCCTTTCCTCCGGGAGAGGGGTTGGGGTGAGGGTCGGGGCGTGCGGTATCTCGCAGATCGCGTGCTTGGACGAAGCCGAGCAGCCGCCCACACCGCCGCTCCGAGTTCAGCGCGCTTGGGTCCAGCCCCGCCCCGAATCCGCCGCTTCCGCGGCCTCCAGCGTGTTCTGCATCAGCGTGGCGACCGTCATAGGGCCCACGCCGCCGGGAACCGGGGTGATCCAGCTGGCGCGCTCTGCGGCCGCTTCGAACCCCACGTCGCCCACCAGGCGGCCGTCGTCCAGGCGGTTGATGCCCACGTCGATGACCACCGCGCCGGGCTTTACCCATTCACCCGGGATCAGGCCCGGACGGCCCGCGGCGACGACCAGGATGTCGGCGTTGCGGATCGAGGCTTCCAGCACCTGCGGCGGGGTGAACTTGTGGCAGCTGGTGACGGTGCAGCCGGCGATCAGCAGCTCCAGCGCCATCGGCCGGCCGACGTGGTTGGACACGCCGACGATGGTCGCGCTCTGCCCACGCACCGGGCGATCGGTGTAGGCCAGCAGCGTGGTGATGCCACGCGGCGTGCACGGACGCAGGCCGAACTGACGCAGGGCCAGGTGTCCCACGTTTTCCGGATGGAAACCGTCCACGTCCTTGCGCGGGTCGATGCGATGGATCAGCTCGGTCGCGTCGCGGCGGTCCGGCAGCGGCAGCTGCACCAGGATGCCGTGGACCTCGGGATCGGCGTTGAGCCGGTCGATCAGCGCCAGCAGCTCTTCGTTGCCGGTATCGGCCGGCAGGTCGTAGTCGATCGCGCGGATGCCCACCTTCTGCGCGGCACGACGTTTGTTCTTCACATAGACGCTGGAGGCAGGGTCGTTGCCGACCAGCACCACCGCCAGCCCGGGGCGCGATTTGCCCGCGGCCACGCGCACGTCGACCCGGCTCTTGAGGTTGTCGAGCAGGTCCTCGGCGATGCGCTTGCCGTCGAGGATGCGGGCGGGAGCCTGAGTCGTGGGAGCGGTCATGCCGTGGACTGGATGAGGACTGCGCTACAGTCGGGCCGTGCATTATCGCCCAAGGACCCGGCACCTGCCGGTCTTTTCGCCCCGAAGCTCCGCCTCCGACGGAGGCTCGCCATGACCGAATCCGATTTCGAAACCACACAGATCCAGGCCGCCGCGTTCCGGAGCCTGCTCCAGCACCTCATGCAGGAACGCACGGACGTGCAGAACATCGACCTGATGATCCATGCCGGGTTCTGCCGCAACTGCCTGTCCGACTGGTACCGCGACGCCGCCGAACAGCGCGGCATCACGATGACCAAGGACGAAGCCAGGGAGGCGGTCTACGGCATGCCCTTCGCGCAATGGAAATCGCAGCACCAGCGCGAAGCCACACCCGAACAGCTGGCCGCATTCGAAGCGGCGCAACGCCGTCACGCAGGCTGAGCCATATGCGCAAACAAATGATCTGGTGGGCAGCATTGCCGGTGCTGGGCTATGCAGGGATCTCCGCCTGGCTGTTCTCCAAGCAGCGCGACCTCATCTACCTCCCGCAGGGCACGCGTGTCGACGCGGCGCAGACCGATTTCACGCTGGCCCGCGGCGATGTGCAGTTGCACGGATGGGTACTCAATCCGCAGGCGCGCAATCCGGTGATCTACTTCGGCGGCAACGCCGAGAGCATCCAGAACCGGCGCGAACAGCTGGGCCGCCTGTTGCCGGACCACAGTGTCTATCTGGTTTCGTACCGCGGCTATGGCGCCAGCGGCGGCGCCCCGAGCGAAGAAGCGCTGTTCGGCGACGCGCTGGCGGTGTTCGACACCGTGCGCGCACGCCATCCGGACGAGCCGATCGCGGTGGTCGGTTCCAGCCTCGGCAGCGGCGTGGCCAGCTACGTGGCGTCGCGGCGACCGGTGTCGAAGCTGGTGCTGGTGGCGCCGTTCGACAGCCTGGTGGCCGTGGCACAGGCCCACTACCCGATGTTTCCGGTCCGATGGCTGGTGAAGGACCGTTTCGATTCCGCCGCGAACCTGCACGGTTACGAAGGCGACGCGCTGGTGATCCGTGCGGGCCGCGACCAGGTCGTACCGCCGTCCAACACCGACCGGCTCATCGCCGCGTTCGGCAAACCGCCACGCGTGGCCGACCTGCCGGAAGCCGACCACAACACCATCGGCGGCGATCCCGGCTTCGAGAACGCGCTGGCGGACTTCCTGCGCTGAAGGCGACTACGCCGCGCAGAAGCGCACGTAGTCGATGTAGCCCGGGAATGCGCGACCGGCCGCGCACACGGGGCACTCCGGATCGGCCGACAACCGCGTTTCGCGAAAACGCATGCCCAGCGCGTCGAAATGCAACAGGCGCCCGGTGAGCGGCTCGCCGAGACCGAGAACCAGCTTGATCGCCTCGGTGGCCTGCAACAGGCCGATCACGCCGGGAAGCACGCCCAGCACGCCGGCTTCCGCGCAGTTCGGTGCGGCTTCCGGCGGGGGCGGTTCGGGAAACAGGCAGCGATAGCACGGCGCATGGCCGCGCTGCCGGCCCGCGTCGAACACGCTCACCTGCCCTTCGAAGCGATGCACCGCGCCGTACACCAGCGGCTTGCCGAGCTTCACGCAGGCGTCGTTGAGCAGGTAACGCACCGGGAAGTTGTCGGCGCCGTCGATCACCACGTCGGCACCTTCGATCAAGCGCTCGACGTTGTCGGCGGTGATGCGCTCCGGGAAAGCCTCGATGGCCACGGTCGGATTGAGCGCGGCCAGCGCGATGCGCGCCGACTCCACCTTCGGCACGCCGATACGCTGCTCGGTGTGCAGGATCTGACGCTGCAGGTTGCTGCGATCGACGATGTCGTCATCGGCCAGCACCAGCGTGCCCACGCCGGCCGCCGCGAGGTAGAACGCGGCCGGGGAACCCAGGCCTCCCGCGCCCACCATCGCGATGCGCGCGGCCTGCAGCCGGCGCTGCCCGGCCTCGCCCACTTCCGGCAGCCGCAGGTGGCGTGAGTAGCGGTCGTAGAAGTCGAAGTTCGCCTCATCGCGTTCGACGGGCAGGCCTTCGGCGATCCAGCGCGTGGTGCCGCCTTCGATCGATACCACGCGGCGATACCCAGCCGCGCGCAATGCCTCGGCCGCGGAGAGCGAGCGTTTGCCCGACTGGCAGATCAGCAGCACGGTGGCGTCGCGATCGGGCAACACGGCGCCCGGGTCCGCTTCCAGCTCGGCCTTGGCGATGCCCAGCGCACCCGCGGCAAAGCCGGTGGCGCGCTCGTGCGTCTCGCGCACGTCGACGATGACGGCTCCCGCTCGCTGGCGACGCAGGGCCTCGGCCGGGTCGATGAGCTCGATGGGCGTTTGGATGTCCATGGCGGGATTATCGCGCCTATGGCCCGACTCAGGCGTAACGCAGGACCTCCACGACGGCGCCAGCCGCGAGACGCTGCGGTCCATCCGGGATCACGATCAGTGCGTTGGAGTCGCTCACCGCGCGCAGCCGGTGCGACCCGACCGCCGGATTGGGATCGGCGTGCAGCACGCCACGTTCATCGCAGAACACCTGGGCACGCATGAACTCGCGGCGCGCATGCGACTTGTCGATTGGCGCGACCAGTTGCGCCCGCTCCACCGGGCGCGGTTCGGTGCGTCCCTGCAGGGCGTCGATAAGGGCACGTCCGAAGCCCAGGAACGTGGCGAAGACCGACACCGGATTGCCCGGCAGCGCCAGCACGCGCGCCTGGTCCAGACTGCCGAACAGCACCGGCATGCCGGGCTTCATCCGGACTTTCCAGAAATGCACCTGACCGAACCGCTCGATCACCGCGGGAATGTGGTCCTTCTCGCCGGCGGACACCGCACCGCAGGTGACGATCAGATCGAACGCGCAGCCCGCATCGCGCAGCGCTATCTCGACCCGCTTCGGATCGTCCGGCAGCCGCGGCCACGCGGTGGGCTCCAGGCCCTCGGCGCGCAGCAGACCCATCAACAGCTCGCGGTTGCTGTCGTGGATCTCGCCCGGCGCGAGCGCGAGACCGGGTTCCACCAGTTCATCGCCGCTGCTGAAGACCGCCACCGTCGGGCGACGCGACACCGGCAGCGAAGCCAGACCCAGCGAGGCCGCCAGCGACACGCGCGCCGGCGTGAGGCGCGAACCTGCATGGAGCACGCGTTCACCCGCGGCGACGTCTTCACCGGCGTGGCGCACGTTGGCGTCGTATGCGGGCGCTTGCAGCACGACGATGCGTTCGTCGTCATCACGGGTGTTTTCCTTGATGACGACGGTGTCCGCGCCGGCCGGCATCGGCGCGCCGGTGGTGATGCGCACGCATTCGCCCTCGCCCACCGTGATGTCGCGCGCGCGTCCCGCGAACTGCTCGCCAACCACGCGCAGCGCCGTTTCATCCGTGGACAGATCGACATGGCGAACGGCGAATCCGTCCATGGCGCTGTTGTCGAACGGCGGCAACGCCATCGGCGCGTCGACGTCCACGGCCAGGATGCGACCATGCGTGCGCGACAACGGCAGCGTTTCCGTCTCCAGCCGGTGTTCGGCGGCCACCTGGCGCACGATGGCGATGGCGTCGTCGTAGGAAAGGCCGGTGGGGAATTCGCGGTTCGTCATGTCGTGATCCCGGCGTTGGCCAGGTCGTCGGGTGTGTTGAGGTTGCCGAAGCGTACGCCCGCCAGGCGAACGGACGCCATGCCAAGCGCGTGCTGCAGCGCATGGATCGCGCCGCTGCCGGCAAGCGCATCGTCCATCGCATCGCGCAGCGGGGCCGCGCGCCACAGCGCGACCAGCGGCTGCGGGCCATCGTCGTCGATGGCGAATGCGCCGGCGTCACCGGCGGTAGACGCCAGCGTGGGCAGCAGGCATTCGTTGACGCCGACCAGGTCGACCGGCAGCGTGAGCATCCACGGTGTCGCGCACGCCGCGGCCAGTGCGTCCAGGCCCGCAATCGGACCGATGTCGCGCTCGCTGCGATCCACGACGACGTGCAGGCCGGCGGCGCGATAGCGATGAAGATCGCGATTGGCGCTCACCAGAATCGTGTCGACCTCATGCGCGAAACGCCGCTGCCAGCGCAATACCTGCGCCACGCCGTCGCGTTCGAGCCACGCCTTGTCCAGGCCGCCCAGTCGCGTCGCCCTGCCACCGGCGAGGATGCCGAGGGTGATATCGGACGGGGTCGGGATCATGGCGACAGTGTACGGCGCAGGGCTGGACTGCTTCGTCACTTCCACGGACGGAATCCAGCCTTCGCCATTCCCGGCGTGCCTGCCCCCGACGGATGGAACGCTTACTTCCCGCGTTTCACGTGCCGGATCATGCGCCGCTTCTTCGCGACCTGACGCTCGGTCAGTACGTTCTTCTTGCCTTCGTACGGGTTGGTGCCTTCCTTGAACACGAAGCGCACCGGCGTACCAACCAGCTTGAAGCGCTTGCGGAAGAAGTTCTCCAGATAGCGCTTGTACGTATCGCCCAGCGTGCGCAGGCGCGTGCCATGCACGACGAAGGTGGGCGGATTGTTGGCCGCCGGGTGCGCATAGCGCAGCTTGGCCACGTGGCCGCGGACGGTCGGCGGCGGGTTGGTTTCGTAGGCGATTTCCAGCGCCTTGTTCACTTCGCTGGTGCTGAACTCGTGCGTGGCCGAGGCATGCGCGCGGTGGATCGCACGGAAAAGCTCACGCAGGCCCGAGCCGTGCTTGGCACTGATGCGCACCGCTTCGGCCCATTCGACGAAACCGAGCTTGCGCGTCAGCAGCGCCTCGGCCTGCTGGCGCTGGTAGTCGGTCAGGCCGTCCCACTTGTTCACCGCGACCACGAGCGCGCGGCCGGCATCGAGCGCATGGCCCAGCACGGTCGCGTCCTGATCGGTGATGCCCTCGCTGGCATCCAGCAGCACGACCGCAACCTGGCACTGCTCGATCGCCTGCAGCGTCTTCACGATGGAAAACTTCTCGACCGCCTCCTCCACGCGCGCCTTGCGGCGCAGACCGGCGGTGTCGATCAGGCGGTACAGGCGTCCGTCGCGTTCCATGTCGATGGAGACCGAGTCGCGGGTGGTGCCCGGGACTTCGGACGCGATCATGCGTTCTTCGCCGAGGAGGCGGTTGACCAGCGTCGACTTGCCCACGTTGGGGCGGCCGATGAACGCCACGCGGATGCGCGCGGGGTCGGCATCGAGTTCGGTTGCGGCGCCCTCTTCGGGCACACGCCCCAGCACGCGGTCGATGAGCGTGTCGATGCCCTGGCGGTGCGCCGACGACACCGCGATGACGTCGGTGATGCCGTAGCGGGCGAACTCGTTGATGCACGCCTGCGCATCGAGGCCGTCGGTCTTGTTGACCACCAGCATCGCCGGGCGCGCGGACTTGCGCAGCCAGGCGAGGATGTCGTCGTCCAGCGCGGAGGCGCCTTCGCGGCCATCGACCACGAACAGGACCAGGTCGGCTTCCTCGGCCGCCGCACGCGCCTGGCGCGCGGTGGCGCCGGCCAGGCCTTCGTCTTCGCCGGCGATGCCGCCGGTGTCCACCAGCGCGAAGGGACGCTTGTCCTCGGGCCGGACCACGCCGTAGTTGCGATCACGCGTGACACCGGGCTGGTCGTGGACCAGGGCGTCGCGGCTGCGCGTCAGCGCATTGAACAGGGTGGATTTTCCAACGTTGGGGCGACCAACGAGGGCAACGAGCGGGAGCATGGTGGAAGCCGGAAGAAGTGGAAGGAGTCGCGGGACCAGCATCGCAGGGGCGACGTGAAAGCCGGTCCGGCCGGTCGGCCGTCGCGCCCGCAAAGGCGGGCCGGGGCGCCGGGGCGATGCAAATGATGACTGCCCGGCCCGCAAAAGGGAAACGGCCCGGGCAAGGTGCCGGGCCGTTCCGGGGTACTGCGCGCCAGCGAATTACTGCAGGCGGAAGGCGGTCAGCTCGCCGCCGACGTTCTGGACGATGGCGATGCCGTCGGCAACCACGGGCGCCGCACGCAGCGCCTTGCCGCCGACGCGCTCACGCGCGGCGAACGACCCGTCCTCGAGCTTGAGCCAGTGCACGTAACCGTCGAAGTCGCCGACGATGGCGTAATCGCCCTGGATCGCGGCGCCGGTGACGTTGCGACGGGCCAGGCCGTCCTGCTGCCACATGGCGCTGCCGCCGGCCTTGTCCAGGCCGAACACCAGACCGGTCGGATCCGTCACGACCAGGCGTTCGGAGCCCACGCCGAGGCGGCCCGGGCCGCCATGCTCGGAGGACCACATCGGACGGCCGCTGGGGGCGTCGATGGCCATGGTGGTCTTCTTGAAGCTGCTGACGAACAGCGTGGTGCCTTCCAGCACCGGCGAGCCGTCGATGTCGGACATGCGGTCCAGTTCCGTACGGCCTTCCGGCTGTGCCACCGGGATTTCCCACAGCGGGCGGCCGTCGGTCGCCGACAGTGCGGAGACGGTGCCGTCATCGCTGCCGACAAAGACGAAGCCCGGACCGAGCACCGGGGAATCGTTGCCGCGCACGGAGAGCATCGGCACGTCCTGCACCCAGAACCAGCGACGTTCGCCGGTGGCGGCGTCCAGCGCGGTCACACGGCCATCGTTGGAACGCACGAACACCATGTTCATGCCGATGGACGGGGCGGCGATCACCTCGTTGGGCACCTTCGCCTGCCACTTCTCCTCGCCGGTGCTGGCGTCCAGCGCGATCACCTGGCCATCGAGGCCACCGACCACGACCAGGCCGTCGCCCACGCCGGGGCCACCGGAGATCTGCACGTTGGCCTTCTTGTCCGGGCGGTATTCCCAGATCTGCTTGCCGGTCTGCAGGTCGAAAGCGTGCACGCCGCCTTCGACGGCGGCCGCGAACACGCGACCATCCGCCACGACCGGGCCCTGGCGCAGGCCCATGCGACCCTCGCCCTTGCCCGCGTTGGCCGACCAGATCTTGGAGACCGTCACCGTCGGGGTGATCTTGACCAGCTCGACCGGATCGGTCGGCTTGCCATCGTCCTTCTTCTTGTCACCGCCGAACCAGCCCTTGACGGTGGAGCAGCCAGCCAGCGAGGCCGCGCACAGCAACACCAGGGAGGAACGCAGCAGCATCGAGCGGTGATTCATCAGGACTTGCCCTCGGGTTTGGCGGGCGTGCCGCCGACTTCAGTGAGCTTGAGTTCGATCAGGCGGCGCTGCGGCGAGGCCACGTCGAGCTTGGCCAGGGCCTGCGAATACGACGTACGCGCCTGCTCCAGCTGGCCCAGGGCGAACTGCGCGTCGCCACGCACTTCCAGGGCAGAGGCGGTGCTGGCATTGGCGACCAGCTTCAGCGCGGCATCGGCCTGCTTGGCTTCGATCAGCAGACGGGCAAGGCGCTGGTTGGCGATGCCGGTGATGGCAGCGTCGTCGGTATGGATGCTGCGCAGCGTGGCGATCGCGGCGTCGTACTGCTTGGCTTCGACCTGCGAACGGGCCAGCTCCAGCGAGGCCAGCGCACGGTAAGTGCCCTCACCCAGCGCCCGAACTTTCGCCTCGGCCTGCTTGTCCTTCGCCTCGACGGCGTCGACGGCGGCTTGGTACTGGGTGGCCTGGTCCATGCGCTGTGCTTCGCCGCGGTGTTCCCACCACTTCCAGCCGCCGATGGCCGCCAGGCCCAGGGCGATGCCGCCGATCAGGCCAGCGCCGTTGTTGCGCAGCCACTGCAGGACACGTTCGCTTTGTTCGTGCTCGTCGAGAAGATCGTCTAACGCCATTCGTGGGCTGCCATGCTCTGTCGCCCCGCGGTTATGCGGGAACCCAATGAGGAACACCGGCCCGCAAGGCAGGCCGGTGCCGGGGAATCACTCAACGCAGGTCAGTCGGAGACCGGCGTGAGGGAACCGTCAGAGGATAGCGTAAAGCGGGCGACGTTCGCTCGGCTGAACGGTGTCAGATCGACCGTGCGACCTGCCTGGCGGACCTCCACCACGGACGAGTTGCCGAGCACCACCCGGGAGACTTCGTTGGCTGAGTAGCTGCGCTGCTGCCCCGCCCCGAGTTCGCCGCTTTCGAGCACGCGGCCGTCGGCACTGCGCACTTCCACCCAGCTGTTGCCGGTGAAGTTCAACGACAGGGCCGATTGGGTCGCGGCGGGAAGCGTCGCCATCGATGCGACCAGCGGCGTGCGGTGGTTGGTTGCCGTAGCGGTCGTCGCGGACGGCGCGCTCGGCGTGGCGGTCGAACCCGTTGCCGCCGTGGCGACCTCAAGCGACTCCACTTCGCGCGGCTTGCTCAGTTGCTGCTTGGAGGCCATCCAGATCGGCACGGCGATGGCCGCCGTCAGCACGATGTAGATGGCGCGGCGCGTGGCCTGTTCGAACACACGGCGCACGCGTGGCGTGTGCGTGTGACTGACGAGCACCGAGGGCGCTACGGGCGAAGCGCCATAGCCCATCTCGTCCTCCAGCGTCACGCCGAGCAGGCGCGCATAGCTGCGCATCTGGCCGCGGACGAAGACGGGCGCACCCAGCTGGCTCGGGTCCCCCGACTCGAGCTGGCGGATGACCCGCACCGGAATTTTCAGACTTGCAGCGACATCTTCCTGCGACAGCCCCGCCTTCTCGCGGGCCTGCTTCAGGCGCACGCCGCAACTGGCGCCCATTTCAGGCGCGGCTTCGTTCGAGTACATCATCGCGTACCGTCATCCCCCATGCCGGAGCCTCGCGTCTGCGGGAACTCCGCCCTCATTCGCTGAACGTATCTTGCGGCGGCTGCCGTGTCGCCGAGTTTTTCTTCGATTTGTGACGCAAGCTGCAACGCGTTGCGGTCCGCCGGAGCTGCCGCCAGGCGGCGCTCCGAGAAAGCCCGGGCTTCGAAGGCATTGCCCTTGCGGAACTCGAGTTCGGCCAGGGCGCCCAAGGCTTGGGCGTTGTTGGGATCCAGGCCGATGGCCTTGCGCAGTTCGCGCCCGGCACGGACATCCTGGCCGGCACGCATGGCGCAGGTGCCGGAATTGGCCAGCGCGAGCGCCGGGGTGCCATAGCGGGCGTCGGCCAGGGCGCGTTCGAACCAGACCAGCGACTCGGCCGGCTGCCCCTGCCCGCACAGCCAGACGCCATAGTTGTTGGCCAGCGCACCGTTGCCGGGTGCCAGCTCGGTGGCGCGAAGGTAATGACGGCCGGCTTCGGCCGGGGCGCCACGGCGGGCCGCGGCGGCGGCCAGGACCGTGTGTGCATCGGCCGACGCGGGATCGAGCTTGAGGGCCTTGTTCGCCTCGCGTTCGGCGGTGTCGATGTCGCCGCTCATCAGCCGCACCTGGGCCAGCTGAAGGTGCTTCATGGCTTCGGATGCGTTGCGGTTGCCCGGTTTGCCGCTGACGTCGACCTCGGGCGAAGTGCGCTCGTAGCCTTCGCGGCTGAAGTCCTGCCTCACGAAGGTGAGTCGGCTGCACGCACCGGTCGCAAGCGTCGCGACCGCCAGGACGATCGTGGCAACAAGGATCAGCGGGCGGCCGCGGAGGTTCATGGCTGGCAGTCGTATGCGGCCTCGTCGCCCAGCCCCTGCTCCTGCAGGTGTCGCCGGAAATCGGCCTGCCGGCGCGTGCGGTCCATGACCTGGCCTTTCAACTGGCCACAGGCCGCATCGATGTCGTCGCCACGCGTGCGGCGCACCGGGGCAATCATGCCGGCGTCGTTGAGCAGTTTCTGGAACGAGCGGATGGCCGCGTCGTCCGGTCGCTCGAAACGCGTGCCGGGGAACGGGTTGAACGGGATGAGGTTGACCTTCGCCGCGTCCTTCATCTGCACGGCGTTGTCGAACTGGCGCATCAGACGCAGCAGCCCACGCGCGTGTTGCGGCTGGTCGTTCACGCCCTTCATGAGCGTGTACTCGAACGTGACCGAGGTGCCGCGCTTGCGCAGCGCGTAACGCACGCACGCGTCCATCAGCTGTTCGATGGGGTACTTCTTGTTGAGCGGCACCAGCTCGCTGCGCAGCTCGTCGTTGGGTGCATGCAACGACACGGCGAGCGACACGTCGCTCTCCAGCGCCAGGCGGTCGATCATGGGGACCATGCCGGCAGTGGACAGGGTGACGCGCTTGTTGGCCAGGCCATAGCCCAGATCGTCGCGCATGATGCTCATCGCGCGCACGACGTTGTCGAAATTCGCCAGCGGCTCGCCCATGCCCATCATCACCACGTTGGTGAGGCGGCGTTGCTGGTGCGGGACATTGCCCAGATGGCGCGCCGCCACCCAGACCTGACCGATGATCTCGGCGGTCGACAGATTGCGGTTGAAGCCCTGCGTCGCGGTCGAGCAGAACTGGCAGTTGAGCGCGCAGCCCACCTGCGACGACACGCACAGCGTGCCGCGCCCCTTGTCGGGGATGTAGACGGTCTCGATAGCGTTCTTCGGGTCCATGCCGAGCAGCCACTTGTGCGTGCCGTCGGTGGAGGCCTTGTCGAACAGGACCTGCGGCACGCGGACTTCGGCGTGCTGCTCGAGCTTGGCGCGCAGCGCCTTGCCCAGGTCGGTCATCTCGCTGAAGTTGGTGACGTAACGGTGATGGATCCACTTCATCACCTGATGCGCACGGAACTTCTTCTCGCCGAGCGATTCCTCGAAGAACCGCTCGAGCGAAACGCGATCGAGGTCGAAGAGATTCGTCTTCGCACCCTCGACCGCGCTCTTGGCGGCAACGCCCGCTTCCACGCGCGCGGCCGACTCCGTCGACGCCGCAAGGTTCGCGTCGGCGAGCTGGAGTTCGATGGTGTCGCGTTGCGTGGTCATGGCGTTGCCTGTGTCGTCCTCAGCGGGCGTACACGTCGGTGGCCGGGAAGAAGTACGCGACTTCGATCGCGGCGTTCTCCAGGCTGTCGGAACCGTGCACGGCGTTGGCGTCGATGCTGTCGGCGAAGTCGGCGCGGATCGTGCCCGGCGCTGCGTCCTTCGGATTGGTGGCGCCCATCAGGTCACGGTTCTTCAGCACCGCGCCTTCGCCTTCGAGCACCTGGATCATCACCGGGCCGGAGATCATGAACTCGACGAGCGCGCTGAAGAACGGACGCTCACGGTGCACGGCGTAGAAACCTTCGGCTTCCTGCTTCGACAGCTGCTTCATCTTCGAAGCGACGACCTTGAGGCCGGACTTCTCGAAACGGGAGTAGATCTCGCCGATGACGTTCTTGGCGACGGCGTCGGGCTTGATGATGGACAGGGTGCGCTCGAGCGCCATGGATTCTCTCCGGGTAGGCGGGCGTCTGAACCACCAGGTTCACGCCCGAGGATAACAGAAAAACCCGCGTCAGGACGCGGGTTTAGCCAACAAGGCTCCGGTAATTCTAGCGGAATGCCCACACGATTTGCACCGTCTGGCCTGAAGATTCCATTGACGGTTCAGGGCACCCGGCATAGCATCAAACAAGCGTTTGATTCAGCCCAGCAGGACCCATGGCCACTACCGCCCACTTCTCCACCAAGGACCGCATCCTTGGCGCCGCCGAGGAACTGTTCGCACAGTTCGGATTCACCGGCACTTCCCTCCGGCAAGTCACCAGCCGCGCCGACGTCAACATCGCTGCGGTCAACTACCACTTCGGCAGCAAGGAAAACCTCGTCAACGAGGTGTTCCGCCGCCGCATGGACGACATGAGCGCGCAGCGCCTGGGCGCCCTCAAGGCCGCCCTGGAACAGCACCCTGGCGAGCTGGAGCCGATCCTGGCCGCCTTCGTGCAACCGGCCCTGGCGATGGCCCAGGACCGCCACGGCGGCGGCGCATTCGTGCGCGTCGTGGCCCGCGCGTACGCCGAGAAGAACGACCGCCTGCGCAAGTTCCTCTCCGACCACTACGGCCACGTGCTGCGCGACTTCGCCAAGGCCATCGCCGGCTGCGTGCCCGGGCTGACGAAAGAAGAGCTTTACTGGCGCCTGGACTTCCTGGCCGGCGCACTGACCTACGCCATGGCCGATTTCGGCCTGATCAAGCGACCCGCCGGTGTCACCGAGGCGGCGCATCGTGAACGTGCCGCGCGCGAACTCATCCGCTTCGCGGCCGCCGGCTTCAAAAGTTGATTCTGACTTCTTGTTAAAACAAGGACTTGAGTAAAATGTCTAAGAAACTGCTTGCACGGCGAGTCGCCGTGCTCGGCGCCGGCGTGATGGGCGCGCAGATCGCCGCCCACCTGACCAATGCCGGTGTGGACACCGTGCTGTTCGACCTTCCGGCCAAGGAAGGCGACCCGAACGGCATCGTCGCCAAGGCCATCGCGAACCTGGGCAAGCTCAGCCCTGCCCCGCTCGCCAGCAAGACGCTGGCCGAGCGCATCACCCCGGCCAACTACGAGACCGGCCTGGAACAGCTGCGCGACTGCGACCTGATCATCGAGGCCATCGCCGAGCGGATGGACTGGAAGCAGGACCTCTACAAGAAGATCGCGCCGTTCGTGCCGGAGCACTGCATCCTGGCCAGCAACACGTCGGGCCTGGGCATCAACAAGCTGGCCGAAGTGCTGCCCGAACAACTGCGCCATCGCTTCTGCGGCGTGCACTTCTTCAACCCGCCGCGCTACATGCACCTGGCGGAGCTGATCCCGGCCAGGACCACCGACGCCGACGTCCTCACCGCGCTGGAAACCTTCCTGACCACCGCGCTTGGCAAGGGCGTGGTGATCGCCAAGGACACGCCGAACTTCATCGGCAACCGCATCGGTGTGTTCTCGATGCTGGCCGGCATGCACCACACCGAAGAGTTCGGCCTGGGCTTCGACACCGTCGATGCGCTGACCGGCCCGGCGATCGGCCGACCGAAGTCGGCGACGTTCCGCACCGCGGACGTGGTCGGCCTGGACACCATGGCGCACGTCATCAAGACGATGGCCGACACCCTGCCCGACGACCCGTGGCACGCATTCTTCAAGGCGCCCAAGTGGCTGGCGGCGCTGATCGAAAAGGGCGCGCTGGGCCAGAAGACCGGCGCCGGCGTGTACACCAAGCGCGGCAAGGACATCCTGGTGCTCGACCTCAAGGCACAGGACTACCGCGCTTCGGCCGGCGAGCCCGACGCCGAAGTCGCCGCGCTGCTGAAGGAACGGGACCCGGCGAAGAAGTTCGCCGCACTGCGCGCCAGTTCGAACCCGCAGGCGCAGTTCCTGTGGGCGATCTTCCGCGACACGTTCCACTACAGCGCCTACCACCTGGAATCGATCGCCGAGACCGCACGCGACATCGACTTCGCGATGCGCTGGGGCTACGGCTGGTCGCTGGGTCCGTTCGAAAGCTGGCAGGCCGCCGGCTGGAAGCAGGTCGCCGACTGGATCGCCGAGGACATCGTCGCCGGCAAGGCGATGAGCAGCGCGCCGCTGCCGGACTGGGTGTTCGACGGCCGCGCCGGCGTGCACGACAAGGACGGCAGCTACAGCCCCGCGCGCAAGGCGCAGGTGCCGCGCTCGTCCAATCCGGTCTACGCACGCCAGCGCTTCCCGGACCCGCTGCTGGGTGAAAGCTTCAGCCAGGGCCGCACCGTCTTCGAGAACGAAGGCATCCGCATGTGGGCCGACGAGGGCGACGACATCGCCGTGGTCAGCTTCAAGACCAAGATGCACACGGTCAACGACCACGTGCTCAACGGTCTGCAGGAAGCCATCGGCATCGCCGAGCGCGACTTCGCCGGCCTGGTGATCTGGCAGCCGAAGGAACCGTTCTCCGCGGGCGCGGATCTCGCCGGCGCGCTTGGCCTGCTGCAGGCCGGCGACGTGAAGGGCTTCGAGGCCATGGTCGCCAACTTCCAGGCCACCAGCCAGCGCATCAAGTACGCGCTGGTGCCGGTTGTCGCGGCCGTGCGCGGCCTCGCGCTGGGCGGTGGTTGCGAGTTCCAGATGCACGCGGCCAAGTCCGTGTTCGCACTGGAAAGCTACATCGGCCTGGTCGAAGCGGGCGTGGGCCTGCTGCCGGCCGGCGGCGGCCTGAAGGAATTCGCGGTGCGTGCATCCGAGGCCGCCGGCCCCGGCGGCGACGTGTTCGCGCAGCTCAAGACCGCGTTCGAAAGCGTGGCGATGGGCAAGGTCTCGGCATCCGCCTTCGAAGCGCGAGAGCTGAAGCTGGCCCGCGACAACGACGCCGTCGTGTTCAACGCCTTCGAACTGCTGCACGTGGCGAAGGCGCAGGCGCGCGCACTGGCCGAATCCGGCTACCGTCCGCCCCTGCCCGCCCGCCGCATCCAGGTCGCCGGCGACGTCGGCATCGCCACCTTCAAGATGATGCTGGTGAACATGCTGGAAGGCCGCTTCATCTCGCCGCACGACTACGAGATAGCGTCGCGCATCGCCACCGTGCTGTGTGGCGGCGAGGTCGATCGTGGCGCCCTCGTCGACGAGGAATGGCTGCTCAAGCTCGAACGCGAACACTTCGTCGCCCTGGCGCAGATGCCCAAGACGCAGGAACGCATCGCGCACATGCTCAAGACCGGCAAGCCGCTGCGCAACTAAGCGACGACGACACAGGACACAGAACCATGACCAAGCAAGTTCAAGACGCCTACATCGTCGCCGCCACCCGCACTCCGGTCGGCAAGGCGCCGCGCGGCGTGTTCCGCAACACCCGTCCCGACGAAATGCTCGCCCACGTGCTGAAGGCCGTGGTCGCGCAGGCGCCGGGCATCGACGTCAACCGCATCGACGACGCCATCATCGGCTGCGCCATGCCCGAGGGCGAGCAAGGCATGAACGTGGCGCGCATCGGCGCGCTGCTGGCCGGCCTGCCCAACACCATCGCCGCGCAGACCATCAATCGTTTCTGCTCCTCGGGTCTGCAGGCCGTCGCCATGGCCGCCGACCAGATCCGCCTGGGCAACGCCGACCTGATGCTGGCCGGCGGCACCGAGTCGATGTCGATGGTGCCGATGATGGGCAACAAGGTCGCGCTGAGCCCGCAGGTGTTCGCCAAGGACGAGAACGTCGCCATCGCCTACGGCATGGGCATCACCGCCGAGAAGGTCGCCGAGGAATGGAAGGTCTCGCGCGAGGACCAGGACGCCTTCGCGATGGCCTCGCACCAGAAGGCCATTGCCGCGATCCAGGCCGGTGAATTCAGGAGCGAGATCTCGCCGTACGAAGTGATCTCGCGCATCCCGGACCTCGCCGGCAATGCGGTGCGCGTGAAGAAGTCGATCGTCGAGATCGACGAAGGCCCGCGTCCGGATTCCTCCATCGAAGGCCTGGCCAAGCTGAAGCCGGTGTTCCGCAACGCCCAGTTCGGCGGCACGGTCACCGCGGGCAACAGCTCGCAGATGAGCGATGGCGCCGCGGCGGTGCTGCTGGCTTCCGGCCAGGCGGTGAAGGATTACGGCCTGACGCCGCTGGCCCGCTTCGTCAGCTTCTCGGTCGCCGGCGTGCGGCCGGAAGTGATGGGCATCGGTCCGATCGCCGCGATTCCCAAGGCGCTCCGGCAGGCCGGCCTGACCAAGGACCAGCTGGACTGGATCGAACTCAACGAAGCCTTCGCCGCACAGGCGCTGGCCGTGATCCGCGACAGCGACCTGGACCCGTCCAAGGTCAATCCGCTGGGCGGCGCCATCGCGTTGGGCCACCCGCTCGGTGCGACCGGTGCGATCCGCACCGCGACCATCGTGCACGGCCTGCGTCGCCGCCAGCAGAAGTACGGCATGGTGACGATGTGCATCGGCACCGGCATGGGCGCGGCCGGCATCTTCGAAGCGCTGTAAGGTCCACGTCCCGGACAGAACGAAGGCGGCCCCAGGGCCGCCTTCGTCGTTGATGGCGTGCCACGCGTCGCGCTACTTCGGGCAGGCGACGAACTTGCCCTTGGCATCGCGGCAGGCCTTGGCCTTCTGCGGGTGCGGGCACGCCACGAACTTGCCGCTCTTGTCGCGGCACTGCGTTGCCGCGGGCTTGGACGTCGACGCGGTCGGTGCGGGTGCGGCGACCGCACCGAAGGCCAGCGACAGCAGCGCGACGGCGAGCGGGATCCTGGGGGAAAGTGCCATGGCGCGTTCTCCGTGAATGTCCGTCAGGACGGAGACCCCATCCTGCGCACGCCCGCCTTGCGCGCGCCTTTCCGCCGCATTACGCGCCGGTAATCCGCCTTACGCCAACCGCGTCCCATTGGGTACGGGGCGCTCCACCGTAGTGATGACGACGCCCTCGTCGGTGGGGAATCCCGTCAGCAGGAACTCCGACTCGAACGGGCCGACCTGCTTGGGCGGAAAATTGAGGACGCCGACGATCTGCCGCCCGACCAGATCCTGCGCACCGTACAGATGTTTGACCTGCGCGCTGGTCTTGCGAACCCCGTGCGGGCCGAAGTCCACCCACAGCTTCCACGCCGGTTTGCGCGCTTCCGGGAATTCCTCCACGCGCTGCACCGTGCCGGCGCAGATCAGCACCTTCTCGAAATCGCCCCAGCTGATCGTGCCGTGTTCGCTCATGCTGCCCTCGCCTGTTCCATCCGATCCTTCCACGCGTCCTTGAATTCCGCCCACCAATAGCTCAGCTGTGCGCCGACGAAACCGGCGGGTTTCATCGCGGACACCAGCCCATAGTCGGCGAACTCGCGCCAGCGCGTGTCGCCCTCGGCGATGGCGCTGGCCAGGCACTCGCCCGCGAACGTGGTCGGCGCCACGCCATGCCCGCCGAAGGCCTGTGCCAACCACAGCCCCGCGTCGATCTGGCCGATCTGCGGCATCTGGTGCCGCGCGTAGCTCATCAGGCCCGACCATGCGTGCTCGATGCGTACGCCGTCCAGCTGCGGAAAGACTTTGAGCATGTCGCGAAACAGCAGCCGCTCCACCTCTGCCGCTGAACGATCCAGCACGGAGATGCGACCGCCCCACAACAGGCGCGTGTCCGGCAGCGGGCGGTAGTAGTCGAACGCGAAGCGCGTGTCGTAGACCGCGGCGCGTGTATGCAGGATCTCATCCATCCGCGCACCCAACGGTTCGCTGACCATCACGTAGGTCGCGATCGGCAACACGCCTCGGTCGACCTGTGCGCGCAGACCCGCCAGATAACCGCCGCACGCCAGCACCACCTGCTCCGCCTCGACCACGCCATTGGCAGTACGCACGCGCCACCCCGTGCCGTCGCGTTCCAGGCCGATGGCGGGACTGCGTTCGTGGATCGCGACGCCCTGCGCGATGGCGGCTTCGGCGATACCGCGCGCGTACTTCAATGGATGGAAGTGGAACGCCTGGGGTTCGAACAACGCATCGTGGTAGCGCGTGCTGCGAACGAGCCCGCGCAGCTCCTGCGCCGGCATCCACCGCCAGTGCGTACCGAAGTTGTCGGCCAACAGGCGCTGGCGTTCGCGCAGGACGTGCGGATCCCGGAACCAGTTCGCCCAGATGATGCCGGCGTCGACGCGATCGCAGTCGATGCGATGGCGATCCGTTCTTTCGCGGATCAGCTCAACGGCGGAAGTTGTGCCCGCGTACAGCCGGCGCGCACGCTCGGGGCCCAGTTCGCGCAGCAGGCTGTCTTCGCCGCGCGAGAAACCGCCGAACACGAAACCGCCGTTGCGCCCGGAGGCGCCGAAACCGACACGCTCGGATTCCAGCAGAACGACATCGCGAACGCCGCGTTCGGCCAGGCCCAGCGCGGTGTTCAGACCGGCGAACCCTCCGCCCACCACGCACACGCTGGCGCTGCGCGCACCGCGCAGCGACCCTTCGCCCACGCCGCGGTCGGGCGTGGTCACTACGTAGTAATTGGAATCCAGACCCGCCATGTGTCGACATCCGCAGGCGACGGCCGGTGGCCGTCACGATCGGAACAGTCTAGCGGCCAGTCTGGCGGTGCTCCATCGCGCTGCGCGCGATCAGCCCAGCTCTTCGACGCCCAGTTCGGACAGTGCGTTCTGCATCAGCTGGCGCGCGGAATCGCTGAGCTTTTCGTGGTCCAGCGCGTAGCGGATGGTGGCCTCGATCAAGCCGATGTGCGTGCCGCAGTCGAAGCGCGTGCCCTGGAAGCGGTAGGCGTTGACGGCCTCTTCTTCCAGCAGCGCGGCGATCGCGTCGGTCAGCTGGATCTCGCCGCCCGCGCCGGGTCGGGTCGATTCCAGCAGCGAGAAGATGCGCGGGTTCAGCACGTAGCGACCCACCACAGCCAGATTGCTCGGCGCCACTTCGGGCTGGGGCTTCTCGACGATCGCGCGGATCCGACCCTGACGGGACTGGAACGCATCCGTCGCGACGATGCCGTAGCTCGCGGTCTGCTCGCGGGGCACGTCCTGCACGGCGATCATGCTGGCGCCGGAGGCTTCGGCGGCATCGGCCATCTGCTTGAGCGCGCCCGGGCCGCGATTCCAGATGAGGTCGTCCGGTAGCACCACGGCGAAAGGCTCGTCGCCAATGACCGCCTTCGCGCACAGCACCGCGTGCCCGAGTCCCAGCGCTTCGGCCTGGGTGACGAACACCGCGCGCACGCCCTCGGGCAGCACGTTTCGCACCAGCTCCAGCTGTTCGGTCTTGCCGCTGCGCTCCAGTTTCTGCTCGAGCTCGTAGGCCTTGTCGAAATAGTCCGCCACCGCGTGCTTGTAACGGTTGGTCACGAACACCAGCGTGTCGCAGCCGGCTTCGATGGCCTCATCGACGGCGTACTGGATCAGCGGCCGATCGATGATCGGCAGCATTTCCTTCGGAACGGTCTTGGTTGCGGGAAGGAACCGGGTACCGAGTCCTGCAACCGGGAAAACGGCCTTGCGAATGCGCTGCGACATCAAACCTTCCTGGCGTTACGGGCGGGGAATGCGACCACCGTGGCCGATTCCTTGTAATCGGGATGTGCACCGACCGGCTCGAACTCCGGCACGGCCATCCGCAACAGGTGGCCAAGGGCTTCGAGATCGTAGCGACCACTGGCTTCGCGCAATTGGCCGATGGCGTTGTCGATGTGCGCGGTCGACACGTCGCGCGGTTCGGCCTGCAGGATTTTGGGATGCGCAGTGCGGCGGTAGCGCTCGTCCGCGTGGAACAGTGTCTCGTGCAGCTTCTCGCCCGGCCGCAGGCCTGTGTACACGATGGCGATGTCGCGTCCGGGATGCTTGCCCGCCAGACGGATCATCTGTTCGGCAAGCAGGCGGATCGGCACCGGCTCGCCCATGTCGAGCGTGTAGATGGCCTCGTGCGTGCCGATGGCCGATGCCTGCAGGATGAGCTGGCAGGCCTCGGGAATGGTCATGAAGAAGCGCGTGACCTCGGGGTCGGTCACGGTCACCGGCCCACCGGCGCGGATCTGCTCGCGAAACAGCGGCACCACGCTGCCGGCCGAATCGAGCACGTTGCCGAAACGCACCGTGACGAAGCGCGTGGAGCGATGGTCGGCCAGCGCCTGGCAGGCCATCTCCGCCAGTCGCTTGGTGGCGCCCAGCACGTTGACCGGATCGACCGCCTTGTCGGTGGAAATCAGCACGAACGTGCCGACGCCCGCATCGCGACAGGCGCGTGCGACGGTTTCGGTGGCCAATGCATTGTTTCGCACGGCTTCGCGCAACTGCAGTTCGAGCAACGGCACCTGCTTGTAAGCGGCCGCATGGAACACGGCGTCGGGCTCGGCGCGCTCAAGCGCGTACTTGATCACGGCCGGATCGCCGCAATCGCCGAGGATGGCGATGTATTCCAGATCGGGGAAGTCGCGACGCAGCGCCGCTTCGGTGGTGGTCAGCGCGAGCTCGTCGATCTCGATGAGCGCGATGCGGCGCGCGCCATGACGGGCGCACTGGCGACACAGTTCCGAACCGATCGAACCACCGGAACCGGTGACGAGGACCGAGCGCGCACCGAGCCAGGCACGGATGGACTTCCAGTCGGGCATGACCGGCTTGCGGCCAAGCAGGTCCTCGATGGCGACTTCCTTCAGTTCGCCCGGCAGCGAACGACCTTCCATCACATCCTGCAGCTTGGGCACCATGCGGAACGGCAAGCCCGTGCGTTCGCAGGCGACGACCACGCGCTGCAGCGCATTGGCATCGGCCGAGGGCATGGCAATGACCAGCAGTTTGGCGGCGGTCTCGCGTGCGATTTCCGCCACGTCCTGCACGCGGCCCAGCACGGGCACGCCCTGCACCTTCGTACCGCGAAGGCGCAGCGCATCGTCAAGGAAACCGACAGGCTGGTACGTACCGGAACGACGCAGGTCGCGGACCAATGCTTCGCCGGCATGGCCCGCGCCGAGGATCAGGATACGCACCGACGACTTGTGCGCCGAATCGACGCGGCTGTCCTTCCATGCGCGGTACAGCAGGCGCGGAGCGCCGAGCATGCCCATCAGCACGAGCGGATACAGCACCAGCACCGTGCGCGGCACTGTGCCCAGGCGGTTGTAGAGGAACAGGCCTAGCACGATGGCGAACAGGCCCAGCACGGACGCCTTGAGGATGTTCCACAGGTCCGGCACGCCAGCGAAACGCCACAGACCGCGATACAAGCCGACCTGCCAGAACACCAGACCTTGCGCGGCCAGCACCAGGGCGATCTCGGCCGACCAGAGCGGTACGTTCGGCGCATTGGGTTCCATGCCCCAACGCAACCGGTGCAACGCCTGCCAGACGAGCCAGACCATGCCGAGATCGTGCAGGACCACCGCGACGCGCGGCAATCCGCCTTTGACACGATCACGCCATGAGCTCATTCCATGCCCCTCGTCCGACCACTGCTCAGGAGACTGCGCCCGCGTACTTCTTTTGCAGGCCCAGCCAGAAAAAAGTGCAGCACGTATACCACGCGATCGTGATACCGGTGATGAAGGCGCCGCCGCGGAAAGCCAGCGCCCACGCGCAAATTATGACTACAAGCGAAACCAGTGCATAGGCAACAGTCACCGATATGTGACCTGCACGACGGGCCCATGCCTGATAGGCATGCTGGGTATGCGGGGACCACCACCGTTCGCCACGCAATATTCGCCGCGCAAGGGTGAGGGTGGCGTCGACCAGGAAGACCGAAACGGGCAACAGGACGAGCGCGGCCCGTCCCTCAAGGCGGACTGCTGACACCGCCACCAGTGCGCCCAGGGCATAGCCCAGCGCGCCACTGCCGACGTCACCCATGAAGATGCGGGCACGGGGAAAATTGAAAGGCAGGAACCCCGCGCATGCCGCCGCGAGGGCCAGCGCCAGCCACCCCCACGCCCCGCCCGCCCAGGCGCTGAGGCCCACCGCGGCCAGCAGGGCCTGGCTCGCCGCCAGCCCATCGATCCCGTCCATGAAGTTCCAGACGTTCGTCAGTACCAGTGTCGCGACGAACGCGCACACCGCCCATGTGAAGGATGAGTGGAGATCGCCCACGGCAAGTGCGAACAGCCCCGCCGCCAGCACGTGCACGGCCAACCGCCACCAGGGCGACAGCGGGCGGTGGTCATCGATCCAGCCGATGCCGGCCACGAGCAGCAGACCCGTACCGAAAGCCAACAGCAACGGTGCCTGCGTGGGCTGGCGGATTCCCAGTGCGACGGTCGCCACCAGCAGCGCGATCACGATCGAGATCCCGCCACCGCGCGGCGTCGCCACGCTATGGCTGCGACGCTCTCCGGGTTGGTCGATCAACGCGCGATGCAAGGCATAGCGGCGGGCCAGCCACGTGCCCGCCACGCCCATGCAGACGTACACCACCAGCCATTCGAGCATCGGTCAGACCACCGCGTAGTTCAGCAGCGGCTTGATCGTGCCCCACTCCTTGCAGCTCGGGCATTGCCAGTGGTGACTGCGCGCACCGAAACCGCAGCGGTTGCAGCGATAGCTGGGATTGCGCACCAGCAACTGGTCGGTGATGTGCTTGAGGTCGTGCAACGTCGCGGCGGGGTCGGCACCTTCAGCCAAGGTCAGATCGATCAGCGCCGCCTCGCCCCGCACGGACGGACGGTCCTTCAACTGGCGGGCCAGGTAAGCGCGTGCCGCCGGCACGCCATCTTCGTTCTCGACCATCCGCGTGAGCGCCAGCACCGGCGAGATGCCGCGG
The DNA here is from genome assembly GCF_030053425.1 of Lysobacter stagni. Lineage (NCBI taxonomy): Bacteria > Pseudomonadati > Pseudomonadota > Gammaproteobacteria > Lysobacterales > Lysobacteraceae > Lysobacter > Lysobacter stagni. The sequence goes on along the minus strand of NZ_JASGBI010000001.1, from coordinate 2,750,991 downwards.
TAGTGTTCGGTCATCTCCGCCAGGAACGCTCGCGCGCCGGGCGCATCGCCGACACGCGCATAGCAGTCGAGCAGCGGCGGCAGGATTTCAGGCAGGTAATCCGGATCCACGCGGGCGACGCGCTCGAAGGCGCGAATCGCGCCGGCATCGTTGCCCGAATCCACGTCCAGCCGCCCTTCGATCATGCCGGCACGCACGGAGTTGGCGTCGGCCTCGTACGCGCGCTTGACTGCTTGGCGCGCCGCATCGACGTCACCCGCGGCGCGATGGCGGTCCGCCAGCTCGCACTCGAACTGGGCGATGAGTTTGCCCATGGGTTCGCCCGTCGCCTCTTCGTAGCGGCGTGCGTTCTCGATGGCCTTGTCCCAGTCGCGCTCGGACTGGTAGATGCCGATGAGATGACGCAGTGCCAGCGGCGCGCGCATGTCCAGCGCGACCAGGTCGGAGAAGACGGTCTCGGCGCGATCGAGCAGACCCGAACGCATGTAGTCCTCGCCCAGCGCGAGCAATGCCTGCACGCGCTGCTGATCGCTCAGGCCTGGTCGCTGCACCAGCGCCTGGTGCAGGCGGATGGCGCGGTCGACCTCTCCGCGGCGACGGAACAGATGCCCCAGCGCGACCTGCGTCTCGAAGGTGTCCTTGTCCAGCTCCGCGATGTGCAGGAACAGTTCGATCGCCTTGTCGGGCTGCTCGTTGAGCAGATAGTTCAGGCCGCGGAAATAGGTGGTCGACAGCCGGCTGACCTGTGTGTCGCTGTGACGTTCACCGCCACGACGGCCGATGATCCAACCGCTGACGGCAGCGATCGGAAGCAGCAGGAAGAACCAGAACCACTCGCTGATGAAGGCCATGCATCACGTTCCGGAAGAAAGGGGTGCGCTCGCGTCACGACGCTCGGCGCGGGCAAGACGGCGGCGCAGCGGCAGCACCACGCTGGCACTGATGGCCAGACCGCCGAGCAGCACGCCGAGCAGCAGCGCGACCAGCAACGACACACCCAGGTTCGCGGGCATGCGCGCGAATGCTAGATCGATCACCACCGGTGCACGGTTCAATGCGCCGACGATGGCACCGGCCGCGAGGAAGAGGATCGCGATGAGGAATCGAAGCAGTCGCATGCAGCCTCCGGGACCGCACTCGGTCCACGTTAGCTTAACGGACCGTGTGCGCAGGTCCAGCGCGGAACGCAGGGACGTCAGCCCGCCTCGTCCAGCGGCACCACGCCACTGACGCGTTCGCGCAGTTCCTTGCCGGGCTTGAAGTGCGGTACGTGCTTGCCCGGCAGCGCGACGGATTCGCCCGTCTTCGGATTGCGACCCAGGCGCGGCGGGCGGTAATGCAGGGAAAAACTGCCGAAGCCGCGGATTTCGATCCGCTCTCCGGTGGCGAGCGACCCGCCCATCATTTCCAGGAGCGCTTTCACCGCCAGATCCACGTCCTCGCCCTTCAGATGGGCCTGACGCTGGGAGAGGATCTCGATGAGCTCGGATTTGGTCATGGGTGCGAAGGGTTGCTCGCGTTTTGTGCTTTCGAAAGGAAGGCGGCCCGGCGAGCCGGACCGCCTTCGCGGTTACCACGTTACTGCGGGGGTATTACTCGGACTTGTTGCCCAGCTGCTCGCGCAGCAGCGCGCCCAGCTTGGTCGTGCCGCTGGAGGCATCGGCCGAGGCGCGGTTGTAATCCGCCAGGGCTTCCTGCTGCTCGGCTTCGTCCTTGGCCTTGATCGACAGCTGCATCGAGCGGCCCTTGCGGTCCGTACCGATGATCTTGGCCTCGATTTCCTGGCCGACCTTCAGGTACTGCGAAGCGTCTTCGACGCGCTCCTTGGCGATGTCGCGAGCGGCGATGTAGCCCTCGACGCCACCGTCCAGCTCGACCACGGCGCCCTTGGCGTCGACTTCCTTCACCTTGCCCTTGACGATCGAGCCCTTGGCGTTGGAAGCGACGTAGTGACCCATCGGGTCCTGCTCAAGCTGCTTGACGCCCAGGCTGATGCGCTCGCGCTCCGGGTCCACGGCAAGAACAACGGCTTCCAGCGTGTCGCCCTTCTTGAAGTTGCGGACCACGTCTTCGCCGGTGGTGTTCCAGCTGAGGTCGGACAGGTGCACCAGACCGTCGATGCCGCCGTCCAGGCCGATGAAGATGCCGAAGTCGGTGATCGACTTGATCTGGCCCGACACCTTGTCGCCCTTCTTGTGCAGCACGGAGAAGGTTTCCCACGGGTTGCTCGTGACCTGCTTCATGCCCAGCGAGATGCGGCGACGCTCCTCGTCGACGTCCAGGACCATGACCTGAACCTCGTCGCCGACCTGCACGATCTTGGACGGGTTGACGTTCTTGTTGGTCCAGTCCATCTCGGACACGTGCACCAGGCCTTCCACGCCCGGCTCGATCTCGACGAACGCGCCGTAATCGGTGACGTTGGAGACCTTGCCGAACACGCGGGTGTTGGCGGGGTAGCGACGGGCGATGTTGTCCCACGGATCCTCGCCCAGCTGCTTCAGGCCGAGGCTGACGCGGTTGCGCTCGCGGTCGTACTTGAGCACGCGGACGTCCAGCTCCTGGCCGACTTCCACGACTTCCGACGGGTGACGCACGCGCTTCCACGCCATGTCGGTGATGTGCAGCAGGCCATCGATGCCGCCGAGGTCGACGAACGCGCCGTAGTCGGTGAGGTTCTTGACCACGCCCTTGAGGATCGCGCCTTCCTGCAGCTTCTCGAGCAGCTGCTCGCGCTCGACGCTGTACTCGCTCTCAACCACCGCACGGCGGGAGACGACGATGTTGTTGCGCTTGCGGTCCAGCTTGATGAGCTTGAACTCGAGTTCCTTGCCCTCGAGGTAGGCCGAGTCGCGCACGGGGCGCACGTCGACCAGGGAGCCCGGCAGGAAGCCGCGCACGTCCTTGATGTCGACGGTGAAGCCGCCCTTGACCTTGCCGCTGATGCGGCCGGTGATGGTCTCGTTCTTCTCGAGCGCCTGCTCGAGTTCGTCCCACACCATGGCGCGCTTGGCCTTCTCGCGCGAGAGCACGGTCTCGCCGAAGCCGTTTTCGATCGAGTCGAGTGCGACCTTGACTTCGTCGCCCACGCCCACGTCGATTTCACCGGCGTCGTTCCGGAACTGTTCGATCGGCACGATGCCTTCGGACTTCAGGCCGGCGTTGATCACCACCACGTCGCCGCGGACTTCCACGACAACACCGGTGACGATGGCACCCGGCTTCAGCTTGGCCAGATTGGTCTGGCTCTGCTCAAACAGTTCGGCAAATGATTCGGTCATTGAAAAATACTCTGTTGAACACACGGGCCGCACCGGCTGTCAGGGCCATCCGCGTCGGAGGGCATCAAGCAGCGCGTGGTCGACCCACCCGTTGTGTGGCGCGATGACACTGCGCCATGTGTTGGTGGATTAACCCATCGCCCGTCGCCTTGCGGCGCCGTGCGATGGAACGTTTCTGTTGCGAGAGATTCAGTGCGCCGGCAACAACGCCAGCACGCGCTCGACGACGACATCGATGCCAAGGCCGGTGGTATCGATACGCACGGCGTCGTCGGCCGGGCGCAACGGAGCCACCGCGCGACTGGCATCGCGGGCGTCGCGGGCAAGGATCTCCCGCAGCAGACCGTCTAAATTAACGGAAACCCCCTTGTCTTTCAACTGCTTATAGCGCCTTTCCGCTCTTTCTTCGGCACTGGCGGTCAGAAACACCTTATAGAGGGCGTCCGGAAAGATGACGGTACCCATGTCCCGGCCGTCGGCAACCAGCCCGGGCGCCTTCCGAAACGCGCGCTGGCGGTCCTTCAGGGCGGCCCGGACCTCGGGGATGGCGGCAATCGCCGAGGCGGCGGCTCCGGCGGTCTCGGTGCGCAGCTCGTCGGTGGCGTCCTGATCGTTGACCAGTATCCGGAGCTCCCGGCTCACCGGGTCCTCGAGGAATTCGATCTTGGTGTCGAACGTGCACCGGACCAGGGCGGCCGGGTCGGCGAGATCCACGTCGGCCCAGCCGGCAGCCACGCCGACCGCCCGGTACAGAGCGCCGGAATCGAGGTAGTGCCAGCCCTGGCGGGCGGCCACGAGACGGCTGATCGTGCCCTTGCCGGAGCCGGAGGGGCCATCGATGGTGAGAACGGGAACGTTGTTCGAGGGGTGTGGGCTGTTCATCCGGTCATTATGCTGTGTCGGAGCTCCAGCCCCGAAGGAACCCGGAATCGGGTCGCCGACCGGGGCCCAACGGACGGCCCGCGACCTTTTTCTCCGCAACCACTTGATCGACGGGGAATTTACCGGCTAGAATTGCGGGCTTCGTTCCGTATCCACCTATTTACCTGTAGCCGAGGTCTGTCATGAAGGTCCTGTCCTCCCTGAAGTCGGCGAAGGCCCGTCACCGCGACTGCAAGGTCGTTCGCCGTCGTGGCAAGGTCTTCGTGATTTGCAAGTCGAACCCGCGTTTCAAGGCGCGTCAGCGCTGATCGTGGCGGTCCGGTCGCTTCGGCGCCCGGCTCGTCCGATGTACCACGCGAGGTTTCACCGAAGGGCCGCCGAAGGGCGGCCTTTCTGCTTCATGCCGTCCGTCGCGACCGTCCATCGCGATACCGACGACGCGATGCTCAAAACGTGACGGCAGCGCGCTGCCGCGTCCGGAAGGCTTGTGCGTACAATCCCGCACTACTCACGAGGGGGCTCGCCATGAAGCATCGTTTCGCTGCCGTTCCGCTGTTCGCTCTGCTCGCCTTCGCTGGTGTCGCCTCGGCCGACACGCTGCTGGTCGAGCGCGTCCAGGAAGAAAACCAGGCCACTCTTCCGGCCCGCGGCCAGACCATGGCCCAGGTCGAAGCCAGCTATGGCGCGCCCGCGCAGAAGCTGGAGGCCGAGGGTGGACAGAAGCGCCAGTGGCCCGCCATCACTCGCTGGGTCTATCCGTCCTTCACCGTCTACTTCGAGAAGAACAAGGTGATCGACGCGGTGGCCAACAAGGCGAGCGCCGAGGAAGTCGGGCCCAAGCCGCCCATCCGATGAGGTTATGAACCAGAACGCACACGCACGCTTTCCCGCCGAATGGGAACCCCAGTCGGCCGTCCTGATCGCCTGGCCCAACGCCGACACCGACTGGGCCGACCGGCTCGGCGAGGTCGAGGAAACCTACATCGCGCTCGTTACGGCGATCACCCGGTTCCAGGACGCGATCGTGTGCGTGGCCGACGAGGACGTGGAGGCGTACGCACGTGCGCGCCTGTCCTCGGCGCGCATCGACATGTCGAAGGTGCATTTCATCGAAGCGCCCTACGACGACACCTGGCTGCGCGATTCCGGCCCGATCACCCTGCGCCAGGGCGACGACTTCCGTCTGTTGGACTTCCGTTTCACTGGTTGGGGCGGCAAGTTCGACGCCAGCCAGGACGACCTTCTGGTCGAGCGCCTGCACGATGCGGGAATCTTCTCGAAGAGTTCACGGCAATCCATTGATTTTGCACTGGAAGGTGGGGCCATCGACACCGATGGCGACGGCACGTTGCTGACGACCTGGCAGTGCCTGCATGAGCGCCATCCGGAGACCTCCCGCGAGGAACTGACCGCGAAGCTGGCCGGCTGGCTGCAGCAGGACCGCGTGCTGTGGCTCGACCATGGCTACTTGGAAGGCGACGACACCGACGCCCACGTCGACACCCTCGCCCGCTTCGCCGGCCCCGATGCCATCACGTTCCAGGCCTGCGACGACCCGACCGACTCGCATTACGCCGAGCTCACGGCCATGGGCGAGGAAATCGCCGCGCTGCGCACGAAGGACGGCCAGCCGTATCGTCTGTTCCCGCTGCCGTGGGCGAAGCCCATCGTCGACGACGGCCGCCGCCTTGCCGCGAGCTACGCCAACTTCCTCATCGTCAACGGCGCGGTGCTGATGCCGGCCTACGGCGACGAGGCCGATGCGAAGGCGCAGGCCGTCCTGGCGCAAGCCTTCCCGGGTCGCGAGATCGTGCCGGTGCCGTGCCGTGCGCTGATCTGGCAGAACGGCAGCCTGCACTGCATCACGATGCAGCTGCCGAAGGGCGTCGTGGCCTGAGCGTCCGCGGCGTCGTCGCCGCTGCGTTCCACCCGCGTTTTCATCCGCGTCATCCAAGCGGCCTACAATTGCAGGCCGCTTCGCGCCGTGCGCGCGCAACACACGATTCGGGATCTCCATGAAGAAGACCACCCTCCCCGTCGCGCTGGTCCAGGAACGCAACCACGGCGACGCCGATGCGAACCTGGCCGTGATCGAGCAGCGCGTGGCCGAGTCCGCCAAGCGCGGCGCGAAGCTCGTGCTGCTGCAGGAACTGCACAACGGCCCGTATTTCTGCCAGCACGAGTCGGTGCACGAATTCGACCTGGCCGAGCCTATCCCGGGCCCGAGCACGCAACGCCTGGGCGCACTGGCGAAGCAGCATGGCGTGGTGCTGGTCAGCTCGCTGTTCGAGAAGCGCGCGGCCGGCCTGTACCACAACACCGCGGTGGTCTTCGACGCCGACGGCTCGACGGCCGGCAAGTACCGCAAGATGCACATCCCGGACGATCCGGGCTTCTACGAAAAGTTTTACTTCACGCCCGGCGATCTGGGTTTCGAGCCGATCGACACCTCGGTGGGTCGCCTTGGCCTGATGGTGTGCTGGGACCAGTGGTACCCCGAAGGCGCGCGACTGATGGCGCTGGCCGGCGCGGAACTGTTGCTCTACCCCACCGCCATCGGCTGGGATCCGGGCGATGAGCAGGCCGAGAAGGACCGCCAGCGCAATGCCTGGATCCTCAGCCACCGCGGCCATGCGGTCGCCAACGGCCTGCCCGTGCTCAGCTGCAATCGCGTCGGCCACGAACAGTCGCCGATGGATGCCGCCGGCATCGACTTCTGGGGCAGCAGCCACGTGCTGGGGCCGCAGGGCGAGTTCCTGGCCGAGGCCAGCACGAGCGAACCGGAAATCCTGATGGCCGAAGTCGACATGCAGCGCAGCGAGCACGTTCGCCGCATCTGGCCGTTCCTGCGCGACCGCCGCATCGACGCCTATGGCGACCTGCTCAAGCGCTACCGCGACTGAGCACCTTCACCGCGACGCCTGCACGTCGCGGTCACCCAACGCCGGCTACGTTCGCCCTCCTTCCGGGAAGGAGCGGCGGCGATGATCTGCGTGACCGGTGCGGGCGGAACGCTGGGCAGCGAAGTCCTCGTGCAATTGCAGGCCGCCGGCGCGCCGTTGCGCGCGGCCTTCCACTCCGACGACAAGGCCGACGCGGCACGCGCGCGGGGCATGGACGCCGTCGCGATCGACTACGCCGATCCCGACACGCTGCGCGATGCCTTCACCGGTTGCGACTCACTCTTCCTGCTCGGCCACAACGCGATCGACCAGACCGAGCTGGAGATCGCGGCCGTGGATCAGGCACGCGCAGCGGGAGTACGTCGCATCGTCAAGCAATCGGTGCTGGGCGCGCAGGACGAGGCCTACAGCCTCGCCCTCGTGCATCGCCCCATCGAACAGGCCATCGAGGCCAGCGGCATGGCGTGGACGTTCCTGCGCCCCAACAGCTTCATGCAGAACGTCATGACGTTCATGAGCCCGACGATCCGCGCCGAGTCGGCGTTCTACAGCGCCAGCGCCGATGCACGGATCAGCCATGTCGACGTGCGCGACATCGCTGCGGTAGCAGTGCGCGCGCTCACCGACGCCGCACACGAAGGCAAGGCCTATACGCTGACCGGTCCCGACGCGCTGACTTACGACGAGCTCGCCACTCTGCTGACGCAGGCGACGGGGCGCACCATCCTCCACGTCGACCTGCCGCCCAACGAGCTGCGCTATGGCCTGGTCGACATGGGCATGCCGGACGAAATCGCGGATCGCCTGCTCGACCTGGAACGCTACTTCCGTTCCGGTGCCGCGGCGCGTGTCACCGACGACATCCGGACTGTCACAGGACGTGCGCCACGCACTTTCGCGAACTACGCAAGCGAGTGCGCCACGCTGCTTGGATGAGGTCGAAGGCGGCGCGTTATGCTTCGCCGCATGCCCAGCCTCCCACCCGAAACCACCACCGCCGCACAACTGGCCATCCGCACCGCCGTCGCGGGCGACCTGGTCGCCATCACCGCGCTGTACGCGCGCGAGGTCGACGAGAACGTCGCCACTTATGAGTACGACACGCCGGACGAAGCGGAGATGACGCGCCGCTGGCAAGGCGTGGTTGCGCAGGGCTATCCGTATGTCGTGGCCGAATGGGACGGCGCCTTCGCCGGTTACGCCTATGCGAGCAGCTATCGCAGCCGCGAAGGTTATCGCTGGACGGTGGAGGACACGGTCTACGTGCACCCGCATTTCATCGGACGCGGCATCGGTCGCGCGCTGCTGCAGCGCTTGATCGACGACTGCACGGCGCTCGACTTGCGCCAGATGGTGGCGGTGATCGGCGACGTCACCAACGCCGCCTCCATCGCGCTGCACGAACGCCTGGGCTTTCGCACCGTCGGGGTCTTCCAGGGGCTGGGACGCAAGCATGGGCGCTGGCTGGACACGGTGCAGATGCAACTGGCGCTCGGCACCGGAAATGAATCCTCGCCGCAAGGCGAATGAGGCCCCGCGGCCCCTGACCGACGAACGGTCAAAATAAAACGAACGGCCGTGCTATTTTCCCTGCCGTGAACGCGCTGACCGCTACCAGCAAGGGCGCTGCCACCCGCGAGGCCATCATCGAGCGGGCGTACGGCATCGCCTGCTCCGCCGGCCTGGAGGGGCTCTCCATCGGCCCGCTGGCCCAGGCCGTGGGCATGTCCAAGAGTGGCGTCTTCGCCCATTTCGGCTCGCGGGAAGACCTCCAGCTGGCCGTCCTGGACGCCGCCGGCGACCGCTTCATCGCGCATGTGCTGCGACCTGCACTGAAGCATCCGCGCGGCCTGCCGCGGCTGCTGGCGATCATGGACGCCTGGTTCGACTGGGACCGGCACACCGAAGGCGGCTGCGTCCTGCTCAGCGCCGCCAGCGAGTACGACGACCGCCCCGGCACCCTGCGCGACCGCCTGATCGAGCACGAGCAGCGCTGGCGGCAGGAAATCGGCCGAGCCATCGGGCTGTCCGTCGAGACCGGCGAACTCGCCCGGGATACCGATCCCGATCAGATGGCATTCGAGCTGTACGGCATCGCGTTGCTGGTTCACCACGACGCCGGGCTGTTCAGCTTTGACCGGGCCGCCGATCGCGGCCGCCGTGCGCTCGAGCGGCTGATCCGCTCCTACGCCCCCCACCCCTGAGTCCTGCGGAGCACCCCCATGTACCCGCTCATCGCCAAAATTAGCACGACCGTTCGTAATATCGCGTTCTACGGGCTTCGCCTCAGCTTTGTCCTGGGCAGCCGGGTCGCGCCGAACGTTACGCTTCATCGCGCGGCCCGCCTGTTCTGCACGCCGCTGCCCTCCTCGCGCAGCCGCGCGCTCGCCGCGCCCACGCACGACGCGCGCGAGGTCAGCGTGACCGTGGAAGGCCACACCATCGCCGCGTACGTGTGGGGTGATCCGTCGCGCCAGCCGTACGTGCTCTTCGCGCACGGATGGTCCAGCCACGGCACGCGCATCGCCGCATGGCTGCCGCAGTTGCGTCGCGATGGGTACGCCGTGGTCGCGTTCGATCAGCCCGCACACGGACGCAGCCCCGGCCGGCAGGCCACCCTGCCCGACTTCACCCGCCATCTGCTCGCGGTCGGGAAGCACTTCGGGCCCGCCGAAGCCGTGATCGGTCATTCGCTGGGCGGCGCCGCGACCGCCAATGCGCTCTCACGCGGGTTGCAGGCACGACGCGCGGTGCTGATCGCGCCTGCGGCCGATCCGGTCGCCGCCGCCGAACGGTTCGCCGACATCATGTGGGTGGGGCGCAACCTCGTCCAACGGATGTTCGCCTACTTCGAAGGCCTCATCGGCATCACCTTCGACGAGCAGCAGGCGCACCACACCGCTCCGGTGATCGGCCGGCCGGCATTGATCGTGCACGACCTGGAAGACCGCGACGTGCCGTGGTCCGAAGGCGAACGCTACGCGCGCTACTGGCCCGATTCACGCCTGCTGACCACGCGTGGGCTGGGGCATCGCCGCGTGCTGGACGATGGCGAGGTCATTACCGCCGCGATGCGCTTCCTGCACGGTGAAGCGGTGGGCGAACGCCTGGTGTCTTCGCCGAATCTGCCCTTCGGCGTGGCCTGACGTGCCCGCCCTGCGGGCCTTCATTGCCCCTCCGCGCCGCAGGCCCTAAGCTCTGCGCAGCCACACGAAGTGCGAGACGACGGCGCCTGAGGGCGCCGTCTTGCTGCCGGGCGCTTGAAGCCGCCGGCGCGAGCACGCACCTTCGTTTCCGTCCCTCTTTCACGCGGTCCTATTCCATGTCCGAATCGCTGCAGGCCCTGCTCGAACACCAGCCTCACGCGATCGTCGAGCGCGATGGCGTCCGCTACACGCTGCTCGGCACCGCCCATGTGTCGCAGGCCAGCGTCGAAGCCGTCCGCGATGCGGTCGGCAGCGGCGCCTTCGACGCGGTCGCGGTCGAGCTGGACGCCCAGCGCCTCCAGGCCCTGACCGACCCGGACGCCCTGGCGCGCCTGGACCTGGTGCAGGTGATCCGCACCGGCAAGACCGCGCTGTTCGCCGCCAACCTGGCCTTGGCCGCCTACCAGCGACGTCTGGCCGAACAGCTGGGCATCGAGCCCGGCGCGGAACTCAAGCGCGCCGTGCTGGAAGCCCGCCAGCGCGACCTGCCCGTGCATCTCATCGACCGCGATGTCGGCCTCACCTTCAAGCGCGCGTCCAGCAAGCTGGGCTGGTGGTCGCGCGCGAAGCTCGGCGGCGGCCTGCTGGCGGCATTGTTCGTGGACGAGGAAGTGGGTGCGGAAGACATCGAGAAGCTCAAGCAGGGCGACATGCTCGAATCGAGCTTCAGCGAATTCGCCAGCGACAGCCCCGAGCTGTACGAAAGCGTCATCGCCGAGCGCGACCGCTACATGGCCGCGCGCCTGCGCGACAGCCACGGCGACGCCCGCGAAGTGCTGGCCGTCGTCGGTGCAGGCCACCTGCAGGGCCTTGCGCGCCACCTGAAGGAAGAGAGCCGCGCACCGGAGACCATCGTCGCCGAGCTGGAGTCGCTGCCGAAGAAGAGCGACATCCCGTGGTTCACCATTTTCCTCGCCGTGTTCGTCCTGGGCGGGTTCGCGTGGGGTTTCTGGCGCGGCGGCATCGACGTCGGCTCCGACCTGCTCCTGCAATGGGTCCTGGCGACCGGCGTGCTGGGTGCGATCGGCTGCGCGATCGCCGGTGGGCATCCGCTCAGCATCCTGGTGGCCTTCGTCGCCTCGCCCATCACCCCGCTGCATCCCGCGCTGGCCTCCGGAACGCTCAGCGCACTGACCGAAGCCTGGATCCGCAAGCCCACATATGCCGACTTCATGGCCCTGCGCGACGACGTGCAGACCTGGCGAGGCTGGTGGCGCAACCGCGTGGCGCGCGTACTGCTCAACTTCTTCCTGACCAGCCTGGGCACCGCGATCGGCGTGTGGACCGGCGGCCTGCGCATGCTGGGCAAGCTGGTGGGCTGAACATCGCATAGCGGACGACGGCGAGGTCTCGTCCGCCACGACGACTGCGGGCCATTCACCGCCGCGCCCGCTGTCTGCCTGACGCGTCATCGGATGCGTGCCAGGCGCATGAGCAGGCCGCCCGTGCGACCGGGCCGGAAAGGCGCGCAGCACACAGACAAAAAACGGGAGGGCTTTCGCCCTCCCGTTCGTGTCGTGCCTGGTTGCTGGGCTTAGTCCACCTTCAGCGCCGTCACCGTGGCGGCCGGTACGCCGCCGGTGTTGCCTCGCGCGCGTCGGACCAGACGCGAGGTACCGGTACGCAGGTCGTCGAGGATCGCGTAGATCGTCGGCAGGAACAGCAGGCTGACCACCGTCGAGAACGCCAGACCACCGGCGATGGCGCGCGCCATCGGGTAGTACGGCGGGCCGTCGCCGCCGATCTGCGTGTTGGTCAGCGAGATGGGCACCATCGCCAGGATCGCCGTGCCCATCGTCATGAGGATCGGGCGCAGGCGTTCGCGGCTGCCTTCGACCAGTGCGTCGGTACGCGACAGGCCCCGGCGTCGCAGGTTGTTGATGTGCTCGATCATCACGATGCCGTTGTTCACCACCACGCCCATCAGCACCAGGATGCCGATGAAGGCCATGATGTTGAACTCGGTACCGGTCAGCCAGAACAGCCAGAACACGCCGAACACCGAGAACAGCACGCCGGTCATGATCGCCGACGGGAACAGCAGCGATTCGAACACCGCCGCCATCACCACGTAGATCATCACCAGAGCGATCAGCAGGTTGAACATCATCTGCTGGTTCGCCTCAGCCTCGTCCTCGAACGCGCCGGATTCGAAGGTGAAGGAGTAGCCGGCCGGGAACGCGACAGCCTTGAGCACCTCCTCCATCGCCTTGCGCGCTTCGGGCACGGTCACCTTGTCGCCCAGGTTGGCCTGGATGGCGACCGTGGTCTGGCGGTTCGCGCGCTGGATCTGCGTGGCCGACGGCTTGACCGCCACGTCCACCATGGCCAGCAGCGGCACCGTGCGGCCGTCCGGCGCGCGCACCGTGAAACCGGCGATATCGGACGTGTCGAACTGCTCGGCACCGGCAAAACGCACCCACACGGGCACTTCGGTGTCGCCGCGACGGAACTCGCGCAGCGGCGCGCCGCGCAGGGCCAGGCCGACGAAGCTGGCCACTTCCTGCGCACTGAAGCCGAACGACGCCGCACGTTCACGGTCCACGCGCACCGACAGCTCGCTGTTCTGGTCGCCGATGTCGACGCGCACGTCGCGCAGTTCCTTGCGCTTGGCCAGGATGGGCACGATGTCGTTGGCCAGCTCGACCAGCGTCTCGGTCGAGTCGCCCACCAGCTGCACCTGCACGTTCTGTCCAGGGCCACCGCCGCCACCGCCACCACCGCCCTGGTTGCCGATACCGATGTTGGCACGGGCCGACTTGGGCAGGTCCTTGCGCAGCTGCTCGATGATGCCCTTGGACTCGCTGATCTTGGCGACGTCGAAGGTGATTCGCGTACCACCCCAGCCCTGCTCGCTGTAGTACGAGTAGATCTGGGTGATGTTGTACTTCTTTCGGTTCGCGTCGAGGAACTTCTCGATCTTGAGAATCTCCGCCGACATCTGCTCCTTCGTGTACGCACCCTTCCACTGGTAGAAGATGTTGGTCTCGGTGCCGTCGTCGCCACCGAACATGTTCTTCTTGGTCAGGCTGAACGGCACGATGCTGATGGCGATGATCATCAGGATGCCGAGCACGGCCCTGCCACGATGCTCCAGCGTCCAGCGCAGGAACTGCGCGTAACGCTTCTGCATGCGCGGGATCAGGCCGCCTTCCGACTTCACCGCCGGCGGCGTCTTCAGGCGCGCCGAGATCATCGGGATCAGGCTCACCGCCACCAGCCACGATGCCAGCAGCGACACCGAAATGGTGATGGCGATCTGCGACAGGTAGATGCTGAGGAAGTTGCGGGGACCGAACAGGTTGGGCAGGAACACGATGCAGTGGCACAGCGTGCCCGCCGACAGCGCGATGGCCACGTGCTTGGTGCCCAGGATCGAGGCCCCTTCCGGGTTGTCCGGCATGCGCTCGCGTTCCTGGTAGATGCTCTCCACCACGACGACCGCGTTGTCCACCAGCATGCCCACCGCCAGCAGCAGGCCCATCATCGACAGGATGTTGAGCGTGACGCCGGTGAAGTACATGAAGCCCAGCGTCATCACGAAGCAGATCGGGATGGCCAGGGTCACCATCAGCGTCGACGGCCAGTGGCGCAGGAAGAAGAACAGCACCGCGATCGACAGCACCAGGCCGATGGCGCCGGCCTCGGCCAGCTCCAGCAGCGAGCTGGTGACGTTGTCGCCCTGGTTGTCGATGATGATCACGCGGATGTCGCCCATCTCGGGCTGCTTGCGGATCGCCTCCACTTCCGCCAGCGCCTTGCTGGACACATCGACCAGGTTCGCATTGCGCTCCTTGAAGATGTCCAGGCCGATCGCCGGGCGGCCGTCCAGGCGACGACCGTAGTTCATGCGCTGCGGCTTCAGCCGCACCTGCGCGATGTCGCCCAGGCGCACGCCCTTGGCGTCGAGCACCAGGTCGCGCAGCTGCTGCAGGTCGGTGATCTCGCCCACCGGCTGCACGCGCAGGCGCCGTCCGCCATCGTCGATCTGGCCGGCGGAGATCGAGAAATTGACCTCCTTCAGGCGCTTGTTGAGATCGTTGAGGCTGAGGTTGTGCGCGGTCAGGCGGTCGGGGTCGATCGCGATCTCCACCTCGTTCGGCGCCGCACCGGTCACGTCCACGCGCGCAACGCCCGGGATGCGTTCGATGCGCCGCTTGAACTCGCGGTCGATCATGTCGTACGCGCCGCCCAGGTCGCTCTTGCTGGCCAGGCGCACGCGCAGGACGGGTTCGTCGGTGGTGGAGAACTTGAAGACGTTGAAGCGCTGCAGGTCTTCGGGCAGATCGTCGCGGATGGCGTCGATGCGCTCGCGCGCCTCCGACGCCGCGATGGCGACGTCGCGGTTCCAGTCCGAGAACTGCATGAAGATCTCGGCGCCGTCGGCACGCGCATTGGCATCCATGCGCTTGATGCCGGTCATCGTCGACAGCGATTCCTCCACCGGACGCAGCAGCGTGCGCTCCACCTCCTCGGGGGTGGAGCCGGTGTACGGCAGCTGCACGAAGATGAAGGGCGGCGAGACTTCCGGGAACGCTTCAAGCGGCAGTCGGATCGCCGCAATCAGGCCGATCACGAACAGCGACACGAAGAACATGATCGCCGTGACCGGCCGTTTGATGCTGAGCTCCGCAATGGTCATCTGCGTGGGCTCCTCAGACCGGCTCGACCTGGCCGTCGGCGTCACCCGCGACCGGCTTGCCGTGGGTGCGCTTGGCGCGGTTGACGTAGTACTCGTCGGCGCGACGGTCCAGCAGGTCGTACACGACCGGGATCACCACCAGGGTGAGCAGCGTGGACACCAGCAGGCCGCCGATCACGGTGATGGCCATCGGCGAACGCACTTCCGCACCCTCGCCCACCGCCAACGCGAGCGGCAGGAAGCCGAACAGCGTGCACATGGTGGTCATGATGATCGGACGCAGGCGCGAACGCGCACCCTCGACCAGCGCCTCGCGCTTGGGCACGCCGGCCTCGCGCAGCTGGTTGACCTTGTCGACCAGGATGATCGCGTTCTTCACCACCAGTCCGACCAGCAGGATCAGGCCGATGAACACCACCACCGACACCGGTGAATTGGTGATCAGCAGCGCGAGCACCGCGCCGACCAGCGCCAGCGGAATGGTGAACAGGATGACGAACGGATGCAGCAGCGACTCGAACTGCGAGGCCATCACCAGGTACACCAGGAAGATCGCCAGCCCGAAGGCGAACAGCAGCGAGCGGACCGATTCGGCGAGTTCCTCACCCTGGCCGCCGATATGCATGCTGACGCCGGCGCCGAGCGGCTGCTCGCTGACCATGTCCTGCACTTCGCGCACGGCCGTGCCCAGGTCGATATCGCGCAGGTTCGCCGAGACGATGGCCACGCGCACCTGGTCTGCGCGGTGGATTTCGCTCGGGCCGGTGGTGGCGACCACGTCGGCCACCGCGTCCAGCGTCACCGGACGCGTGCTGCCCGGGTTCACGATCAGATGGCGGATGCTGTCCACCGACGCGCGGTCGGTTTCGCGCGCACGCACCAGCACGTCGATCTTGCGGTCGCGGAAGCTGTAGCGCGTGGCGACGTCGCCGCGCACCTTCTTCACCACCACGTCGGCGATCTGGCGCGTCGTCAGACCGAGCGCACCGGCGCGGTCCTGGTCGAAGCGGATCTGGATCTCCGGGAAGCCCTCTTCCACCGTCGACTTCACGTCGGCGTAGTGCGGATTGGCGCGCAGCATCTTGGCCATCTGCTGGCCCGCCTGCTGGATGCCGGGCAGGTCCTGGCCGCGCAGTTCGATTTCCAGCGGCGTGGAGAAGCTGAAGAGCTCCGGACGGCTGAAGTCGACCTGCACGCCGGCGTGCGACTTCATCGTCTCGCGCAGGCGCTCGGTTTCGCTGGCCTCCATTTCCTTGCTGCCGCCGTCTGCCATCACCACCGTCAGCTTGCCGATGTTCTCGCCGCTTTCGGTGGGGTTGGCGTCCAGTCGCGTGCCGCTACCGCTCACGCCGTACAGCGTGCGGATGCCTTCGTCCTTGCCGTGCGCCTGCTGCAGCTCGCGCACCAGGGCGTCGGTATCGCGCAGCGGCGTGCCCGGGGGCAGCTTCACCGTCATCTCGAAGCGGTCCTGCGCCAGCTGCGGGATGAGGTCGGCACCCAGCAGCGGCACGGCCAGCAGGGTCAGCGCGAACGCCACCGCCGCCGAGCCCAGCACCAGCCACGGGCGCTTGAGCGCGTTGGGCAACAACTTCAGGTAACCACGCTCGGCGCGGCCGTAAGGCGCCATCGCCAGATCGCTGGCCTTGCGCATCACCGGGCCGACCACGGCCACCAGTCCGCGCCATGCGCGCACGATGGCCCAGGCCAGGCCGAAGAACGCACCGCGCGTGCCGATGCCGATGCCGTGTTCGACCGCGGCGATGGGCTTCTGCAGCTTCGATGTGGGTTCCCAGCGCGGATGCGGCGCTTCCTCCGGGAAGGCCATCGGCGGACGGCCCTTCAGTGCGCTCAGCATCGGGATCAGCGTCATCGACACGATCAGCGAGATACCGATGGCCAGCGCCACGGTCAGCGCCTGATCGCGGAACAACTGCCCGGCGATGCCCTGCACGAACACCAGCGGCAGGAACACCGCGATGGTGGTCAGCGTGGACGCGACCACGGCCATGCTGACCTCGCGCGTGCCGGCAATGGCTGCATCGAGGATGCCCAGCCCGCGCTCGCGTGCCTTGGCGATGCTTTCGAGCACGACGATGGAGTCGTCCACCACCAGGCCGGTCGCCAGCGCGAGGCCGCCCAGCGACATGACGTTGAGGCTCAGGCCCATCTGGCCCATGAAGAAGAACGTCGCGATAATCGAGACCGGCAGCGACAGGCTGATCACGAACGTGCTCCAGCCATCGCGCAGGAACAGGAAGATGATCAGGATCGCCAGCATGCCGCCGATCACCGCATCCTTCTTGACGTCGCTGATGGCGTGTCGGATGAACGTCGACTGGTCGTCGATGGTGGTCAGTTCGATGTCCGGCGGGATCTGCGACTCGATCTCCTTCAGACGCTTCTGGATTGCATCCGCGGTGGCGACGGTGTTGGCGTCGCCTTCCTTGTAGATGGCCAGCTCGACCGCTTCCTTGCCGGCCAGGCGGATGATGGCCTCGCGTTCCTTGAAGCCCTGGCGGACATCGGCGACGTCCTTCAGGCGCACGGGACGTCCGCCCGCGACCACGGAACTGCCGCCGGAGTTCGCGTTCTGCACCGAGGCGGCCGCCGCCATCGCCGCCGCCGAACCGGTCTGCGCGGCGATCGCCGCCATCTGCGCGGCCGCCGACGCGGCAGCGTTGTCGCCACCGTTCTGCGTCGTGACCAGCATCTCGCGGATCTCGGGCACGCTGGCGAACTGGTTCACCGTGCGCACGAGGTAACGCTGCGAGCCCTCTTCCAGGCGGCCGCCGGAGATGTTGATGTTCTCCTGCTGCAGGCGCTGGATAACGTTGTCGATGGGCAGGTTGAGCTGCGCCAGCTTCTGCTGGTCGATGTCGACCTGGATCTCGTCCTCAAGGCCGCCGCCGACCTTCACGGCCGCCACGCCTTCCACCGGCTCGAGCTTCTTCTTCAGGTCATCGTCCGCATAGCGGCGCATGCCCGTGAGCTGGCGCAGGGCCTCGGTGTCGCTGGACGCCTGGTTCTTGGGCGACAGCGCAATGCGCAGTATCGGCTCCGTGGACGGATTGAAGCGCAGCAGCACCGGTGCCTTGGCCTCCAGCGGCAGCTGCACGACTTCCATCTTGTCGCGCACCTCCAGACTGGCCTGGTCCATGTCGGTGCCCCAGGCGAACTCCAGCACCACGTCGCTCTGGCCGGTGCGCGAGACCGACTTGAGCTTGCGCAGCCCCTTCACGACGCCGACGGCTTCCTCGACCGGCTCGCTGATCAGGGTTTCGATTTCCGCCGGCGCCGCACCGGTGTACTCGGTGCGGACGGTGAGCGTGGGATAGCTCAGGTCCGGCAGCAGGTTGACCTTGAGATCGCCCAGCGCGATCAGGCCGAACAGGACGAAGGTGAGCGTCACCATCATGACGGTTACCCGTCGACGGGTGGAGAACTCGACCAGATTGAATCCTTGCGTGTTCGCAGGTTGCGTCACGTTGCGCTCTCCGCGATTACTTCTTGTCGTCGGTCTTGGCGACAGCCGCGACTTCGGGCTTCTTCGCCTGCGGTTGGCCCAGCACCTGCACCACCGTGCCGTCGCGCAGCGCGGTCTTGCCGGCCACGACGACCTGCTCGCCTTCCTTCACGCCGTCGCGGATTTCGGCCCAGGAGCCGTCCATGTAACCCAGCTTGACCGGCACGCGCTTGGTCTTGTCGCCGGTGACGACGAACACGGCCGGATCGCCGTCGTCTTCCAGCAGGGCCACGCGCGGCACGACGAGCGCGTCGGCGCGCTGGTCGTAGTCGATCTTGAGGCGGCCGAACATGCCCGGCTGCAGCACGCCGTCGCCCTTGAACGCGCACACGACGCGGAAGGTACCGCTGCCCGAGTCCACCACCGGTGAGACGCGGTCGACGGTGCCGGTGAAGGTCTTGCCCGGCAGCGCATCGACCTGCAGCAGCACCGGCAGGCCGGACTTCAGCGTGGCCAGCTCGCGCTCGGGCACGTTCAGCGTGGCCTCCAGGCGCGAGGTGTCGACGATGCGGAAGATCGGCGTGTTGATCTGGACGAAGTTGCCGGTCTTGATCGAGCGCGAAGCGATCACGCCGTTGATCGGCGCCTCGACGTTGGCGTACGACAGCTCCAGCGTGGCCATGCGGTTGGCCGCGCGCGCTTCCTCAAGGTCGAAGCGCAGCTGGTCGTTGTCGTTCGCGCTGAGCAGCTTCTGGTCGGCCATCTGCTTAGCGCGCGCGTAGTTCGCCTCCAGCTTGCGCATCTGCGCGGCGGTCTGGGCGGCCTGCAGCTCCGAACGGGCGGAGTCCAGGCGCACCAGGGTCTGCCCGGCGCGCACCTGCTGGCCTTCCTCGACCATCACGTTCAGCGCCACGCCCGAGGTCTTGGCGACCACCTGCGACTCGGCCACCGGCTCCAGCGGGGCGGTGCCGGTATAGCTGGCGGCGACGGCGCGACGGGAGGCCTTGGCGACCTCGACCGGGACGGCGTCCGGGCCCTTCTGCTCCCCCGGCTTGGCCTGGGCTTCGCCGGCCCCGCCCCCGCCCTTGCAGGCGCTCAGGAGCAACAGGCACGGCAACAGGACGACAGCGGCGCGGGCAAAACCACGGCTGCGATTTCGGGCGAAGTGACGCATTGAATTGGACCCCAGATGGCTATTTACCGGGCTGTATGCCGGTGTTGTATATAGGTATATCACCGCCCCAATTCACCGCATCCGCCGAAGGTCATGGTGACTGGAGCCACTGCGCTGCCGGACCGCCCTGGATCGGCGATCAGGACCCGCAACAACCATCGATGCAAAATGGCACGACTTCGTTGCATCGACATCGCAAGCTATACTTGCCGACTTGTGCGCGCCCCAGTCAGGTGTTCGATGAATCGGGCGACCACGCGCAGCCAGCTCCAGAACCTTCGCTAGCCATTCGAGATTGCGGACTACGACATGATGCGACCGCTGATGATCGCCGCCTGCTTCGTCCTGACCACCGCCGCGTTCAGCGCGTCGGCCCAGGAAACCCAGGCCCCCGCCGCCGCCCCGGCCGCTGCCGCCGCGACGCCGGCTCCCGCCGCTGTCACGGGCAATGCCGACAGGGGTCGCCAGCTGACCTACACCTGCCAGGGCTGCCACGGCGTCACTGGTTACAAGAACGCCTACCCGAACTACCACGTGCCGAAGATCGGCGGGCAGTCGGCGGTGTATCTGACCAACGCGCTCAACGAATACAAGAAGGGCACGCGCAAGCACCCGACGATGCAGGCCCAGTCGCAGAGCTTCTCCGACCAGGACATCGCCGACATCGCGGCTTTCCTTTCGTCCCTGAAGTGAGTGAGCGCACGACCATGACGAACAAGTTCCTCGCCATTGCCCTGCTCGCGGCCGTCGCTGTCGCCGGCTGCTCCAGCTCCGACACGCCGGCCGAGCATTCGGCTGCCGATCGCGCTTCGGGCCACACCTCGTCGTCCGCGGGCCTGCCGGCCGGCCACATCGCCGCCGGCGAGAAGCTGGCCCAGACCAAGGGCAAGGCCACCGGCCAGTCCTGCTTCGACTGCCACGGCGCCGAAGGCAACGCACCGATCGACGAGACCTACCCGAAGCTCGCCGGCCAGTACTACGACTACATCGCCCATTCGCTGCAGGCGTACCGCGATGGCGACCGCGAGCATCCGCTGATGTCGAGCCAGGCCAAAGAGCTGACCGACCAGCAGATCGCCGACCTGGCCGCGTACTTCTATTCGCGCCAGAGCAACCTGCGCGACCTGCACGGCGCGCACTGAGCCATCCGGCTCCGATCGACGAAAAGGCCCGCCAATGGCGGGCCTTTTTTATTCCGCATTTTCCGCCGGGTCGGAATCCGACATCGCCAGGCCCTCGAGCCTGAGCTGACGCCCGACCAGCAGATTCAGTTCGGCCACCCGCCGCGCGTGGCGCTTCCGGACGGAATGGAACCTGGGATTCCACGAACCGGTGCTCACGAACGCCTGCTGCATGCCGTCAAGCTTCACGCGATCGTCCTCGATCAGCGCGATCAGGGCCTGCACCTGCACGACCAGGAGGTTGTCCGCCTTCATCTGCTCGTGAGTCGAGGTCTGCTGGGCAATCGAGATCGCCATCAGCACCAGTGACGCGGGGGCGACGATGCCTGCCATGTCCTTCGGCACATCGTGGATGCCGAGCGAAGCGAGGCAAAGCAGGACGATCAATACGATCCCGATCTTGAACACGCGATGCATCACCACTTCTCCGGTCGATTTCCACCGAATATCCGATCCGGCAGCCGGAAGCGGCAACGAGAAATGGTCGCCCAACAAAACGGGCCGCATGCGCGGCCCGTTTCAGCACCACTTCTACAGAACGCGTCAGATCACGACTCGATCGGCACCAGCGTGATCTCGACGCGGCGGTTCTGCGCACGGCCGGCCTCGGTGTCGTTGCTGGCGACCGGGCGCGTCTCGCCGGCGCCGACCACGATGAAGCGCTCGCGGTTGAGGCCGCGGCTCATCAGGTGGGAGGCCACCGTGTTGGCGCGCTGTTCGGACAGCTTCTGGTTGTAGGCATCGCTGCCGACGCTGTCGGTGTGGCCGGCAACTTCCACGACCGTCTGGTTGTACTCCTGCAGCGTCCGCGCCACGTTGTCCAGCACCGGGTAGAACTCGGGCTTCAGGTTCGACTTGTCGAAATCGAACGTGATGCCGCTGGGCATGTTGAGGGTGATGTTGTTGCCCTGGCGCACCACTTCGACGCCGGTGCCCGCCATCTGCTCGCGCAGCGCACGTTCCTGGCGGTCCTGGTAGTTGCCGATGGCTGCGCCGGCAAGGCCGCCCACGCCAGCGCCGACGAGCGCACGCTGACGACGCTCGGTCGCATCGTCGCCGCTGAGCAGGCCGGCCGCGACACCCGCAAGCGCGCCGATGATCGCGCCCTTGCTGGTCTTGCTCATGCCCTGCTGCTGGCCCTGCGGCTGGCCCTGTTGCTGCGGCTGCTGCGGATACGGCTGGCCGTAGTAGCCGCCACCGCTGGTGGCGCAACCGGCGAGCAGCGCGGCGGCAGTCAGGCCGAGGATGGCGGTCTTGATCGAATTCTTCATGTCGGTCCTTGCTGAAAGATCGGCGTGTGCCGAGTGACGGCACAAGCTAAACACGGGGATGTGCCCAAACGGGTGAGGGGCTCGGAGCCCCGTTCAGTCTGCGGTAGAAATCAGTGCTTGCGCAGAGTCCGCATCGAGCGTCACGTCCCAGTTTCCCATCAAGGACAGATACAACAGCTTCTCGAACTCCGCACCGAAGCGACGGATCACCGCGTCCGGATCGGGAATGAGCCGGCCGTCGGCGATGAGGCCGAAGTGCACGCGACCGTTGTAGCTGAGGATGGAGATACCCACGCCGATCGAACCGGTCTGTGGCACCCAGAACATCATCTCGCGCAGCTGGCAGCCGGCCAGATACAACGGTTGCTGCGGCCCGGGCACGTTGGTCGCCACGGCGGTCGCCTTGCGACTGAACAGCTCCAGCGCCAGTCCCTGCACGGCGGCCGGCGCCATGCCAAGCGCGGCCAGCAGGCCGTAGGCGACGATGGCCTGGCGCGACCCCTTGAGCGACTGCATGCATTGCGCGACGCGCTCGAGGCGACGGATCGGGTTCTCCTCGCCCACCGGCAGATCCAGGAACACCAGTCCGAAGTGGTTGCCCAGCTGGCGCGCATGCTCGAGCGGGCGCAGGTTGACCGGCACCGTGGCCCGCAGCGTCATGCCTTCGACATGGTCGCCGCGCTCGATCATGTAGCTGCGCAGCGCACCGGCGGCCGTCGCCATGAGCACGTCGTTGACGGTGCAGTCGCACGCGCGCCCGACGGCCTTCACCTCTTCCAGATCCAGCGGCTCCGCCCACGCGACGCGCTTGCTCACACCCAGTCGTCCGCGCAGCAGCGAAGGCGGGTCGTCGGACAACGCCAGCGCGTTGAGCAGCTCGCGCGCGATCTCGCCACCCTCCTTCGCCAGCACGGCGGCGAGGCTGGGGTCGCGGTACATCTCCAACCCTTTCTCGACCACCTTGCTGCCCAGCTGCACATAGCGATCCACTGCGCCCACGCGTCGCGCGACGCCGGCGTGATCCTTCTTGAGCCATGTGCGCGGCAGCGTGCTGCCGTCGTCGGGTTCGGTGTCGGTGAGCGAGAGCAGCACCTGCACCAGCGCGATGCCGTCCGCGTAGCTGTGGTGGATGCGCGCCACCAGCGCCGAACCGCCGCCGTCGTAGCGCTCGACCAGATGGAACTGCCAGAGAGGGCGGTCGTGACTGAGCGGCGAGGACGCGAGCTGGCTGACGAAGCGTTCCAGCGCCCGCTTGTCCGCGCGTCCCGGCAAGGCCGCGTGCTGCACGTGCCAGTCGAGCTTGAAGTCCAGGTCGGTTTCCCAGTGCGCGCCGGCGGGCGTTACCACCGCCTTCTGGCGGAAGCGCTTATAGGACAGGAAGCGCTCCTTCACCACGCGCTTGAGGCGCTCCAGCGACATCGGCTGGGCGAACATCAGCACGCCGGTGATCATCATCGGATTGGTCGGCCGCTCCATGCGCAGCCAGGCGGTATCCACCTTCGACATCGGCGCGCGACGTCCCCGCCGCGTGCGTGCTCGTGTCCGCGCTGTGGCCATGCGCCCTCCGAGGCAGCCTCGGGCGAGTGAATCACGCCGCCGAGAGCAGCGTCAACGCACGTTCAATCCCGCAGCTTGCGGTAGGCAGCCAGGGCCCGATCGCGCCCCGCCGCCAGTTCCACGTTCGGCTGCGGCGGATACTCGGGCGCTGCGCGTTGCAGGGCCTGCGGGTCCTGCCAGGGCGCAAAGCGCAACGGCAGCGGCAACGACGCCAGCTCCGGCAGCCAACGGGCGATGTAGCGCCCGTCGGGGTCGAACTTCTGGGCCTGCAGCAGCGGGTTGAACACTCGGAAATACGGCGCCGCGTCCGCGCCGGTGCCCGCCACCCATTGCCAGCCCAGTGTGTTGTTGGCCAGGTCCGCATCGACCAGCGTGTCCCAGAACCAGCGCGCACCGTGCCGCCAGTGCTGGCGCAGGTGCTTGGTCAGGAAGCTGGCGACGATCATGCGCACGCGGTTGTGCATCCAGCCGGTGGCCCACAGCTCGCGCAACCCCGCATCGACGATGGGCACGCCGGTACGTCCGTCGCGCCATTCCGCCAGCCGCGCCTCCGTGGCCGGCGCCCAATCGAAATCGTTGAACCTTGGATCGAAGTTCTGCGAGGGCGTGTCGGGAAAGTGATGCAGCAGGTGGTGGGCGAATTCGCGCCACCCCAGTTCGCGCAGGAACGCGTCGATGTCGGCCGCGTTACGGGCGTTGCGCTCGCGCTCCAGCGCCGACGCAATGCGCCATGGGGAGAGTTCGCCGAAATGCAGGTGTGGCGACAGGCGCGAGGTTCCGGCACGGTCGGGACGGTCGCGCTGCGTGGCATAGCCGCGCAGGGCGCCGTCGACGAAGGTATCCAGCGCGGCACGCGCGCCCTCCTCGCCCGGCGTCCATTCGTTCCAGAAGCCGCGGTCCCAGTCGCGGCGCGGCGCCAGCTTGAGGGCCACCAGCGGCACGCCCGCGGGGCCGTCATCCCGATACGGCAGGCGCGCGGGCGCGTCGCCGCACGGCGCGTGCTGCCATTGCGCCAGCACGGCCTTCCAGAACGGCGTGAACACCTTGAACGGTCCGCCCTGACGCGTGCGGACCGTCCATGGCTCGAACAGCAAGGCGGAGTTGAAGCTTTCCGCCCGCACGCCCTGCGCGCGCAGGGTCTGCTTGATGTGGGCATCGCGCCGTTCGAAGGCGGGTTCGTAACGGCGGTTCCAGAACACCGCCTCGGCGCCGGACATCGCGATCAGCGATTGCAGCGTCGCCAGGCTGGGGCCGAAGAAATGGCGCAGGTGCGAACCGCGCTGCCGCAGCCGGGCATCCAGCGCGGCCAGCGAGCGATGCCGCCATGCGTCCGATGCCGCACCGGGGCGCCAGTCGCCTGCCTCGTCCGGCGCGTGGATGTAGACCGGGACCGGCACGTAGCCGGCGTCGAGGGCGGCCTGCAGCGCAGGGTTGTCGTCCAGCCGCAGGTCGTTGCGGAACCACACCAGCGCCAGCGCAGCCGCGTTTGCGTCGGTTCCGGACATCGCCATGCCCCTGGGGGTCGATGGCCTCAGTATGCCGTCACTGCACGCGGACGTGCGCTCAGGCGGAAACGCCGCCCCGGTACTCGCGCGGAATGCGGTCGTTGAGGCCGACGAGGATCTCGTACGGAATCACCCCCGCCAGCTGCGCAAGATCCTCGACGGTGATGGCCTGATCGCCCTGGGCGCCGATGAGCACCACCTCGTCTTCGTTCCAGGCGCTGCCCTGACCGATGTCGACCATGAACTGGTCCATGCACACCCGCCCCACGATGGGATGGCGTGCGCCGCGGATCAGCACGTCGCCGCGCGAGGACAACGCGCGCGGATAGCCGTCGCCGTAGCCGATGGGCACCGTCACCACGCGCGTGTCGTGGTCGGCCTTCCAGGTCGCGCCATAACTGACCGTATTGCCGGCCTTCACCACCTTGAAATACACCACCTGCGAAGCCAGCGACATCACCGGTTTCACGGCCACGGTGCGATGCGATGCGGGATCGGGCTGGACGCCGTACAGCACGATGCCGGGGCGCACCATGTCCAGCCACGTCTCCGGGAAATGCAGCACGCCACCGGAGTTGGCGAGGTGGCGGATGGGCATCGGCGCGCCCATGCGTTCGATGTGCGCGCAGGCTTCGAGGAAGCGCTCCGTCTGCTGCCCTGTCATCGGCGAGGACGGATCGTCCGAGCACGCCAGATGCGAATAGATGCCCTTGAGCACGCACCATTTCGAAGCCACCGCCGCCTCGATGAAGGGGCGCGCCGAATAGCTGTGCACGCCGACGCGTTCCATGCCGGTATCGATCTTCAGATGGATCACCGCCTTGCGTCCCATCGCCTCCGCGGCGGCCTCGACCTGCCGCAGCTTGTCGAGCGAGGACACGGTGATCTCCAGATCGTGCGCGATGAACTGCGCGACCTGCGGCCCGAAGATGCCGCCCATCACCAGCACTGGTGCGGTCACGCCGGCCTGGCGCAGGGCGATGCCCTCCTCCACGAACGCCACGCCCAGTTGCTCGACGCCCTGCGCCTGCAGGTGCAGGGCGACGGGCACCAGGCCGTGCCCGTACGCGTTGGCCTTGACGATGCCCATGACCGGCACGCCCACATGCGCGCGGATGCTGCGCAGGTTGAACGCCAGATGGTCGAGGTCGACGACGATGCGGGTGGGCCGCTCGCTGACGGCAGGCGGATTTCCGGAAGAGATGGCGGGCACGTTTCGCGGCGGGTGATCGCGTGGACGTCCATTCTAAGCGCGCATGGAGGCCCGCTGCGCCTTGCGCGCGGCATCGCCCGATGGCGAACGCATCGTCAGTCGCAGCGGCGCTCGACCACCGTCTCGGTCTTGTTCTGCTGGTTTTCCTGGATCTTGCGACCGGCCACGGCACCGCCGACCGCTCCCGCGGCGGTGGCGATCTTCTTGCCGCTGCCGCCGCCGACCTGGTTGCCGAGCAGGCCGCCCGCCACCGCGCCCAGCGC
Organism: Lysobacter stagni; assembly: GCF_030053425.1. Taxonomy (NCBI): domain Bacteria; kingdom Pseudomonadati; phylum Pseudomonadota; class Gammaproteobacteria; order Lysobacterales; family Lysobacteraceae; genus Lysobacter; species Lysobacter stagni. The sequence goes on along the minus strand of NZ_JASGBI010000001.1, from coordinate 2,724,450 downwards.
AGTGCCGGCGATCTTGTGCTGGTCCTTGACCTCCTTGGGCTTCTGGACCTCGACGTCGTAGCAGTGCGGCTGCCGGGTCGACGATTTCTGCGCGAACGCAGCGACGCTTAAGCACGAAGCCGTCAGGCCCAGCATCAGCATGGGAAGAACACGATTGCGCATGACTCGCTCCGCAGGGATGGGCGATACGGTCACGCTGCACCGGGCGACGTTAGGGACGCGTCAATCCGGTGCTACGTCCTCGTCCATGCGTACGTAGTCGAAACCTTCGTTGCGGATGTGCGTGGCGAAGAACTCGCCGCGCGACGGCGCGGCCATCAGCCCGGCATGCAGCTCGGGCGGAATGTCGTAGTAGCGATAGACCGCGCCGCCCTCGAATTCGACCTCGAGCATGCGGCGGTCTGGGTCGTAACCCACGCTGACCAGCGCCTGGGATTGCACGGGTTCGCGGTCCATGCCGTCAGCATGCACCGGCGTGCGTGCAGCCGGCGACAAGGGCCTGTAGCGGCGTGGTTACTCGAAACTGCCGACCGAATCGTGCGAGAGGTTGTCGAAGCGCGTGTACTCGCCGAAGAACTTGAGCTTGCACGAGCCCGTCGGGCCCGAACGCTGCTTGCCGATGATGACCTCGGCCAGTCCCTTGTCCGGCGAGTTCTCCTTGTTGTAGTAGTCGTCGCGGTAGATGAACATGATCATGTCCGCGTCCTGCTCGATGGCGCCCGATTCGCGCAGGTCGGCCATCACCGGTCGCTTGTCGGTACGCGTTTCCAGCGAGCGGTTGAGCTGCGACAGCGCGATGACCGGCACCTGCAGTTCCTTCGCCAGGCCCTTGAGCGAGCGCGAGATCTCGGAGATTTCCGTCGCGCGGTTCTCGCTGTTGCCGGGCACGGACATCAGCTGCAGGTAGTCGATGACGATCAGGCCCAGGCCACCGTGTTCGCGCTTGAGGCGGCGCGCCTTGGCGGCCAGCTTCACCGGCGACAGGCCCGGCTCGTCGTCGATGAAGATCTTCACTTCACGCAGCTGGCGGATCGCGCCGGTGACACGGCTCCAGTCCTCGTCCTCCAACTGGCCGGTGCGCAGGCGCTGCGCATTGACGCGGCCGACCGAGGAGATCAGTCGCATCGCCAACTGGCTGGCCGACATTTCCATCGAGAACACGGCCACCGGCAGCTTGCTGCGGAAGGCGGCGGTCTCGGCCATGTTCAGCGCGAGCGTGGTCTTGCCCATCGCCGGACGCGCCGCGAGGATGATCAGGTCGGTCTTCTGCAGGCCGGCCGTCATCATGTCGAGCTCGGTGTAGCCGGTCGACAGGCCGGTGACGCCGCTGCCGTTGGTGTAGCGCGTCTGCAGCACGTCGAAGGCTTCGGACAGCGCCTTGGTGACCGGGGTGAAGTCGGTCTTGCCGGTGGAGTTGGCCTGCGCGATGGCGAGCACCTGGCGCTCGGCTTCCTCCAGGATCTCGCTGCTGTCGCGCCCGTCCGGCTGGAAGCCGTCGTTGACGATGCCGGTGCCGACATCGATCAGCTGGCGCAGGATCGCCTTGTCGCGGACGATCTCCGCGTACGCGGTGATGTTGGCGGCCGAGGGCGTGGTGCTGGCCAGTTCGATCAGGTAGGCGCCACCTGCGACCTGCTCGGCCAGTCCCTGCGATTCGAACCACTCACCCAGGGTCACGGCGTCGAACGGGCGGTTCTTCTCCGCCAGTTCGCGGATCGCGCGATAGATGAGCTGGTGGTCGCGACGGTAGAAGTCGCTGTCGTGGAGCTGATCGGCGACCCGGTCGTAGGAATCCGGGGCCAGCATCAGGCCACCGAGCACGGCCTGCTCGGCCTCGATCGACTGCGGCGGAACGCGCAGCTGGTCGATGCGCTGGTCGCTGCGCGTCTCGAAACGTTTTTCCCCGCGGAACCCCGGTCGTACGCTCATTGACGTTGCTATCCCCTTCCCTGCGCCAAGGCGGCCAATTGTGTGTCGCGGGTCGGGCATCGTAGACGCGGAAGCGTCCGGGCCGTTGCAGATAAGTCTGTGGATATCGCGTGGATACTCATGCCCGCATGGAGGCATGCATCCGTCTCATGGCCTGAGACCATTGCGGCACGGGCACATCAGGGCCGTGGATCAAACGCACGACCGTGGAACACCGGGCGTCGCGCCGACGACCGGTCAGTCGTCCTGCACCGTGTCTGCCAGCAGGTGGCGCACCTGTCCCGGCATGCGTGGAGAGATGAGCGCCAGCAGGCAGTCGAGTGCCTCGTTGCGCCAGCGGCCGATGCGCGGCGTCTGCAGACTGCCGGCGATGTGGTGGTCGATCATCTGCGCGATCAGCGGGAAGACTCGATCGCCCTGCGTGTCGCAGGCATCGCGAAGGCTCTGCGTGAGCAGGTCCAGGTATACCGCCTGGGGATCGCGAGGTGGCTGCGCGACGCGGAGGACCGTATCGACGGCGGGAACTGACAGGGAGGAGCGCTGCGGGGCCATGGCGCGGTCGGGGTTGCGGGAGGGCGGTGCCACACTCCCATGCCAGGGGGATGGCCTCCATGGGAAACCTCCTAATCGACGCTGGGGTCTCCCCCACACCACACCTGCCATTTGGCCTGGCCCAGAAAGACGAAAGGCGCCTTGCGGCGCCCTTCGTTGAAGCAGTCCGGTTTCGCGGATCAGGCGACTTCGCCGACCACGATGACCTTGACGGTGGCTTCGATGTCGGCGTGCAGGTGCACGACGACTTCGTGCTCGCCGGTGCGGCGCAGCGGGCCTTCGCCCAGCACGACTTCCGACTTCTCGACCTTGTGGCCCAGCTTGGTCAGCGCCTCGGCGATGTCGCGCGGGCTGATCGAGCCGTACAGCTTGCCTTCGGTCGAAGCATTGGCGCTGATGGTCACCTCGACGCCGTCGAGCGCGGCCTTGCGGCCTTCGGCGCCTTCCAGCGAGGCCTTGGCCTTGGCTTCGTACTCGGCGCGGCGGGCCTCGAACTCGGCCAGGTTGGCCGGGGTCGCCGGCGCGGCCTTGCCGTACGGGATCAGGTAGTTGCGGCCGAAGCCCGGCTTGACGGTGACCTTGTCGCCCAGCTTGCCGAGGTTCTGCACGTTCTGCAGGAGGATCAGTTGCATGGTGTTGCTCCGTATTCGTTAGCGAGGCAGGCGCCCCGCAGCGATGGCTGTCCGAATGACAGTGGAATGCGATATGCGGCGAAGCCTCGCGCCGTGCGGCACGAGGCTCCGGAACGCCTTACGCGTTGTGGTTGTCGGTGTACGGGATCAGGGCCAGGAAACGGGCGCGCTTGACGGCCGTTGCCAGCTGGCGCTGGTACTTCGACTTGGTACCGGTCACGCGGCTCGGCACGATCTTGCCGGTCTCGGTGAGGTACTGACGCAGGGTGTTGAGATCCTTGTAGTCGATCTCCTTCACACCTTCGGCAGTGAACTTGCAGAACTTACGGCGACGGAAGAACTTGGACATGGGTGCGCTGCTCCTGGAGGGCTTCTTTTTCACGCGGCTTCTGCGCTGTCATCGGCGTTGTCATCGGCCGTGCCGACGCCCTCGCCATCCTCGTCACGGCGGCGGCGCTCGCCACGCTCGGGCTTGTCGCCCTTCTCGTCCTTGTACTTCATGATCAGCGACTGCTCGGTATCCGGGCCGTCACGCTTGATCACCAGGTGGCGCAGGACGGCATCGTTGAAACGGAAACCGTCGACCAGCTCGTTCAGCACGTTCTGGGTGCACTCGATGTTGAGCAGGACGTAGTGGGCCTTGACCAGGTTCTCGATCGGGTAGGCCAGCTGACGGCGGCCCCAGTCCTCGAGACGGTGGATCTTGCCTTCGCCGCCTTCGATCAAGCCCTTGTAGCGCTCGATCATGGCCGGCACCTGCTCGCTCTGGTCCGGATGGACCAGGAACACGACTTCGTAATGACGCATGGATGTTTCCTTGTGGATGATGGCCGTGCGCGGAAGCCCGCCGCACGTCCGTATCAGCCCCCCGACGCCCGGACTGGGCGTGGTGGAGCAAGGTCTCCCGGCAGCCGGAGCCGCGGGAGCCGGAAATTATGGCCGATTCAATGGGTTAAGACAACCAGGCCCGCCTTTGCCCCAGACCAGGGACCGAGGTCCCGCCTGCCGCCCAAAAAAACCGCCCCGCGCCCGTACGCCGCCGCGTTCACGTCCCGCCGAATAGCGTGACCGGCCTGTGCCCGCGTGGACCGTGTCCGGTGAAGATCGCCACCTTCAACATCAACGGCATCAATACCCGGCTGGGCGCCCTGCTGGAATGGCTGCGCCGCGAACAGCCGGAAGTGGTGTGCCTCCAGGAGCTGAAGGCGCCGGAGGAGGCCTTCCCGGTCGAGGCCATCGCCGGGGCCGGCTACGGGGCGATCTGGCATGGGCAGAAGTCGTGGAACGGGGTGGCCATCCTGGCCCGCGACGCCGACCCGGTGGAGATCGGCCGCGGACTGCCCGGCGACCCGGACGACACCCAGAGCCGTTACATCGAAGCCGCGGCGCACGGGGTGATCGTGATCTGCCTGTACCTGCCCAACGGCAACCCGCAGCCGGGTCCCAAGTTCGACTACAAACTGGCCTGGATGGACCGGCTGCTCGTGCGCGCGCGCCATTGGATCGACAGCGGCCAGCCGGTGGTGATGGCCGGCGACTACAACGTGGTGCCCACCGACGAGGACATCTACAACCCGAAGTCCTGGCGCAAGGACGCCCTGCTGCAGCCCGAGAGCCGCGAACGCTACCAGCAACTGCTCGACCAGGGTTGGCTGGATGCGCTGCGGCATGTCTTCGGAGAGGAGCGCGTGTACACGTTCTGGGACTACTTCCGTCAGCACTGGGAACGCGATGCCGGCCTGCGTATCGACCACCTGTTGCTCAACGCGGAGCTCGCCCCTCGCCTGCGCGCCGCCGGAGTGGACCGCTGGGTACGCGGCGAACCCAAGCCCAGTGACCACGCGCCGACGTGGATTGAGCTCGGCCCCGCAAAGCGCGTCGCACGCAAGGCAGCGCCCCCGAAAACGCCGGCGCGACAGACCACCACGCGGCGTGCGCGCAGCGCCACCTGAGTGCCGCGGACGAACCGCTTCACCGCCGCGCCGCACGCAACGGGCACAATCGCCGCATGCCTCCACATGCGACGGCCTCACCGCCCGCCTCCAAGCCCAGCCTGCGCGAGCGCTTCAATGCGCTGCGCAACCTGCCTCCGTTCCTGCGGCAGATCTGGGCGACCAGTCCCGGCCTGACGCTCACCACGCTCGGCCTGCGCGTGGTCCGCGCGTTCCTGCCGATTGCCACGTTGTACGTCGGCAAGCTGATCATCGACGAAGCCGTGCGTCTGATCTCCGCCGGCCACGGCTTCACCTCGGCACTGGATGCATGGCACAGCGGCCAGCTGGACACGCTGGCGACCCTGCTGCTGATGGAGTTCGCACTGGCCATCGCGTCCGATCTGTTCGGCCGCATGGTCAGCTACGGCGACGGGCTGCTGTCGGAGCTGTTCACCAACGTCACCAGCGTGCGCCTGATGGAGCATGCGGCCACGCTGGACCTGGAGGACTTCGAAGACCCCGACCTGCAGGACAAGCTCGATCGTGCGCGTCGGCAGACGATGGGGCGCATGAACCTGATGAGCCAGTTGTTCGGCCAGGTGCAGGACGCCATCACCGTCATCAGTTTCGCGGCCGGCCTGCTGGTCTTCGCACCGTGGCTGATCGTGCTGCTGGCCGTTGCACTGCTGCCTGCGTTCATCGGCGAGGCGCACTTCAACGCGCTGGGCTATTCGCTCAACTTCGCCTGGACGCCGGAACGCCGCCAGCTGGAGTACGTGCGCCAGATGGGCGCGAGCGTGGAAACGGCGAAGGAGGTGAAGATCTTCAACCTCCATCGCTTTCTCATCGCCAAGTACCGCGAGCTGGCCGACGGTTTCTTCCGTGCCAACCGCGCCCTGGCCCGCCGCCGCGCGTTCTGGGGCACGCTGCTCGCCGCCCTGGGCACGCTGGGGTATTACATCGCCTACGCCTACATCGCGTGGCGCACGGTGAAGGGCGATTTCAGCATCGGCGACCTCACCTTCCTCGCCGGCAGCTTCCGCCGCCTGCGCCAGTTGCTCGAAGGGCTGCTGGTGGGTTTCTCGCAGGTCGCGGGACAGGCGCTGTACCTGGACGATCTGTTCTCGTTCTTCGAGATCCGGCCCGAGATCGTCTCGCCGCCGGACGCGTTGCCGATACCGCGCCCCATCGCGCGCGGTTTCGCCTTCGAGAACGTGGGCTTCCGCTATCCCGACGCGGAGAACTGGGCGCTGCGCGGACTGGATTTCGAGCTGCGCGCGGGCGAAGTGCTGGCACTGGTCGGTGAGAACGGCGCCGGAAAAACCACGCTGGTGAAACTGCTGGCACGCCTGTACGACCCGGACGAAGGCCGCATCCTGCTCGATGGTCGCGATCTGCGCGAGTACGACCTCGATGACCTGCGCGGCAACGTCGGCGTGATCTTCCAGGACTTCGTGCGCTACCACCTCACCGCCGGCGAGAACATCGGCGTGGGACAGATCGACGCGATGGACGATGCCCAGCGCATCCGCGATGCCGCACGTCGCGCAATGGCCGACGAAGTCATCGAGGGCCTGCCTCGCGGCTACGAACAACTGATCGGACGACGCTTCAAGACGGGCGTGGACCTCTCCGGCGGCCAGTGGCAGAAGATCGCCATCGCCCGGGCCTACATGCGCGATGCGCAGGTGATGATCCTCGACGAACCCACCGCGGCGCTCGATGCGCGCAGCGAGTTCGAAGTGTTCCAGCGTTTCAAGGAGCTGTCCGAAGGAAAGACCGCGGTGTTGATCTCGCACCGCTTCAGCAGCGTGCGCATGGCCGACCGCATCCTTGTGCTGGCCGAAGGCCGGCTGGAAGCGAGTGGCACGCACGAACAACTGTTGGCACAGGGCGGCCGCTATGCGGAATTGTTCGAACTGCAGGCCGCCGGTTATCGTTGAGCCCACCCCAACCCCACACAGACGGACAGGAGCCCTGCCCATGCGCCATGCCGTGCATTGCACCACGCTCGCCCTCGCCCTCTCGCTGACGCTGGTCGCCTGTCAGGCGCGCCAGGGCGAGGAAGCCGCTGCCACCTCCGCGACGACGGCGACCGCTGCCGCGCCGAAGGCATTGCCCACACAGACCGTCGCCAGCCAGAACGGCAGCGTCACGGTCACGACCCTCGTGGCCGGATTGGAGCATCCCTGGAGCGTCGCCTTGCTGCCGGACGGCGGCTTCCTGGTCACCGAACGTCCGGGCCGACTGCGCCACGTATCGGCGGACGGCACCCTGTCCGCGCCGCTCGGCGGCGTGCCCGCGGTGTGGGCCGAAGGCCAGGGCGGTCTGCTCGACGTCGTGCTGGCGCCGGACTTCGCCACCAGCAAGCGCATCTTCCTGAGCTTCGCCGAACCCGGCCCGGAGGGCAGCGCCGGCACCGCCGTCGCGACCGCCACGCTGGGCCAGAACGCCTTGTCCGACGTGAAGGTCTTCTACCGCCAGGAGCCCAAGCTGGTCGGCCCGAACCACTTCGGTTCGCGCATCGTCTTCGATGGCAAGGGCCACGTCTTCATCACGCAGGGCGAACGCAACGATCGCCCGACCGCGCAGAAGCTCGACATGCTGCAGGGCAAGCTGGTGCGCCTGAACGTCGACGGCAGCGTGCCGGCCGACAATCCGTTCGTGGGTCGCAAGGACGCGCGTCCGGAGATCTGGAGCTACGGCCATCGCAACATGCAGTCGCTGGCGCTGGATCCGCGCACCGGCAAGGTGTGGGAAGCCGAGCACGGCCCGAAGGGCGGCGACGAGATCAACATTCCCGAGGCGGGCAAGAACTACGGCTGGCCCATCATCACGCACGGCATCAACTATTCCGGCCTGAAGATTCCCGAAGCCGTGGGCACGTCGGCGCCGGGCATGGAGCAGCCGTACCACGTGTGGGAGAAATCGCCGGGTTTGTCGGGCATGGCGTTCTATACCGCGCACCCGGATTCCAAGTGGAACAACAGCCTGTTCCTCGGCGCGCTTGCCGACGGCAGCCTCATCCGCCTCACGCTGGACGGCGACAAGATCACCGGTGAAGAGCGCCTGCTGAAGGAAGTCGGCGCACGCATCCGCGATGTGCGCGTCGGCGCCGATGGCAAGGTGTATGTCGTCACCGACGAGACCGACGGCAAACTGCTGCGACTGGATCCGCCGAAGTAAACACCGCTCGAAAGCCCCTCTCCCCCGGGAGAGGGGTTGGGGTGAGGGGCAACGCAGTCACTGCTTCGAACTACCCGGAACGTAGTGCTCCGCGCACGGATATCACCCTGCTCTTTCCCACATCCGCCCTTCGGACACTTCACGGACAACACCATGATCCGGACGATCGCCCTCTGCCTTGCCCTGCTGGTTTCGGCGCCCGCATTCGCCGCCGACACCGATGCCGACCTGCTGGCGCTGGATGCCTCGTGGAACGAACTGCGCCTGAAGCCCGACGTCCAGGGCCTTGAGCGCATCCTCGCCGACGACTGGATGCTCACGCATTCCGACGGCCGCGTGCAGCACAAGGCCGACTACCTCGACGAGCTTCGCACCAGCACGCGCCGCAACCAGGGCATCGGCAACGAGGACGTGCGCGTGCGCCGCTATGGCGACACCATGGTGGTCACCGGCACCAGCGTGCAGTCGGGCATAAGCAACGGCCAACCGTGGAGCGGACGCTTCCGCTTCACGCGCGTGTGGGTGAAGCGCGACGGTGCATGGACGATGGTGTCCTCGCACTCCTCCCGCGTCACGCCGCCGCAGTAATCCTCAGAACAGCGCACGCTGGTCGGGCCCGTCGCCGGGCCCGGAGTAGTCGAGCGCGCCGTCGACGATGCGTGCCGCTTTCGTATACGGATGCTCCTCGCTCCGACCCGGCGCGATGAGGTGGATCACGCGCCAGCCGCGCGCCTTGAGGTCGTCGCTGATCAGCGCGCGGTGGCATTGGGTCCAATGCGCTTCGGCGCACAGGATCGCGGTACGGCGATGTTCGGCCAGCGCCTCCAGTGCGTCGCGTGCGGCGTGGTATTCGCCGGTGTCCATGTAGTCGGCATAACCGCGGAAGGCGGCATTGCGCCACGCCGTATGCGGCGAATCCGCCCGCGCTCGGCGACGGCCGCCCAGTGCCGGCATCGGCCGGTACTCCAGACCGGCACGCGGCAGCGCCTGTGCCATGTTCGCCGCCGTGAACTGCGGGTGCCGGCGCGAGGCGGGATAGCGGCGCACATCGGCGAGCGCTTCGACACCGGCCTGGGCCAGCAGGTCCACGAAGTCCTGCCATTCACGTGTGGAATGGCCCACCGTCCAGACCGTCTGCATGGCCCGGAGCATAGGACGCTCGCCGTCGCCACGACGCGAATCAAACCGCGCCTGGAGCGGTCGGCTACAATGCCGGCCCGCTTCCCTCCCCCGCCACGGCAATGTCCTCCGCGTTTGGCACCGAGACGGTGCTGGATGTCCGTCACTGGACGGACGACTACTTCAGCTTCACCACGACCCGCGACGACGGCTTCCGCTTCGACAACGGCCAGTTCGTGATGATCGGCCTGCAGGTTGCGCAGGACGACGGCACGACCAAGCCGCTGCTGCGTGCGTATTCCATCGCCAGCGCGAACTGGGAAGAGCAGCTGGAATTCTTCAGCATCAAGGTGCCGGGCGGCCCGCTGACCTCGCGCCTGAAGTCGATCCAGCCGGGCGACCAGATCCTCGTCGGCCGCAAGCCCACCGGCACGCTGCTGATCCACGACCTGCATCCGGGCCGCAACCTGTACCTGCTGGGCACCGGCACGGGGTTGGCGCCGTGGCTGGCGGTCATCAAGGATCCGGAAACGTACGAGCGCTTCGACAACATCATCCTGACCCACGGCGTGCGCAACGCGCAGGACCTGGCCTACCGCGATTACTTCGTCAACGAACTGCCGCATCACGAGTTCCTCGGCGAGCAGATCGCTGCGAAGCTGAAGTACTACCCCGCCGTCACGCGCGAGGCGTTCGAGTTCAACGGCAACGACCACCGCGGCCGCCTCACCGATCTGCTCGACAGCGGGCGGATGATGGAACAGCTGGGTATCGAGGCACTGGATCCGGAACACGACCGCGCAATGATCTGCGGCAGCCCGCAGATGCTGGCGGACTTCCGCGCCATCCTGGACGGACGTGGCTTCACCGCCGCGCCGCGCATCGGAACGCCGGGGCAGTACGTCTTCGAGCGCGCGTTCGTCGAGAAGTAAGGCCGCGGCGCTCAGCCCAGCGAGTTGATCGACCGGATCAGCGCGTTCAACCAGTCCATCGCATCGGGCAACACCAGCGGAATCAGTACTGCGGCCATGGCCACGAACTTGGGCCAGAGCGCGCGAAGCGCACCGCCAAAGCTCAGGTCATCGCCATGCCGGGTGAACATCGGGCCGAGCATCGTGTCCTTCTCCAGGCGCAGCACCACGATCGTGGTACTCAGAAAGCCGACCAGCAGTAGCGCGATCGACATCGCCTTCAGCCAACGCGTGTACACCGGCGGATAGGCCGACATCATCAGCAGCACCGCCAGTGGTGCTGCCATCGCACACCAGGCGGAGAGACGGATCGCCACTACGAGAAGCTTCAGCTCCGCCACCAGCTGACTCTGCCAACTGTCGAAGGCGCTGCCCGTCGGGGGATACAGCCCGCTCGATCCGATCACACGTTGCGTCTCGCGCAGCCATTCGCGTGGCGTCTGGTTCCGCAGGGCGCGGACGTCGTTCCGGCTCAGCGACAGGTTGAAGGCCGTCTGCGTGGGTTGCTGGACGGTCTGCGGCGAAGGCCAATCGGACAGGCCCTTGCGCTTCTGTACCGACGGGATGCACCGGGACAGGCGAAGCGTAAGCCGGCCGAGGTTCCTCATGTGCCATCCGAGCGTGACCAGGAAGGTCGCTCCACAGATGAGGACGACCATCGCGAACAACCAGGGCTCCCATCCATCGATGCTGATGGGCTTTGCATCGGTCAGGAAGAACACGCCGACCACCAGCAGCATGAGGCTGACCGGGATCAGCCAGGGACGCTCGCTTTCGCCAGCGCCGGGCCAACCCAGTTCCTGCCCGTAGACGTCGTAGCGGCGGCCGGCGACGCACAGCCGGATGATGCCGATCAACGCCATGCACGCGTACAGACCACCAATGCAGAGCACCGCAAAGATGTCGCGCCCATGCGCAAGGCTGAAGCGACAGGACTGCTCGCCCAGGCACGGATCGAAATGCTCGCCGCCGCCTCCCCAGGACGTGACCTGCAACAACCGCAGGCCGGACAGGATGACCACGATTCCCGCGATGGCGACCAGAGACACCTGCAGACCCCATCTGGGCGGCGCCAACGAGGCGATCGCATCGTCGTTGGCGCTCGCGGATGCGGACGCGCGGGCAGCGCGCCGCTGTGTGCCTTCCCGGGTGAACAGCCGCGTCAACCAGCGGGAATCCAGGATCACCCGCTGCACGAAGTTGGACATCACGCCGCCACTTCTGGCGACCTTGAGCAGCCACACGCCGACCAGCAGGAAGAAGATGGCCAGCAGCAGCGTGGCGAGATACCACACACGCTGCATGCCAAGTCGCGCATCGGCGGCCACCATCGTGCTGCGCCGCTCATCGTCGAGGCTCTCGAACCCGGCCATCGTGGCCACCAGCAGCGTCGGAGCGTAACCAGGCGTCTCCATCGGAAGGTCGAGCATGAATGCGTCGGGACGCGGACCGCCGGTCTGATAGCCCGCGAGCAGGTACACCGCGCGGAACGTGTTGGCCGCCAGATCGGTCGAGAAGGAATAGCGCTCAACGTCATTGCGCAGATTCCGGGCCGGGTCCCTGTTCGCATCGTTGCGGTTGCGAAGGAGCAGGCGACGCAACACACACAGCTGCCGCCAAGACGCCTGCACGCACTTTGTTTCAGCAAGCTCCCGAAGATCCCTCGCCGGGCACGGTACGACGGCGGGCCCCAACACGCAGACGAGCGGATCTTGCGCGGGCACTACGATTGCACCGCGACTGGTCGCCCGGTAATCGGGATGCACCATCAGGTAGTCGGCTTCCAGCATCACGGGCAGTGCGGATGGCAGCTCCTTGCGCACTTCGCTGAGCAGGAACAGGCGGTCGCGGACATCGGTCGCCACGATGACGACCACGTTCGGCTCGCCCCGGATGCGCAGCGTGTCGAAGAGGCGGTACAGCATGAGTTCGTCGGAGCGCGACGTCAGGCTCGGCTGGAACACGGGCGGCAGGTCGTTGCCCGACTCCGCGCTGGTCATGTCCAGCTCAAGCAGGCGACTGGTGCCGTTGACCCCGCGCTGGCGCGCGTTCATCGCGGCCTTGCGCAGGCGCGAGTGCTCGGCGCGAATCGACGCGATGTTCGGAGAGAACGATTTGATGCGCACGGAAATCTTCTGGTCCGGGCAGTTCGACTGGATAGCGTCCCAGTCGTCGCGGTCGGCGACATTGATTCGCTTGCGAATGCCCGCCGCCCGCTTCTTGTCGCCAGCGGCCTGCAGACGATCGAGCTCCATTTGCAGTGCCTCGCGGTCTGCGGGCGCCTGAAGCCTCGCACGCACCAGTTCATTCTCGAGCCTGACCGCCATGTCTTTCGCCGAACCGCCGAAGGTGGATTCCTCGACGAGGAAGACGATCCTGCGGTCCGGCAGGAGGGCGTGTCCGCACAGATACTTCGTCAGCGCCAGCATCTGCTCCCGCAGTGTCCACGACAGCGGCCGGTAGGTCACCGTCGCGCCGCGAACGAAGGAGTGGCGACCGATGAACCGGTTGCTTGGCACGGACGCAGAAGGACTGACCAGGTTCACCTGTAGCCGGTTCGTTTCCGGGATCACGCAATCGCTTTCCCCATCGCAGACCAGGCGCCCGATCGCCACGGCCAGCGACTGCATGGAACCGGAGAACGTCGGACCCATCACGTTCAGGACCCTGCCGCGCACGTCGGACTTTCGATCGCAGGATGTCGCGGGCGACAACTGTTTCACCTGCACGCGCGTGCCATTGAGCGCGAGCGCGCAGCGGGCGGCTACTTCGAACGCGCGCGGCTGGACTCCGAAGCTTGGCGAATCCCCGACCAGGAATACCAGTTCGTACACCACATCGACGGGAGCCGAAACATTCGCAGGGCGGGACGCGTCAGCCGCGCCGCTTCCCGGACTTCTCCAGTCTTCCCTTCGGAACAGGAGCAGGCTGGGCTTGCTGCGATGCGTGTCGCGATAGCCACTCGTCGCCCGCGCGGTTGCGTTGTCATCCTGATCAGGCCCCCTGGGCGTCCATGAGAACGCGAAGCCATCCAGCGCATAGCCACGTGACTGATACGCGGTGAGCAGCGAAGCCACCATCATGTCGAACGACTTGCCCATGCGTGTTTCGCGCGCGTCCGGCACGATCGCCACCAGCGTGCGCACCGACACCCGCCCTTCGGGCGGAAGGTGCTTCAAAGGGGTGAGTGCATCATCCAGCTGCGGCGTCGTAGCGAAGTACCCGGCTGCGTCGTCGGAGGCACCTGCATCGGCGTCCTGCGCCAGGACGGCGCCGATGGGCCCCTGGAACAGAATCAGCAGTGCCATCAGCCTGCCGAGGTACCGGCCCAACCACCGATTCTGCACGCCCTCGCAGACGCTTCGGCCAATGGGTGCCCGCCCGGTCGGGCCCGCGGGCCACCGGTCGAAGCGCACGTCCCTGCTCATTGCACCACCTCCGTGGTTGCCAACGCCGCGCTTCCCGGCGACCGGCCAGCCGCTGCGGCCTGCGCCCGCGTCCTGACGGCCGGAGAACCGCCGCTCCAACGCCCTCCATCGGCGGATTGACGCGGATCAAGGGAACTCACGCGCGGCGCGCTAGGATCCTTTCCAGACTCCCGCGGAGAACCCTGCATGAAGATCCTGCTTGCCGTGGACGGCAGCGACATCAGCCTGCGCGCCGTCAAGTACGTCCTCGCCCTCCGGAAGGAACTGGCGAAGCCACCTACCGTGATCCTGGCCAACGTCGACCAACCGCTTCTACAGCGCGTGGCCGTGACGATGGGGGCGCAGGCCGTGGCGCGTTACCACGCGGAGAATGCTGATGCGATGTGCAATGCGGCCCGTCGCATGCTGCGCCGCGCGCGGATCGATTTCCTGGAGGCGATCCACGTCGGCGATGTGCCCGACACCCTGCTCGCCCTGTCGAAGAAGCACCGCGCCGACCAGATCGTCATGGGCTCGCACGGCAACGGTGCGATCCGCGGCATGTTCCTGGGATCGGTGTCGGCCAAGGTGATCGCCGGGTCGACTGTCCCGGTCACAATCGTGCGCTGATGCGATGGCGCTCATCGACGCATCCGCGTCGATGGGGTCTGGACGTCAGCCCTCGCGCAGCCACAGCTCCGCGACGGCTTCGTTCACGAACACGCGCGCGTTGACGCCGTTGGCGCGCGCGTAGATTTCGCAGTACTCGATTTCCTGGAGCCCGCGCGGCTTCACGTGCGCGATCTTCATCCGGCGCAGCTGTTCCGAGTCGGTGTGCACCACCAGTTCCAGCCACTGCTCCTCGGTCAGCGGCTCGCCCTGCAGCTCGTCCAGCAGCAGCAGGCCGTTGCCCTCGGCACTCTTCGCGGCGGCCAGGATGTCGCGCCAGTAGGCGATGGTATTGGCCAGGGTTTCCTCACCCTGCACGCGCACGCGCAGACCCTGCGGATGCGGTGCGATCTCCACCTGCAACGGTGACGCGGTCGTGTTGGCGACCATGGCGACCTCTCAGGCCAATGCGGCCTCGATGTCCTTGGCGATCGATTCGGGCTTGTCGGTGGGTGCGTAACGTTTGAGGACGCGGCCGTCGCGCGCGACCAGGAACTTGGTGAAGTTCCACTTGATCGCGTCGATGCCGAGCAGTCCGCCCTTCTCGTCCTTCAACCACTTCCACAGCGGGTGCGCGCGATCGCCGTTGACGTCGATCTTGGCGAACAGCGGAAAGGTGACGTCGTAGTTGAGCGAGCAGAAATTCTTGATCTCGGCTTCGTCGCCCGGCTCCTGGTGGCCGAACTGGTCGCACGGGAAGCCCAGCACGGAGAACCCACGCGAGTGGAAGTCCCGGTACAGCTGTTCCAGCCCGGTGTACTGCGGCGTGAAGCCGCACTGCGAGGCGACGTTGACGATCAGCAGGGCCTGGCCACGGAAGTCGCCGAGCGAACGCGACTGGCCGTCGATGTCGGGTGCCGAGAAGTCGTAGACGGTGGGCATCGGGGGAGGCTCCGGTCGGCGTTCGCACCGAGCATAGCGCTGGCGGGGTGCGCCGTGGAGGGTCTGGCGCCACAACCGGCAACCGCCCATCGCCCGCCCCCGGAAACAGCAACGCCGGGACATGCCCGGCGTTGCGGTGAAACCCGGGTTGGGTCCGGCCGTCAGAACGTGGCCCGGAACTCCACGCCCAGCGTACGCGGCTCGTTGATCATGCCGGTGAGGTTGTTGAAGTCGATCGCGCCGACCACCTTGACCTCGTCGGTGATGTTGCGGCCGAACACGGCCAGGTCGTACTTGCCGTAGTTCCAGCTGTAACCCACGCGCAGGCCGCCCTCGAGCAGGGACTGTGCCTTGAACTCGGGCGACTCGTACAGGAAGAAGTTCAGCTCGCTGCGGTACACCCAGTCGGTGAAGACGTAGAACTCGTTGCCGTTGTCCATCGGCAGACCCCAGCGCGCGGTGAGGTTGTGCGTCCATTCCGGCGCCTGCGGCAGCGGGTTGCCGTCGATCAGCGCCTTGCCGCTGGCGTCGAGCGGATCGGTCGGATGGCACTGCGCGCACACCGACACGGCCAGATCGCTGTCCTTGATCTCGGTGTCGTTGTAGCTGCTGCCCAGGGTCACCAGCAGGTTGTCGGTCAGGTACGCCTGGAAGTCCAGCTCGACGCCCTGGCCCACCGACTTGTCGGCATTGAGCAGGACGTTGGCGTTGGACGAACCGCCCACCGCCGTCAGCTGCTGGTCGTCGACTTCGTAGTAGAAGATGCCGGCGTTGATGCGCGCACGGTTACCCCACAGGTCGGCCTTGATGCCCATTTCGTAGGAGATGGACGTTTCCGGTTCGGCGACCGACATGCGGTTGAACGCGCCCGCGGCCTGGATGCTGCTGCCGCGATAGCCGGTGGCGACGCGGCCGTAGAGGTTCACGTCGTCGTTGATCTCGTACGTGGCCGACAGGTCCCAGCTGAACTGCTTGTCTTCCGGCGCGGCCGACAGCGTGCCGCCCGGGCCTTCGGCGGCCAGCAGGTCATCCTTGGTGCACAGCACCGGGCCCGGGATGAACCCCAGCGTCGGACCGATGCACGGCGCGAAACCGGTGTTCCAGTAGTCGCGGACGTTCAGTTCCTTCTCGTCCCAGGTGTAGCGGGCGCCGGCACGCAGTTCCAGCTTGTCGGTGGCCTGCCACGTCGCGGCGCCGAACACGGCCCACGAATCGTTGGTCTGGTTCACGCGCTCGTAGCCGTCCTGCGCGCCGCCGTTGGTGGAGTCGTAGCTGAAGCTTTCGACGTCGTAGTCTTCATTGAAATAGAACACGCCGGCCTGCCAGTTCCAGGCGCCGTCGAAGTCCGACTCGATGCGGAATTCCTGCGTCCACTGCGCGTGCTTGGGAATGCCGTCGGCGGTTTCCGACTGGAACGGGATGATGCCCGGGCCCGCCGGCGTGCCGCCGTCGATGTCGCCGCGGCTGTAGGTCTCGACCGACTCGTAGCCGGTGATCGCGTACAGGGTGTACTCCTCGCTCAGGTTCCAGCTCAGGCGCGCATTGGCACCCTGGCTGTCCAGCTCGGAGTGGTTGAAGCCGTCCAGCGAGACCTTGTCCTCGTCGAAGCCGTCGACCAGGTCGTTGGTGAAGGGCTTGATGATGTTGGCGCGGAACAGTCGCGCGGTGCCGTTGAGGCGGCGCGCGTGCGCGTTGAGCAGCAGGTCCCAGTCCCCGCCTTCGTACAGGAACTGCACGCGGCCGGCGGATTCGTCATAGCCTTCGAAGCCGTCGTTCGGGCCCGCGAAGGTGTTGGTGACCCAGTCGTCGCGACGCTGGAACATGGCCGAGGCGCGGGCCGACCAGTTCTCGGTCAGGCCGCCGCCGACGGCGCCTTCCAGGTTCCACATGTTGTCGCTGCCGGCACCGACCTTGCCGTAGCCGCTGAATTCCTGCGACGGGCGCACCGACTCGAACTTGACCACGCCGGCCGGGCTGTTACGGCCGAACAGCGAACCCTGCGGGCCGCGCAGCACTTCCACGCGATCCAGATCGAACACCGGGAAGCCCTTGAGGATCGGGTTCTCCTGCACGATGTCGTCGTACACCAGCGACACCGGCTGCGAGGTGTTGAGGCGGAAGTCGGTGTTGCCGTAGCCGCGGATGTAGAAGCGCGGGAACGCGCGGCCGAACGACGACTCGATGTTGAGGCTGGGCACGCGACCGGACATGAAACGCACGTCGGCGCCGCCGGAACCGAGCACGTTGAGCGTCTCGGGGTTGATCGTGGTCACCGACACCGGCACGTCCTGCAGGTTCTCGATCTTGCGCTGCGCGGTGACCTGCACCGTGTCGAGGGTGGCCGCTTCCTTCTCGGCCGGGGTGGCGGGCTGCGCGTCCTGCGCGAGTGCGACCTGCACCGGCAGCATCAGGACGATGGCGGCGGTCAGGGCGTGGCGGGGAAGCTTGCGGGCAAGCGGCATGGAAGGCATTGAACGGTCTCGATGGGCGGCGTCAAAGATGGGACGCCAAGGGTTCGAAGGCCGACGCGTCACGTGCCCCTCTCCGACATGCGACGCGGCGAATGCATAGGACTCAAGCCGTCCCCTGACGGCCTTGCGCGGACCCGGTCCCGCGCCCTGCGAGCGTGACGTAGTGCGCGAATGTTACCAGAAGGTTAAAACGCCGTACCGGGCCGTACGCCTGCCGCCGACAGGCGTACGGAACCGGGAGCGGCCCGCGTCAGCGAGCCGTGCGCACCTTGACCGGCACCGCGAAGGGCTTGATGCCCAGCGCCTCGTGGATCTCGGCCGGGTAATACACCGTGTCGCCCTTCAGCACCAGCGCGACCTTGCGGATATCGGCGATGTTGGCGGTCGGATCGCCGTCGATCAGCACAAGATAGGAACGCTTGCCGGGGGTGATCGAACCCCGCTCCGGCAGCGTGCGGCTGTACTTGGCGCCGTTCCAGGTCGCCACCTGCAGCGCCTGGGCGGGCGTCAGCCCTGCCTTGACGTACAGCTCCAGCTCCCGCTGCAGGGTGAAGCCGACCATCTCGTCGGTGCCGGCCACCATCGGCACGCCGGCCTTGTAGGCGCGACCGACGAACTCGACCATCTTGGCGTAGGAGCGGTTGTACTTGGCCGCCGTGGCGTCGTCGGGGATGTTCATCTCCGCCGCGCGGCGGCCGCGCTGCACGTCCGGCGGCAGGTGGTCGGCCACGTCGGCCACGATCGGCGACATCTCGCCCTCGCGCTGGTGCAGGAACTCGAACGTGGCCAGCGTCGGGTCGATCACTACCTGCTTGCTCGCCAGCGTATGGATGAAGTCCTGCACCGGCTTGCTGTCCAGGTCCAGGCCGTCGGTCTTCTCGGCGGGCAGGTAGAAGCGCGCCAGCGTGCGGGTATCGGTCTTGTCGTCGACGAAGAAGTTCAGCATCAGCTGGTTGATGTGCTGGATCTCGTCGAATCCGTCGTCCACCACGTCCTGCGCGCGCATGAACGCCGGCACGTGGCCGCTCACGCGCATGCCCTTGGAGTGCGCGTAGGCCACCGTGTCCTTCAACAGGTCCTTCGGGAACGAGTTGTAGATCTTGATCTGCGGGTAGCCGTGCTCGGCGTACCAGTCCACCGCCTTCTTCGCCTCGTCCAGGTTCTTGATGACGAAGCCGTTGCGCGCGGAGAACTTGCTCTCGCCCTCGATGAAACCGGCCGGGACGATGTCCGGCGACATCAGCGTGCCGCCCTTGATCTCGCCCAGGATCTGCTGGAGCGTGGCGTTGTCGTTGCCCATGTCGCGCACGGTCGTTACGCCGGCAGCGAGGTTGAGCCCGCCATCCCAGCGACCGACATGTCCGTGCATGTCGAACAGGCCCGGCAGCAGCACCTTGCCGTCGGCGTCGATGACGTGGTCGGCCGGGGCGGCCTTCTTCGAGGCAGGCGATACCGAAACGATGCGACCGTCCTTCACCAGCACGTCGCTGGCGGCGCCCAGCTGCGCTTTTTCGCTGTCGAACACGCGCGCGTTGCGGATCAGCGTGGTGCCCGCCAGCGGATGGCCCAGGCGCTTGGCCAGTTCCACCAGTGCCTCGCCTTCGGCCTGCTTCTGGCGGGCTTCCAGGGCATTGGCCGAGGCCTCGCAACCCTGCTCGATCAGCTGCAGGAAGCCCGGGTAGATATAGGCGAACAGGCGCGGATTCGCGTCGGTCGTGGTCCAGGCGAAGGTGGGCGTCAGGCCGACGCCGGTCACGGCCACCAGTTGCACGTCACGCGGTGCGGCGCCGCACTGCGCCTGTGCCGTGGCGACCGTGCGCGAAGTCAGCGTGCCGCTGGGGATCAGCGGCAGCTTGCCGTCGGGCCGCTTCGACAGGGCGGCATAGGCCACCGAGAACGACTGCGGCGAACCGCCCAGCGGGGAATACAGCGCCATGCCCGGCATCGTCTGCTTGCCTTCGTCCGAGGTCGACTTCCACTGCACCTGGTCGCCATCGCGGCGGAAGGTCTCGTCGATCTTCGCCCCGAACGTGGAAGTGCCCTGCACCTTGTAGGTACGGAACGTTCCGTCCGGAGCCAGCGCGTACTCCTCCTTCAGCTCAGGCCCGCGGCCGTTGTCCTTGAAGATGAAGTCCACGGTCGTTGTGCCGTCGTCGCGGTGGGTGACGACCTGGTGGCCGGCCTGCTTGCCGTTGTCCACCAGTGCGACGTAGCGCACGGTTTCGTCCGCCAACGCGGTGGAGGACAGGCCCATCAGGCCCAGGGCGAACGAACCGGCGAGCACTGCGCGTGTCTTCGAGCTCATGAGACTCCTTCCCGGGAGGCGGGCCGGTGCGGCCCGGTGTCCCGGGAGTGTAGCCACCCCATGCCGTTCCGGGCCTGTTCACCCCTCCATGCCTTTCGTCATAGGTCCGACCCGGGCCCATCGGGTAGGCTTCGGGCTCCCTTTGACGAGGTTTGAGTACCCATGAAGCACCCTCTCGCGCTGGCGCTGGCCGTGGCTTTGGCCGCAACCGCCCCCACTTATGCGAAAACCCCCAAGGCAGACACCGCCGTGAGTGCGCAAGCCGCGAACCCGTTCTTCGCCGACAGCCCGCTGTCGCTCCACTACCCGCAGTTCGACAAGATCAAGGACAGCGATTTCGCTCCCGCCTTCGACGCCGGCATGGCCGAGCAGCTGAAGGAGATCGACGCGATCGCCAACAACCCGGCCAAGCCGACCTTCGAGAACACCATCCTCGAGCTTGAGAAGTCCGGCCGCACCGTGACCCGCGCGACCACCGTGTTCTTCAACCTGGTCGGCACCGACACCAACCCGGCCCGCGAGAAGCTGCAGGCCGAGTACGCGCCGAAGTTCTCCGCGCACCGCGACGCGATCAACCTCAACGGCAAGCTGTTCGGCCGCGTGAAGGCGCTGTACGACACCCGCCAGTCGCTGGGTCTGGACGCGCAGGGCGTGCGCCTGATCGAGCGCTACTACACCGATTTCGTCCGCGCCGGCGCCAACCTGTCCGACGCCGACAAGGCCCGCCTGAAGCAGATCAACTCCGAGCTGGCCGCGCTGGGCACCAAGTTCAGCCAGAACGTGCTGGCCGAAGTGAACGCCTCGGCGATCGTGGTCGACACGAAGGAAGAGCTCGACGGCCTGTCCGACGAGCAGATCGCCGCCGCTGCCGAGGCCGCGAAGGCCCGCAAGCTCGAAGGCAAGTACGTCATCGCCCTGCTCAACACCACCGGCCAGCCGCCGGAGTCCTCGCTGACCAACCGCGCCCTGCGCGAGCGCCTGCACAAGGCCTCGGTCGCGCGCGGCAGCCACGGCGGCGCCTACGACAACACCGCGATCGTCGCCCAGGTGACCAAGCTGCGCGCCGAGCGCGCGAAGATGATGGGCTACCCGAACTACGCCGCGTACGTGCTCGAGGACGAGACCGCGAAGACGCCGGAAGCCGTCAACGCGATGCTCGGCAAGCTCGCCCCGCCGGCCGTCGCCAACGCCAAGCGCGAAGCCGCCGACCTGCAGGCCATGATCGACGCCGAGCAGAAGGCCAAGGGCCAACCGACGTTCAAGCTCGAGCCGTGGGACTGGTCCTTCTACACCGAGAAGGTGCGCCAGGCGAAATACAGCTTCGACGAATCGCAGCTCAAGCCGTACTTCGAGATGAAGAACGTGCTGGAGAACGGCGTGTTCTACGCCGCCGGCCAGCTGTACGGCCTGAAGTTCAAGGAGCGCACCGACCTGCCGAAGTACCACGCCGACACCTTCGTGTACGACGTGTTCAACGAGGACGGCTCGCAGCTGGCGATCTTCATCTTCGACCCGTACGCACGTGCGTCCAAGCGCGGCGGTGCGTGGATGAACTCGTACGTCGACCAGTCGGGCATGACCGGCTTCAAGCCGGTGGTCGCCAACCACCTCAACATCCCCAAGCCCAGCGAAGGCAAGCCGACGCTGCTGACGTGGGATGAAGTGACCACCGCGTTCCACGAGTTCGGCCACGCGCTGCACGGCATGTTCTCGAACGTGCAGTACCCGTACTTCAGCGGCACCAGCGTCCCGCGCGACTTCGTCGAGTACCCCTCGCAGGTCAACGAGATGTGGGCCGACTGGCCGGCGATCCTGGCCAACTACGCCAAGCACTACCAGACCGGCGCGGCCATGCCGAAGGAACTGCTGGACAAGGTTCTGGCCAGCTCGAAGTTCAACCAGGGCTTCGCCACGACCGAGTACCTGGGCGCGGCCATGCTCGACCAGAACTGGCACCAGGCCACGGCCGACCAGCTGCCGGCCGCCGGCGGCGTGATGGGCTTCGAAGCCAGCGCGCTGAAGAAGGACGGCGTGGACTTCTACGCGGTGCCGCCGCGTTACAAGACGCCGTACTTCAGCCACATCATGGGTGGCTACGCAGCCGGTTACTACGCCTACATCTGGTCGGAAGTGCTGGACGCGAACTCGGTGCAGTGGTTCAAGCAGAACGGCGGCCTGACCCGCGCCAACGGCGACCACTTCCGCCAGACCCTGCTCTCGCAGGGCGGCAGCGAAGACGCGCTGCAGCTGTTCCGCAACTTCGCCGGCCACGATCCGCAGATCGAGCCGCTGCTGGAGAAGCGTGGCCTGACGGCAACGCCGGCCGCTGCCGCTGGAAGCGCCGCGAAGAAGAAGTAAGCGGCGTCATCGCCGGAAGCAAAAAGAGCCGCCCGGGAAACCGGGCGGCTTTTTCTTCATCTACTCCCCCGCATCGACTCCCAGGCGCAACGCGTAGAACCGTGTGCCCGGCAGGTGCGTCGTGTTGTAGGGCGCGATCTCGACGAAGCCGAGGCGTTCGTACAGCGCCTGCGCCGCGGTCATCGTCGCCAGCGTATCCAGACGCAGTTCGCTGCAACCGGCACGGCGCGCGGCGTCGATCACCGCTTCCACCAGTCGGCGCCCCAGTCCGTACGCGCGGAACGCGGGCCGCACGTACAACCGCTTCATTTCGCCGATGCCAGCCCCGAGCGGACGCATCGCCACGCAGCCCGCGACATCGCCATCGACCCGTGCGATCAACAGCGCGCCATTGGGCGGCACGTACGGTGAAGGCAGCGCGTCCAGCTCCGACGAGAAGCCCTGGTATTCCAGATCGGTGCCGATGGCGTGCGCGTATTCGCGGAACAACTCGCGCGCGATGTCCACGTGCACCGTGGTTTCGACCTGCTGCAATGCGATGACGACGTCGGGCATCGGAACTCCGCGTGGCTGCGGCCTGCGATGCCCACTGTGTAACGGATCGCCACGACGCTCAAGCCACCCGGCCGTCTCGCGGCCGGGTGGCTTGATATCGCTCAGCGTTCGCGCAGGCGGTTGATCTCCAGGAAGATCTCGCGCGCCAGCACGCCCTGGTCGGGCTGGTCGATGAAGAAACCCTGCACGCCCAGTCCGTACAGCTGCACGGCCTCGGCCACGACCGACTGCGCGATACCGCCGGGCGTCTGGGCCAGATACGTTTCCTCCGCGCGCAGGGTGTACGGATGCACCTGCAATCCGGCCTTGAGTGCGAACGCCAGCATCGGATGCACCAGCCCCGTGCCCTGCCCGGCCAACTCCGCCTTGCCATCGCCGTTCGCGTCCACCGGTGCGGGCAACGCCTGTCGCGGCAACAGGCTGCCCTTCCATGGGCCGATGCCGCTGGCGTAGTTCGCCTTCATCCACGCCAGCACGGGCTCGGTGGCGAAGGCGCCATAGCGCGTGGATGCGGTGAGGCCACCGTCCACCTGCTGCAGCAGGCCGCCGTAGAGCGTGGGCAGGTTCGAACCGTGCGCGACGTGGTACGCCACGTCGTAAGGCGCCGCACTTTGCAGATCGTCGTACAGCTGCACCAGCGGCAGATCGATGCCGGCGGCGGGCATGAGCTTCTTCTTCAGCTCGATCAGGTTCTCGATCTCGAAGCTCTGCACGTACACGCGTTGCGGATCGGTGAATCCTTCGGCGACCAGCGTTTCGACCAGCTTCGCGCCCAGCGACGTGGCGATGGGTTTGCCATCGATGCGACGCCCTTCGCGGGCGAAGTACGTGGGGTGCTTGGTCTCGGGGTAGATGCCGATGCGACGGCCGTTGCGGCTCTCGCGCTTCACCAGCGCGATGACCTCCGCCAGCGTCGGGATCGGGTACAGGCCATCGAAGCGGGTGTTGTCCGGACGGATCGCCGGGATGCGCTCCTTCGCACGCAACGTCTTCAACTCGGCGAGCGTGAAATCCTCGGTGAACCAGCCGGTCAGCGTCACGCCGTCGATGGTCTTGGTGGCCCGGCGCGAGGCGAATTCCGGATGCGCGGCAACGTCGGTGGTGCCGGAGATCTCGTTCTCGTGGCGCGCCACCAGCACGCCGTCTTTCGTGGCGACCAGGTCGGGCTCGATGAAATCCGCGCCCTGGCGGATCGCCAGGCGGTAGGACTCCAGCGTGTGTTCCGGGCGGTATCCGCTGGCGCCGCGGTGGCCAATCACGATCAGGCCGTGGCGGCCGGGCGGGTCGGAAGGACGGGGACGGTCGTGGCTCACCTTCGCATCATCGGCGAAAGCGGCGGGACTGGCGACGGCGGCGAACAGCAATGCGGCGGCGAACAGGCCGCGGGCAAGCGTGGGACGGCGGTGCATGGTCTCGCTCCTTGCGATCAGGGGATGCGCCGGCTCCCCCGTGCAACCGGCGCGGCCATGCTCGCGGCCCGAGATTGCGCCGCGTTGACCGTGCCAAGACAAGCGTGACGTGCGCCGCGTCGAACTGCCCCCGGCCGTGGTCGGCTTGAAGCCCGACGTCACCGGCATCCGGACTCAAGGACTGGTCCTGGCCTTCTTCGCTTTCGCCTTCGCCTTCGGTTTCGCGTGCCGCTCGGCCGCCTGACGCGCACGCACGCTGGCGATCTCCGCCGGCAGTTCGCGCTGGAAGTGGGCCAGCAGGTGCGCAACCCGTTCATCCTCGAGCGGCTTCCCGGCGAGCGTGGTCGCTGTGACTTTCGTGGTGATGCGATTGCCCGTCTGCGCCGCAGGCAACGCCTTGGTAAGGACGAAGAAATCCAGCCCGCGATAGCGAAGCGAATACAGGTCGAGCATCTGCGCGCGGCCCTGATAGTCCACACCGGGCGTGCGCACGGCGATCTGCCCGATGGCGTTCCACGTGTCGAGCTTGTCGGCTTCGATGGTGAACTCGCCGCGCGTGGCCGTGGGCGGCGCGGCGACGATGGGCGGCGCCGGCACGGCCGGTTCCCGCACCGATGGCTCGCCGCGCGTCCGGCAGCCCGCCAGCACGACGACCAGACACAACAACAGCGGTAAGGCGCGCATGTTCGGACTCCTCGCTGATGGTTTGCCACATCCGGCGTCAGCATCGGGCGAAGGGGGCAACCCGGCGAACACCACACCAGCGCACAGTGGTGCCCGCGCATCGCGCCGTATCATGCGCGGCCCGGCGAGGCGTCCATGCATCGTCGAATCGACAGGAGTCCCGATGCGTCGTGCCGTCCTCGCGCTGCTCTGCCTTGCCGCGCTGTCCCACGTTCCGCCCACCTTCGCTGCCCAGACACAGCCGCAATCCATCGGCGAACTGATCGACGCGCAGACGATGGACACCGTGCGCCACGACCCGGAGCTGCGCACGCTGCTGGGCATCGCCGGCGACGGGATCGATCTGTCCGGCCAGCTCACCGACGTGTCGCTGCCACGCCGCGCCGCGTTGCGGGAACAGATGCAACGCAATCTGGACGCGCTGCAGCAGCAGGCCGAACGCGCGCCGCCGACCGGACAGGACCGATGGAGCTACGGCCTGACGGTGTGGCTCTACCGGACGCAACTGGACCTGATGCGCTTTGACTGGGCACCCGCGTGGCTGCCCGCAGGCGCGTCCACCTATGCGGTGGACCAGTTGTTCAGCGTGCCGGTGACGCTGCCGCAGTTCATGGAGAACCAGCACGCCGTCCGCGACGAAGCCAGTGCGCGTGCGTACATCGCCCGTCTTCAGGCCATCGCGACGAAGCTGGAACAGATCCGCGCCAACTTCGATCTGCAGGCCAGCCACGGCGTGTTGCCGCCGCAGGTCGCGCTGGAAGGTGCGGCCGCACAGGTCCGCAGCCTGCTGCAGCCGGCGCCGGACGCCAGTCCCTTCGTGCTGTCGTTCAAGCGCAAGCTCGACAAGGTGCCCGCGCTGACCAGTGAGCGTCGCGACGCGTTGCTGGCCAGTGCCGTCGAAGCGGTGCGCGACTACACCAACCCCGCCTATCAGCGCCTGCTCGCGCGGCTGGACGGAGCCATTGCGCGCAAGCCGGGCAACCACGGTCTCTGGGCGCTCCCGGATGGCGATGCCTACTACGACGCCGCGCTGCGCTGGAACACCAGCACGAACCTCGACGCCGACCAGATCCATCGCATCGGCGTGGATGAAGTGGCGCGCATCGAAAAGGAAATGGACGCGCTGCTCCGTCGCCAGGGCCTGAGCCGGGGCACGGTCGGCGAGCGCATGGCGGCGCTGGTGAAGGACCCGCGCTTCCAGTACGCCGACTCCGAAGCCGGCCGCGAAGAACTGATGGGCGACATCCGTCGCCGCCTCACCGCGCTGGAGCCGCACGTGCCGCAGTACTTCGGCCGCGTGCCACCACAGCCGCTGGAAGTGCGTGCAGTGCCGGAACAGTCACAGGCGACCGCGCCGGGTGCGTGGTACGTGCAACCGGCGATGGACGGCTCGCGTCCCGGCATCTACTTCATCAATCTGGGCAACCGGGAGGCGAACACGCGCTGGAGCCTGCCCACGCTCACCTATCACGAAGGCTCGCCCGGTCATCACTTCCAGATTTCCATCGGCCAGACACTGACCGGCCTGCCGATGCTGCGGCGCAGTCTCAATCCCAGCGCCTTCAGCGAAGGCTGGGCGCTGTACGCCGAACAACTGGCGTATGAGATGGGCCTGTACCGCGACGACCCGTGGGGCGACCTGGGGCGGCTGCGCGCCGAGATGTTCCGCTCGGTGCGACTGGTGGTGGACACCGGTCTGCACCGCAAGCGCTGGACGCCCGAACGGGCCATCGACTACATGCGCGCCAAGACGGGCATGCCCGAGTCGGAAGTGCGCACCGAGGTCTACCGCTATCTGGTGCAACCGGGCCAGGCGTGTTCGTACAAGATCGGCCACCTGAAGTTCGTCGAACTGCGCGAACGCGCGCGACGCGAACTCGGCCCGCGCTTCGACATCCGTGCCTTCCACGACCTGGTGCTCGGCAACGGCGCGCTTCCGCTGGCCGTCCTGGAAGCTTCCGTGGACGACTGGATCGCCACCCTCAAGCGCGAGGATGGCTGAACGCGTGCGGCCACCAGTCCGGCGCTGACTACGGTGAGGTCACCGGCGCCAGGAATCCGGCGATGGAGCGCTCCGGCTCACGCAACAGCGTGCGCCGGATGGCGGCCTCTTCGTCGTGCGGAAGCTCGACCAGGAGCGTCACCTCGCCCGACACCAGCGTGGCCAGCGGCACGCCATCGCGGTACAGCACGCGCGAGCCGGCCAGGCGCGGCACCTTGTCGCCGCTGACGATGGTGCCCACCAGGTTGAGTGGATCGACCGCCGACACGGTGACCACCACACCTTCCTCGGGTTTCTGGCGCACCTGCCGCATCAATCCAATGGCTTCGGGCAGCGCGAACTGCTCGCCCGACAGCCCGGAGATGAAGCGGCCGCCACGGATCTCTCCGCGCGCTTCCAGGCGGTGGTAGACGCGCACCAGTTCGCGCCATGGCGGCAACCATTGCGCCTCGCGTTCGAGCAGGCGCCAGCACACCACGCCATACCGGCGCAGCAGCGTGCGCGCGACGTGTTCGATGTCCTCCGGCGACCGCGCGGTGTCCGTTGACGGCCGGCGGATCAGCGCCCAGCGTCCTGCGTCCTCGATCCCGAACAGCGCGGCGCGGCGACGCCGGCCGGAATGTGCGCTCGCGCGCTTCGACGCCGGCACGAGCAGCGCACGCAGGCCCGCATAACTGTCGCAGTGCACGCGGCCGCGCGCGACCAGCTCGGCCAGCACGTCCTCCAGCTCGGTGCGCAGCAGGTGCGCGCCGGTGACGAGTTCGTCGAAGAACGAGGCACCGTGTTCGCCCAGGTAGTCCACCACCTTCTGCGCACGCGAAGACAGCGCGTCATCCGCGGCCGGCGGCGGCGCCAGGCGCGTCCAGACGCCCGCGTCACGACGGGGCAACAGCACCACCGGCGTGGAGCGCACCGGCGTGCTGCCGCGTGCGGCGCCGCGTGCGGCGCCGCCTTCGCTGCTGCCCGCACGCAGGCGCGTCCACAACGTGCGACCCGCGGTGCACAGATCGTCCAGCCAGGTGATGGAGTAGTCGTTGACACGCGCCGGCAGGAGTTCCGATTCCCACGCAGACGCAGGCGCTTCGAAGCCCTCCAGCTGCGCCAGCACGCCCGCCAGCGCTTCGGGCCCGTTGACGCGCGCCGAAGGCGTCACGCGCTGCCAGTCGAACAGGAAGCGCATGAAGTCGCGCGGCGCGACCGGTTCGATCTCCCGCCGCAGGCGCTTGAGCGTGTAGCGGTGGATGCGCGCCAGCAGATGCCGTTCGCACCATTCGTCCAGGGCGATACCCGGCGTGAAGCGTCCCTGCATCACGTAGCCTTCGTTCTGCAGTCGCAGCAGGGCAAGCTCGACATCGCCGCGTGGCAGCGACAGGTCATCGGCAATCGCCTGCATGGGCGTGGGCCCTAGCCCGGTGAGGCGCGAACGCAGGAGTTCGACCAGCGCTTCCTCGCGATCCCAAGCCTGGGCCGCGTACTCGGCCGGCGCTTCGATCGACGGATGCATCGCCACCTCGGCGAACACCGCCTGCATCTGCGGCAGGCGCTCGGCGGCGACCCACAGGCCGTAACCGTCGGGACTGCGCGACCCGACAGGCCTGTCCAGTTCCGGCGGTTCGATCTTCGTCGCGCGATGCGCCTTCACCAGTCGCGCAAGCCAGTCGGCCCAGCCGTTCTCGCGCACTTCGCGCGCGGTGATCGCGCCCAGCCCCATCAGCGCTTCGTGCATTTCGTCGGCACTGCGCACCTGCGGCCAGCATTCCTCGCGCACTGCGTCGATGGCGTCGGCGTCGAGGCGGCCCAGGTCATCGGCGCTGCGGGCGTCGCTGTAGCGACGGCTCTGCACGGCCTGCGTGCGACGCTCCTCCAACGGCGCATCATCGAGGAAGGCGTACGGCCGCGCGTTGAGGACCTCCGCCGCGAAGGGCGACGGCGCACTCAGGTCGCGCGCGACCACCTGCACCTCGCCCGCTTCCATCGCGCGAAGCACGTCGAGCCAACCGTCCAGGTCCATCGCTTCGTGCAGGCAATCGTGCAGGGTCTGCTCGACCAGCGGATGGTCGGGCACCTCGCGCTCGCCGACGAGGTTCTCCGCACAGGCGACCTGATCCGGGAACACCGTCGCCAGCAGGTCCTCGGACTTCATGCGCTGCAGCTGCGGCGGCACTTTCTTGCCGCCGACGAACCGCGGGAGCGCCAGTGCGGTAGTCGCCGCCCAGCGCCAGCGCACGCCGAACAGCGGCGCGTCGAGCAGCGCCTGCACCAGCACGTGCTCGGCCGATGAGGAATGCAGGTAGTTGGCGACCTCGATCAGCGGGAAGCTGTGCGCGGTCGACAGCGACAGGATGATCGCGTCCTCCGTCGCGGCCGCCTGCAGTTCGAAGTTGAACTTGCGGCAGAAGCGCTTGCGCAACGCCAGGCCCCAGGCGCGATTGATGCGGCTGCCATACGGCGTGTGGATGACCAGCTGCGTGCCGCCGGACTCATCGAAGAAGCGCTCCAGGACCAGCGTGTTCTGCGTCGGCATGGCGCCCAGCGACGCGGCGGTGCTGGCGAGGTATTCGATGATCTGGCGCGCCGCTTCGTCGGACAGCTGCAGCTCGCCGGTGAGCCAGCGAAAAGCGTCGCTGTCTTCGACGCGGATGAGGTGGGTTTCGCTTCCCACTCCGAGCGTTCCGTTCGCCTCGGTCACGTCATCGCATCGCTCGTCCCTGCCCTCACCCCTCTCCCGGGAGAAGAGGGGCTCAAGCATGGGTTGCAGACGCGCGGTGACGTCTTCGCGCAGGCGCGACACGGCGTACGACAGTTCGTCCGTGCGACCCGGCGCTTCGCCCAGCCAGAACGGAATGCTGGGCGGTGCGCCCTGCGCATCCTCCACGCGCACCTTGCCCGGCTCCACGCGCAGGATGCGGTAGCTGGCATTGCCCAGCTGGAAGATGTCGCCGGCCATGCTCTCGATGGCGAAGTCTTCGTTGACGGTGCCGATGAAGACCGACTCGGGCTCCACCACGACGGAGTAATCGGCGGTGTCGGGAATGGTGCCGCCCGACATCAGCGCCGTGGTGCGACCGCCCTTGCGCCCGCGCACCACGCGGTTGACCGCATCGCGATGCAGATAGCCGGCACGGATGCCACGGCGCGTGGTGAAGCCCTCTGCGAGCATGCGCACGATGGCGTCGAAATCCTCGCGTTTGAGCGCCGCATACGGCCAGGCACGGCATACCCACTCGTAGAGGGCATCCTCTTCCCACTCGCGACACGAGGCCTCGGCGACGATCTGCTGCGAAAGCACGTCCAGCGGCGCATCGGGCATGGCCAGTGCATCGAGCTCACCGCGCCGCACGCCGTCGAGCAGCGCCGCGCACTCGATCAGTTCATCGCGCGTCTGCGGGAACAGGCGCCCTTTCGGCGTGCCGCCGACATGGTGGCCCGAACGCCCCACGCGCTGCAGGAACGCGGCGATCGAACGCGGCGATCCGAGCTGGCATACCAGGTCGACGTCGCCGATGTCGATACCCAGTTCCAGCGACGCCGTCGACACCAGCACGCGCAGCTCACCGCGCTTGAGGCGTTGCTCCGCATCCAGGCGCAACTCCTTGGACAGACTGCCGTGATGCGCGGCCACGGCGTCCTTGCCCAGTTTCTGCGCCAGGTTGTGCGCGGCGCGCTCGGCCATGCGTCGTGTGTTCACGAACACCAGCGTGGTGCGGTGCTGCTCCACCAGTTCGACCAGGCGCGAATACACCTGCTCCCACTGGTCGGTCGACATCACCGCGCTGAGCGGCGTGGGCGGCAGTTCCAGCGCGAGGTCGCGCTGGCGCGTGTAGCCGATGTCGACGATCTCGCAATCGGGCGTCCCGTCGGCGGCGACATGGGCCGTGCCGACGAGGTAACGCGCGACCTCCGCGATGGGCTTCTGCGTGGCCGACAGGCCCACGCGCGTGAGGCGATGGCCGCACAGTGCTTCCAGACGTTCCAGCGACAGCGCCAGGTGGCTGCCGCGTTTGCTGGCGGCGACGGCATGGATTTCGTCGACGATGACGCTGCGTACCGTGGACAGCATCGCGCGGCCGGATTCGGAACCCAGCAGCACATAAAGGGATTCGGGCGTGGTGACCAGGATGTGCGGCGGTTTGCGACGCGTTAGCGCACGTTCGGCCTGCGGCGTATCGCCGGTGCGCACCGCGGTGCGGACGTCCACGTCGGGCAGGCCCATCGCCGCCAGCTCCTCGCGGATGCCGGCCAGCGGTGCCTCCAGGTTGATGCGGATGTCGTTGGACAGCGCCTTCAGCGGTGAGATGTAGACGACGAAGGTCTCGTCCGGCAGTAACGCGGCCTCGCCGGCGAACAAACCCGCCGAACCGGCGTTCTCCAGCCCCTGGCGCACCAGCATGTCGATGGCCGTCATGAAGGCGGTGAGCGTCTTGCCCGAACCCGTCGGCGCGGCCACCAGCGTGTTGCGGCCGCTGCGGATGGCCGGCCACGCGCGCGCCTGCGCCGGCGTGGGCGCCGGGAAAGCCTTGGCGAACCAGGCAGCAACCGCAGGGTGGAAGGCGTCCAGGGGCATGGTCGGATGGTGCCGGGTGGCGGTCTCAGTCCGTGAGACGGGATTGGGACAGGGCTCGACGGGCCAGGCGTCGTGTTGCAACGCCCGGCCACGTCCCAATACTGGGGGTCATGTCCGCCGCACCCAACTCCGTCGCTCCTTCGGCCGAACGCCTGCGCGAATGGCTGGCGCCGCGCGAACGCGTGTTCGTCCTCACCGGGGCCGGCTGCAGCACCGGTTCAGGCATTCCGGACTATCGCGATGCCGACGGCCAGTGGAAGCGCACGCCGCCGGTCACCTACCAGGTCTTCACCGGCGACCCGCTGACCAACGCCCGCTACTGGGCGCGCAGCTTCATCGGCTGGCCGCGGATAGCGCAGGCGCAGCCCAACGCCGTGCACCGCGCCCTCGCCCTGTGGGAAACGCAGGGGCGCCAGTCGGTGCTGCTCACGCAGAACGTCGACGGCCTGCACCAGCGCGCCGGCAGCCGGTCGGTGATCGACCTGCACGGCCGGCTGGACGGCGTCGTCTGCCTGGGGTGCGGTGTCCCATCGCAACGCGCTGCGCTGCAGGAGCGTCTTGCCGACCTGAATCCGGAATGGGCCGGCCTCGACGCCGCCACCGCACCGGACGGCGACGCCGATCTGGAAGGGCGCGACTTCCGTTCCTTCCGTGTTCCACCGTGCGCGCACTGCGGCGGCATGCTCAAGCCCGACGTGGTGTTCTTCGGCGAGAACGTGCCGCGCGAACGCAGCCGGCGGGCAACGGAGGCATTGCAGGCGTCCGATGCGTTGCTGGTGATCGGATCGTCGTTGATGGTGTACTCGGGCTTCCGCTTCGCGCGCATGGCGAACGAGGCCGGGCTTCCGATCGCGATCCTCAACCGCGGGCGCACGCGTGCGGATGATCTGGCGGGGCTGAAGATCGAGGAAGACGCCGGCACGGTGCTGGAAGCGGCACTGGCCTGATCGGCCCATCACGCGAAAGGGCGCCTCGCGGCGCCCTTTCTTCGTCCTGCGCAAGCGTGTTGCCGACGACTATGCCTCCTGACCCTTCGCCAGCAGGCTCGTGCGACGGCTGTAGGCGACGTACACGATCACGCCGACCACGTTCCACACGAGGAACCACAGCTGCGTGCGATGCGGCAGGCTCCAGAACAGGTACAGACAGCCGAAGATCGCGAGCGGGCCCACCACCCACGCCATCGGCGTGCGGAACACGCGCGGACGCGCCGGGTCGCGCTTGCGCAGCACCAGCAGGCACACCGCCACCGCGATGAACGCGACCAGCGTGCCGGCATTGGCGAGCGCGGCGATCTCGTCCAGGCGCGCCACGCCGGCCAGCGCGGCCACGAGGATGGCCGTGAACACCGTGATGGCCACCGGCGTGCCGGTGCGCGGGTTCACCTTCGACAGGCTGCGGGGCAGCAGGCCGTCGCGCGACATCACGAAGAAGATGCGGCTCTGGCCGTAGAAGAAGGCCAGCAGCACGGTCGGCAGCGCGATCACCGCGACGATGCCGATCACCAGCGCCGCCGTGCCGTGGCCCAGCTCACGCATGATCAGTGCCAGCGGTTCGGCGCTCTTGCCGAACACGGTGTAGTTCATCGCGCCCACCGCCGCCATCGCCACCAGCACGTAGATCAGCGTGCAGCCGACCATCGAACCGACGATGCCGATCGACAGGTCGCGGCCGGGGTTCTTGGTTTCCTCCGCCGCGGTGGAGATCGCATCGAATCCGTAGAAGGCGAAGAAGATGATCGCTGCCGCGGCCATCACGCCGCGCTCCACGCCCTGTGCGTCGACCGACTTGGGGAAGCCGTACGGCATGAACGGGTGCAGGTTCTGGCTGTCGAACGCCGGCAGCGCGACGGCGATGAACACCGCCAGCGCGATCAGCTTGAACACCACCAGCACCGCGTTGAGCGTGGCGCTCTCGCGCGTGCCCGCGATCAGCATGCCGGCGACCAGGAAGGTGATGACGATGGCCGGCACGTTGAGCACGCCACCGGCGTGCGGACCGGCGGCCAGCGCGGCAGGCAGGACTACGTCCCATCCTGTTTGTGTGTGCACCCATTCCAGGAAGCCGACGAAGTAGCCCGACCAGCCCACCGCCACGGTGCTGACGACCAGCGAGTACTCCAGGATCAGGCTCCAGCCCACGACCCAGGCGATGGCCTCGCCGAGCACGGTGTAGCTGTAGGTGTAGGCGCTGCCGGCGGCCGGCATCATCGTCGACATCTCGGCGTAGGCCAGCGCCGCACAGGCGCAGACCACGCCGGCGACGATGAAGGACAGCAGCACGGCCGGGCCGGCCTTGTCCGCGCCCACGCCGATGAGGGTGTAGATGCCGGTGCCGACGATGGCGCCGATGCCCAGCGCGACCAGATGTGGCCAGCTCAACGTGGGAACCAGGCGCCGGCCTTCCTCATGTTGCGTGATCTGGTCGATGTTCTTGCGCCGGAGCCATGTCCGCATGGAACCCTCGTTCGAGCCGATGGAAAGGCGCCATGGTGCAGCATCCCGGGACCGGATGCGATGTGCGGTGCAGCTTGCCGGAGCACGCATCGCAGGGTACGGGGCCGTACGTCCACGCAAGCCCTGCGCGACCGCCTCCGGTGTGAGCAGGTCGACGCTGCGCGCCCATGCTTTCGGGCCATACTCTGGCGCCCTGCCCGGTACCGCGTTGTGTCTCCCGCCGATTTCCGCCGATACGCGCTGTTCTACCTGGGCTACTACGGGGCGCTGGGCGCCTACACGCCCTATATCGGTCGCTGGGTCGCGGCCAACGGTCACGGTGGTTACGTGGTCGGGGCGATGCTGGCTCTGTGGTACGGCGGACGCATCGTCGCGCCGCCAACCTGGGCCCGCCTGAGCGGACGCAGCGCGACGCCGGGACACTGGCTCGTCGCCGGATGCGCACTGGCCCTGCTCGGCTTTGCGGCATTTGCCGGCTTCGACCGGGGCGTGATGCTGTTCGTGGTCATGGCGTGGTTCGGGGTCTTCTTCAACGCCGTCATGCCGCAGTTCGAGGCGATGACACTGTCGGCGCTCGGCCCGCGCAATCACGATTACGGGCGCATCCGGATGTGGGGCTCGGTCGGCTTTCTCGTCGTCGCCGGCACGTATGGCTGGCTGCTCGATCGACTGGGCAACGATGCGTTCGTGTGGCTCACCCTGCCCTGGTTGGCACTGACGGTGGCCGCTGCCTGGCTGCACCGCGATGATCGCCCCGCGCCGCACGCGTCGGATGACGGCACGGCGAATGGGCAGCTCTGGCGCCGTCCGGGCGTGCGGCACCTGCTGGTCACGGCATTGCTGATGCAGCTGGGTTTCGGCCCGTTCTACGTGTTCTACACGTTGCACCTGCAGGCGCAGGGGCACGGCGGGCTTGCCGTGGGCGTGCTGTGGGCGATCGGCGTGCTGTGCGAGATCGGCATGTTCTGGCTGGCGCCGCGACTGGTGCAGCGCTTTGGCGCGCACCGCCTGATGACCGCGTGCCTGGTTTCCACGATTGCCCGCTGGGCGATCGTGGCGCTGTTCGGACCGTCATTCGCATGGATGGCCATCGCGCAGACCGGGCATGCCTTCAGCTTTGCTGCGTTCCACGCCGGCTGCATGCGCCGCATGGCCGAACTGTTCCCGCAGCGTCGTGACATGAGCGCCGCGCAGGGCCTGTTGTACGGTTTCAGCGGCGGCATTGGCGGCGTCGCCGGTGCCGGTGTCGCGGCCGTGGCGTGGCAGATGGGCGGCGGCACCTGGGCCTTCCTCACGGGTTCCGCGATCGCCTGTATCGCCCTGGCCGCCCATGTGCTGCCGGTTCGCGCGGCACGCCCCTCGCCCGCGCTGGAAGGCTGAGCGCAGTGCCTTCATCTCCGGTGCGACGCCCGCCCTCTACTCTGTGCGCCGGTTTCCCGCGGACACGCGCATGAAGAAATGGATCGCCTTGCTGGTCGTGGTGGCAATCGCCCTGGTGGGCTGGATTGCCGCCGGACCTTTCATGACCGTCAACGCGATTCGCGAGGCGATCGCCGCCGAAGACACCGCCGCATTGCAGGCGCATGTCGATTTCCCCGCGGTGCGCAGCAGCCTGCGCGCCCAGGTCGAGGACGCCATCGCGCGCAAGGCGGGGGTCGACGTGCAGCGCAATCCGTTGGGTGCCATCGCGCTCGGCCTGGCGAACACTGCCGCAGGCGGCATCGTCGATACGCTCGCCACACCGGCCGGCATCGGTGCGGTGCTGCAGGGACGCGGGCTGCTGCACAGGATCAGCGGCGGAGGCATCCGCACCGACGACAGCTATGCACACCAGCCTCCGCCGGATCCGCTGCGCGACGCGAAGTACCGTTTCGAATCACCCTCGCGCTTCACCGCAACGGTGCTGACCGCCGACGGCGACCCGGTGGTGTTCGTTCTCAAGCGCGAAGGGCTGCGCTGGAAACTCGCCGACATCCGGCTGCCGCTCGAGGCGCTCCTCGCCGGCTCCGCGTGACCGCTCGTCGCCTGCACGACGGCGACCGCGCGCTTTTGACTCCGGGATAACGGCGGCCGTACCACCGTCCGCTCGGCGCGACTGGCGCCGACCATGCGAGGAGAACGTCATGACACGCCTTGCCGTGTCCGTCATGGCCGCACTGACGGCCGCGACGGCGCTCCATGTCCAGGACAGTCGTGCGGAAGACCGCCAGTTCCGCGCCGTGCTGGAAGGCGCGCAGGAAGTGCCGGCGCTGTCCACGGATGGAAGTGGCAGTTTCCGCGCACGCATCAGCCCGAACGGCGACGCGATCTACTACGAGCTGGCCTACGCCGCTCTCGAAGGCACCGTCACCCAGGCCCACATCCATATCGGCCAGAAGAGCGTGAACGGTGGCATCGCGGTGTTCCTGTGCACCAACCTGGGCAACGGCCCGGCTGGCACGCAGAGCTGCCCGGCACCGCCGGCGCGCATCACCGGCGTCATCACCGCCGCCAACGTGATCGGTCCGGCCGCGCAGGGTGTTGCCGCCGGCGAACTGGACGAGGTGATCCGCGCGCTGCGCGAAGGCATCGCCTATGCCAACGTGCACAGCACGCTATGGCCCGGCGGCGAGATCCGCAGCCAGCTGGGGCACGATCACGATTGATGCTGGCGTTGGTCGGCACCTCTCCCCGTGGGAGAGAGGCCTCGCGGCAATCGCGTCTTACGGCTTGCCGCGGTTCGCGATGCCGTGCGGCACGTGGCCGGCGGCGACGTGATCGCGCGCGGACAGGATGTTGTGCTCGGAATCGTCGAAGAAGATGTCCGCGCCGAACGCGTCGAGGAACGGCCCCTTGGCGCGTCCGCCGAGGAACAGCGCTTCATCCAGGCGGATGTCCCACTCACGCAACGTGCGGATCACGCGTTCGTGCGCGGGAATCGAGCGCGCCGTCACCAGCGCGGTGCGGATCGGCGATGCCTGCCCCGTCGGGAATGCCTGCTGCAGGCGATGCAGTGCATCGAGGAAACCGCGAAACGGTCCGCCCGACAGCGGCTCGCCGGCATGGCTGCGCTCGTGCTCGGTGAAGGCCGCCAGGCCGCCTTCGCGCGAAACGCGCTCGCCCTCGTCGTCGAAGATCACCGCGTCGCCGTCGAAAGCGATGCGCAGCTGGTCGTGGCGCTTCTGCGGCGCCTTGGACGGCAGCAGCGTCGCTGCGGCCACGCCGGCGGCCAGCGCGTTGCGGACGTCCTCGGCGTTGGCCGACAGGAACAGGTCCGCGCCGAAGGGCCGGATGTAGGGATACGGCGGCGCGCCGTTGCTGAAAGCCGCGCGCTTGATCGCCAGGTTGTGATGCGCGATCGAATTGAAGATGCGCAGCCCGCTGTCGGCGGAATTGCGCGAAATCAGGATCACCTCGACACGCGGCGCTTCCGGCGCCGCGCCCTCGTTCAGCGCCAGCAGCTTGCGCACCAGCGGGAAGGCGATGCCCGGCGTGAGCAGGTCGTCCTCGTGCGAGCGCTGGAAATCGGCGTACGCATCGATGCCCTCGCGCTCGAACAGCGCGTGGCTTTCTTCCATGTCGAACAGGGTGCGCGAGGAAATCGCGACGATCAGTGGATCGGCATCACGGTCGGGCATGGCCCTATTGTGCCCGAGCCCGGCCCCGGGCGCCGGGTCGGCCATCTTGATCTTTCCTGAGCGTTCCGGGGTGTACTGTCCGCGCGAACGGCTTCGTGGCCCGCATCCGCCCGAGCACGCAGCCGGTGGCCTCCCTCAGGCCGAACCGCAAGGAGAACGCCATGTCCCCCCGGCCGATCCTGATGCTGACCGCGTTGCTCGTCCCGGCGCTCATGCTGGCCGCATGCCGTCGCGAGGCGGCGCAGCCGCCATCCACGTCGCACGCCAACGCCACGTTCACCGCCACACCCGAGGAAGCGCGCGCCATCGCGCGCGATGCCTACGTGTTCGGCGTGCCGATGGTCGACCAGTACCGGCAGATCCATGCCTACAACATCGATCGACGCGATCCCCTCTATCGCGCGCCCTTCAATACGTTGATCAACTTCGACCGCGTGTTCACGCCCGACGATACCGCCGTCGTGACGCCCAATGCCGATACGCCGTACAGCCTGGCCAACCTCGACCTGCGTCGCGAACCGATGGTGCTGAGCATTCCGAAGATCGACCCCAAGCGCTACTTCGTGTTCCAGCTGATCGATCTGTACAC
Organism: Lysobacter stagni; assembly: GCF_030053425.1. NCBI lineage: Bacteria > Pseudomonadati > Pseudomonadota > Gammaproteobacteria > Lysobacterales > Lysobacteraceae > Lysobacter > Lysobacter stagni. The sequence continues at coordinate 2,686,159 of NZ_JASGBI010000001.1, read as the reverse complement.
GTTCAACTTCGACTACATCGGCAGCCGCGCGACCGGCAGCAACGGCGGCAACTACCTCATCGCCGGACCCGACTGGGACGGACCGATGCCTCCCGGCATCGACAAGGTGATCCGCGCCGAGACGCATCTGGTCACCCTCGCCGGCCGCACGCAGCTGTTCGGCCCGGACGACATGGAGAACGTGAAGCAGGTACAGGCGGGCTACCGGCTGCAACCGCTGTCGGCCTTCGCCGGCACGCCGACGCCGCCGCCCGCGCGGAAGGTCGACTGGATTCCATCGTTGCCGCCAGACCAGTCGCGCACGTCGCCGGAGTTCTTCAACCAGCTCGCCTTCCTGCTGCAGTTCGCGCCCGTGCATCCGTCCGAGAAGCACCTGCGCGACCGCTTCGCACGCATCGGCGTGGTTCCGGGCGGGAAGCTCGATGTCGCCGCGTTGTCGCCGGCGCAACGCCAGGCCCTCGTGGACGGCATGGCCGACGGGCAGAAGGAGATCGAATCGCGTCGAGCCGCCGTGACGGGCCGCGCCGATCAGTTGTTCGGCACGCGTGAGGAACTCAACAACGACTACATCGCGCGCGCCGCTGCGGCGCAGATCGGCCTGGGCGGCAACTCGCGCGTGGAAGCGATCTACCGCACCTACGAAATGGACGACCACGATGAACTGCTCGATGGCAGCCAGCGCGCCTACAGATTCCGCTTCGAGAAGGACCGGCTGCCACCGGTCAACGCATTCTGGTCGCTCACGGCCTACACCATGCCGCAGCAGCACCTGGTACCGAATCCGATCAACCGCTACACGATCAACTCCGCGATGCTGCCGCAACTGAAGACCGACGCGGACGGCGGCATCACCATCCACATCCAGAAGGATTCGCCGGGACCCGGTCGCGAGGCGAACTGGCTGCCCGCGCCGGACGGCCGGTTCATGCTCGTCGCGCGCTATTACTGGCCGAAGGACGCGCTACTGGAGTACGAGTGGTCGTCGCCGAAGGTGGAGCGGGTGCGCGGGAAGGAATGAGGCGATCCGCGTGCCCTCCCATGCCGTCATTCCCGCGTGAGCGGGATCCCTGGACGTTGCCCCCAGCTCGTCATTCCCGCGTAGGCGGGAATCCAACGGGCTGCAGGCTCACCTCTTCCGGCGAGTGTGATACGTACAAAGCTGGATCCCCGCCTTCGCGGGGATGACGGCTTTCGGGGTCGTGCGTTCGGTTTTCCGCGCGACCATGCCGCGCAGGTGGTTGCATCGGTCGACGTCGCGTCGCCATCCATGGCGCGGCACCGCCGGCTCCGGATCGCCCGGCCCGGCCATCCATGGCCGGGCGTTCGGCCACGCGCGAACCAATGGTTCGCAAGCGCGTGGCCTCACCCGGAAATGAACTGCTCGGCCAGCATCCGTTCTTCGAGGTTGTGCTCCGGATCGAACAGCAGCGTGACGGTGCGGTCGTGCGATTCGCGGATGGTGACTTCCACCACGTCGCGCACTTCATGCGAGTCGGCGGTGGCGCTGACGGGTCGCTTGTAAGGATCAAGCACGCGGAAACACACTTCCGTATCGGCCTTGAGCACCGCCCCGCGCCAGCGGCGGGGACGGAACGCGGCGATGGGAGTCAGCGCGACCACGTTCGCGCCCAGCGGCAGGATCGGGCCGAGCGCGGAAAAGTTGTAGGCGGTACTGCCGGCCGGCGTGGCAACGAGCACGCCGTCGCAGATGAGTTCATCCAGCCGCGTCTCGCCATTGAGGTCGATGCGCAGGTGAGCGGCCTGTCGGGTCTGCCGCAGCAGCGAGACTTCGTTGTAGGCCAGCGAACCGACGGTGGCACCGGACTCGGTCATCGCCACCATCTCCAGCGGACGCAACACCGCGGGCTCGGCGGCATGCAGGCGCGCGAGCAGGTCGTCGCCTTCGTGGTGGTTCATCAGGAAGCCCACCGTACCCAGCTTCATGCCGTACACCGGTCTGCCCAGGCCGCCGTGACGGTGCAGCGTGGAAAGCATGAAGCCGTCGCCGCCGAGAGCGACCAGCACGTCGGCGTCTTCCGGGGCGTGCTGTCCATGGCGTGCAATGAGCGCCTGGAGTGCGCGCTGCGCCTCTTCGGCGGGACTGGCGAGGAAGGCGATGCGTGGCGTCGCGGTCATCGGCGGCTCCGGAGTGAGGCCGTCAGGATAACCGACCGGCGATGACTGTCATCGGTGCCCGCAGATCAGGTCGATGCGCCCAGCGACCCGGGGCAAGGACGCGTCGGCCAAACGCTACGGACCAAAGAAAAAGCCCGGCCGAAGCCGGGCTTTTCAACACAGAGGTGCAAACGCGCGGCGCGATGCGGCGCGAGCGGCCTGCCTTACCCCGCGGAGGCTACCTGTGCCAGGCGACGCACCGCGACCGACAGCGTCGGGTAGTCCAGCGCCTTCTGGCTGTGCAGGTCGGCGAACATCGCCAGGGTGAAGCGCAGCGAGGCGTCATCGCGCTTGATCCACGCGTCGACCTTCTGCTCCACCGGCTTCTTGCCGCCCTCGGCCAGGATCTGCGACACCAGCGAACGCGCCTGCGAGGCCAGTTCGTCGCGCAACGCGCCGCGGGCGAGCGCCTGCCAGCGACCATCCACCGACAGCTGCTCGACCTGCTCGTACAGCCAGGGCAGGCTCAGCGCGGCGCCCAGGGCGAAGTAGGCCTTGGCCACCTCGACCGGCGACAGCTTGCGCGCCAGCGAGATCTCGACGATGTCGCAACCGAACTCCAGCAGCGGCAACGCAGCCAGCTGTTCGGCTAGCACGGCCGGCAGGCCCTTGCCCTTCCACTCGGCCGTGCGCGCGTCGTACGCATCACGACGCACGCCCGACAGCACCTGCGGCAGCGCAGCGCGCACGGCATTGATGCCGTCGCCGTAACGCGCCATCGCAGCGGTGATCTCCGGCACCTTGCCCGGACGCGACAACAGCCAGCGCGACATCGAGCGCAGCAGGTGCCAGATGACCTGCAGCGCGTCGACCTGCACGGCCTCCGGCACCTTGCCGTCGAGCGCATCGATCTGCGCCCACAGGCCACGCGCATCCACCGCCTCGCGGGCGATGGTGTAGGCCTCGGCGACTTCGGCCGGCGTGCGGCCGGTGTCCTCGGTCATGCGCAGCGTGAACGTCGCGCCCATGCGGTTGACCATCGAGTTGGTCACCGCGGTGGCGATGATCTCGCGCTTCAGGCGGTGGCCTTCCATCGCCTTGGCGTAGGTGGCCTGCAGCGGCTGCGGGAAGTAGCGCACCAGTTCCTTCGACAAGTACGGATCTTCCGGCACGTCCGATTCCAGCAACTGCTGGAACAGCACGATCTTGCTGTACGACAGCAGCACCGCCAGTTCCGGACGGGTCAGGCCCTGGCCGCGCGCCTTGCGCTCGGCGATCTCGGCATCCGACGGCAGGAACTCGATCTGGCGATCGAGCAGGCCCTGCGATTCCAGCGTTCGGATGAAGTGCTGCTTGGAGCCCAGGCGGTGCACGCTCATCCGCTCCATCAGGCTGATGGCCTGGTTCTGGCGGTAGTTGTCGTTGAGCACCAGCTGCGCGACCTCGTCGGTCATCTTCGCCAGCAGCTTGTTGCGCTCGGGCAGCGTCAGCTTCTTCTTCTGCACTTCGCCGTTGAGCAGGATCTTGATGTTCACCTCATGGTCGGAGGTGTCCACGCCGGCGGAGTTGTCGATGAAGTCGGTGTTGAGCAGCACGCCGTGCTGCGCGGCCTCGATGCGGCCCAGCTGGGTCATGCCCAGGTTGCCGCCCTCGCCCACCACCTTGCAGCGCAGGTCGCGGCCGTTGACGCGCAGCGCGTTGTTGGCGCGGTCGCCGACATCGGCGTTGCTTTCCGTGGAGGCCTTCACGTAGGTGCCGATGCCGCCGTTCCACAGCAGGTCCACCGGCGCCTTCAGGATCGCGCTGAGCAGTTCCACCGGGCTCATCGCGGTCACGCCGTTGTCGATGCCCAGCGCGGCCTTGATTTCCGGCGACAGCGGAATCGACTTGGCCGAGCGCGGGAACACGCCGCCGCCCTTGCTGATGAGCGACTTGTCGTAGTCGTCCCAGCTCGAGCGCGGCAGCTTGAACATGCGCTCGCGTTCCTTGAACGTCTTCGCCGCGTCCGGGTTCGGGTCCAGGAAGATGTGGCGGTGATCGAACGCGGCCAGCAGACGGATCTGCTTGCTCAGCAGCATGCCGTTGCCGAACACGTCGCCCGACATGTCGCCGATGCCGACGACCGTGAACTCCTGCTTCTGGCTGTCGCGTCCCATGGCGCGGAAGTGGCGCTTGACCGACTCCCACGCGCCGCGCGCGGTGATGCCCATACCCTTGTGGTCGTAACCGACCGAACCGCCCGAGGCGAACGCGTCGTCCAGCCAGAAGCCGTGCGCGCGGGCGATGCCGTTGGCGATGTCGGAGAACGTCGCGGTGCCCTTGTCCGCGGCGACGACCAGGTACGGGTCGTCGTTGTCGTGGCGCACCACGTTGCCCGGCGGCACGACCTTGCCGTTGACCAGGTTGTCGGTGATGTCGAGCAGGCCGTTGATGAAGCGCTTGTAGCAGGCCACGCCTTCGTTGAACCACGCATCGCGATCAACCGCCGGGTCCGGCAGCTGCTTGGCGAAGAAGCCGCCCTTCGAACCCACCGGCACGATGACGGTGTTCTTCACCATCTGCGCCTTCACCAGGCCCAGCACTTCGGTACGGAAGTCCTCGCGGCGATCCGACCAGCGCAGGCCGCCACGCGCGACCGGGCCGAAGCGCAGGTGCACGCCTTCCACACGCGGACCGTAGACGAAGATCTCGCGGTACGGACGCGGCTTCGGCAGATCCGGCACCTTCGACGAATCGAACTTGAAGCTGATGTAGTCGGCCGGACCGCCGTCGGCGCGCAGGCCGTCCTTGTACTGGATGTAGTAGCTGGTGCGCAGCGTGGCATCGATCACGCCGATGAAGCTGCGCAGGATGCGGTCCTCGTCCAGGCTGGCGACGCGGTCGAACAGGCCCTTCAGCGACTCGCGCGTGGCCTCGACCTGCGCCTCGCGCTTGCCGGCGCGCGCCTCGATGGCCGGTGCCAGCGTGGCGAGCGTGGCGTCGTCGCCGTGCGCGAGCGCGTGCAGCTGCGCACGGAACTGCTCCATGCCGGCCTTGATCTCGGCCTTGCTCTCGTTGCCGGTGACCGGATCGAACTTGGCTTCGAACAGTTCGACCAACAGGCGCGCCAACAGCGGGTAGCGGTTGAGCGTCTCTTCCACGTAGCTCTGCGAGAACGGCACGCCCACCTGCAGCAGGTACTTGCAGTAGCCGCGCAGCATCGAGACCTGGCGCCAGGACAGGTTGGCGGTGAGGATCAGGCGGTTGAAGCCGTCGTTCTCGGCATTGCCGCGCCAGATCTGCGCGAAGGCCTGCTCGAAGTTCTCGTCGAGGTTGGATACATCCAGGTTGGGATCGGCGGCCTCGACCTCGAAGTCCTGCACGAACAGCGTCTGTCCGTTGACGTTGAGGCGGTACGGGTGCTCGGAGATCACCCGAAGGCCCATGTTCTCCATCATCGGCAGCGCATCGGACAGCGGGATGTCGTCGTTCTGGCGGTAGAACTTGAAGCGCAGGCCGCCTTCGCCACCGTGCGTGCGGTACAGGCTCAGGCGCAGGTCGTCCGGACCGGTCAGCGCGGCCAGGTGCTCGACGTCGTCGGCGGCCACGGCGGCGCTGACGTCCTCGATGTAGCCCGCCGGCAAGGCACGTCCGTAGGTGTTGGTGAGCGTGAGGCCGCGCTGTTCGCCGTGGCGCGCCACCAGCTTCTCACGCAGGTCGTCCTGCCAGTTGCGCACGATCTTCGACAGCTCGCTCTCGATCTTCGCGCTGTCGGTCTCGATCGCCTCGCCCGACTTCGGACGCACGATCAGGTGCACCTGCGCGAGCGGCGATTCACCGCCCAGCGTCACGGACGAATCCACGTGCTCGCCGTGCAGCTCGCGCTTGAGCATCGACTCGATGCGCAGGCGCACGTCGGTGTTGAAGCGGTCACGCGGGATGTAGACCAGCACCGAGAAGAAGCGGCCATAACGGTCGCGGCGCAGGAACAGCTTGCTGCGCACGCGTTCCTGCAGGCCGAGGATGCCGGACGCGGTGCGCAGCAACTCCTCTTCGCTGGCCTGGAACATCTCGTCGCGCGGCAGCGATTCCAGGATGTGGCGCAGCGCCTTGCCGCTGTGGCTGTCCGGCGCCAGCCCGGAATGCTGCATCACGTAGTTGTGGCGCTCGCGCACCAGCGGGATGTCCCACGGGCGGCGGTTGTAGGCGCTGGAGGTGTACAGGCCGAGGAAGCGCTCCTCGCGCACCGGCTTGCCCTTCGCATCGAAGCTGAGCACACCGATGTAGTCCATGTAGCCCGGACGGTGCACGGTGGCGCGCGAGTTGGTCTTGGTGAGGATCAGCGCATCCACCGAACCGGATTGCGGCATGTAGTGCGCCGCCAGCGAGGTCAGCAGGCGCGGCTTGCCCACGTCCTTGTCGCGCAGCAGGCCCATGCCGCTGGACTGGATGGCGCTGAGGACTTCCTGGTCGCCCTTCTTGACGACTTCGTACTCGCGGTAGCCCAGGAAGGTGAAGTGATTGTCGGCCGCCCAGCGCAGGAACTCCTGCGCCTCGTGCTTGCCCGCTTCGCTGACCGGAAGGTTGCGCTGGCCCAGTTCGTCCGCGACATGGCCCATCTTGGCCTTCATCTGCGGCCAGTCGCGCACCGAGGCGCGCACGTCGCCCAGCACCGCTTCCAGTGCCTTCTGGATCTTCGGCATCGCCTCGGCGGGCTGGCGGTCGATCTCCAGGTGCATCAGCGATTCGGGTTGTCCCTCGCCCACCGACAGCAGCTTGCCGGCCTTGTCGCGCTGGAACTTCACCACAGGATGGCCCAGCACGTGCACGCCGACGCCCTGTTCGGCGAGCGCCATCGTCACCGAGTCGACCAGGAACGGCATGTCGTCGTTGGCGATCTGGACGACGGTGTGGGTGGATTCCCAACCCTCGTTCTTCACGGTGGGGTTGAACAGGCGAACCAGCGCCTTGCCCGGCTTGCGCGCGCGCGCGAAGTCGAGGAAGTCGACGGCCAGCTCGGCCCAGCCCTGCGCGTTGTGCTGCGGCAGCTCGTCGCTGCTCATGCGCTTGTAGAACGCGTGGATGAAGGCCTCGGCCTCGGCGTGGCGCGCCTTGGGCAGCTGCTTGCGCATCGCCTCGATGATGGGAGCGAGCGAGACGGTGTCGTCCTTCGCGACGGTCTTGCCCGTGCTCTTGGACGAGGCGGCCTTCGACGGCAGGTTCTTCGACGGCGCGGCGGTTTTGGCGGCAGTACGTTTGGTGCTCATGGCAACTCGAAGTTCCAATGGAAAGAGGCCCACGCTATTCGCGCGGGCCGGGGGATACGGTTCAGTACGGGCAGTTCGCGGACACGACTTGGCGCGATACCGCTGCGTGCGCAGCGGGATGTGGTTTGCGCCCTTCGCGGCCGCGGTCGACAGGACAGGCGGTGGGGCGCGACGATCCGAAACGTTTCATGGCGTGCCGGGGGTCAGCGCATTCCGGTTTCGTTGCGTGCGATCACCAGGCGCTGGATCTCGCTGGTGCCTTCGTAGATCTCGGTGATCTTGGCGTCGCGGAAATAGCGCTCCAGCGGCATTTCCTTGGAATAGCCCATGCCGCCGTGGATCTGCACGGCCTGGTGGGTGATCCACATCGCCGCTTCCGATGCGGTGAGCTTGGCGATGGCCGCCTCGTTGCTGAAGCGCGCGCCGCCCTTGTCGTACTCGCCCTTCTGCCAGGCCGCACGCAGCGTCAGCAGCGTGGCTGCATCGAGCTTGCACTTCATGTCGGCGATCTTGGCCTGGGTCATCTGGAACGTGCCGATGGCAGCGCCGAAGGCCTTGCGCTCCTTCACGTATTCCAGCGTCCTCTCGTACGCCGCGCGCGCGATGCCGATGGCCTGGCTGGCGATGCCGATGCGACCGGCGTCCAGCACGCTCATCGCGATCTTGAAGCCGTGGCCTTCATCGCCCAGCACGTCCTCGGGCTGTGCGACGTACCCGTCGAACTCGATCTCGCACGTGGCGGAGGCGCGGATGCCCAGCTTCGGTTCGGTCTTGCCGCGGTGGAAGCCGGCGCGATCGCCGTCGACCAGGAACGCGGTGATGCCGCGCGCGCCCTTGTCCGGGTCGGTCATCGCGAACAGCACGAAATACTTGGCGACCGGGCCGGACGTGATCCAGCTCTTCTTGCCGCTGATGACGTAGGTGCCGTCGGCCTGCTTGGTGGCCTTGCAGCGCATGGCGGTGGCATCGGAGCCCGACTGCGGCTCGGTCAGCGCGAAGGCGCCGATCTCGCGGCCTTCGGCAATGGCACGCACGTACGTCTGCTTCTGCGCCTCGGTGCCGAACTTCAGGATGCCGTTGCAGAACAGCGAGTTGTTGACCGACATGATGGTCGAATGCGCGGCATCGCCCGCGGCGATCTCGATCATGGCCAGCACGTAGCTGATCGGGTCCATGCCCGCGCCGCCGTACTCGGCCGGCACCTCGATGCCCATCAGGCCGTTCTCGCCCAGGGTGCGGATGTTCTCGAGCGGGAACTCACCGGTCCTGTCGTGGTGCTCGGCGCTGGGAGCAATCTTTTCCTGGGCGATGCGGCGGGCCACATCCTGGATCATCAACTGCTCTTCGGTGAAGCTGAAATCCACGTCGATACCTCGTGCTGGAATATTCGAATGCGTTTGAACTTGCGAGCCGGCGAATTGTAACTGGCCGATGTCGGACGAGGCCATCGCGCAGCGCGGCAAACGCCCCGTTCCGCCCGTTGCGGAACGCTCCAGGTGACTTGGCACGACCACGAGTGTTAGCGCTACCTTCACATCACCCTTGACCCTGCGCGCCTTGCAGAACAAACTTATCGCTATATCGCGATAGGTTGATGAAACATGGATCTGGAAGGCTGGTCGTCACGGCTGAAGGTATTCGCCGACGCCACGCGCGTGCGCCTGCTCGCACTGCTGGAGCGTGAAGAACTGACGGTCGCCGAGCTCTCGGCGATCACCCGACTGGCCCAGCCCCGCGTCTCCACGCACCTGGCCAAGCTGAAGGAGGCCGGCCTGGTCCGCGACCGCCGCGCGGGCGTGTCGGCCTATTACCGGTTCGACGACGCCGCGCTGGACGGGGCGCAGCGCGCCCTGTGGCAGACCCTGCGCGAAGGCAGCGACGACCCGCTCCTGCGCCAGGACGCCGAGCGCGTGTCCGACGTGCTGGCCTCGCGGGCCGCCGACCAGAACTGGGCCGACACTGTCGCCGGCGACATGGAGCGCCATTACTCCCCCGGCCGCACGTGGGAGGCGATGGCGCGCTCGGCGCTGCCGCTGCTGGAGCCCGGCGACGTCCTGGACATCGCCTCGGGCGACGGCGTGCTCGCCGAGCTGCTGGCCCCGCATTCGCATCGCTATGTCTGCCTGGACGCCAGCACAAAGGTGGTGCTGGCGGCCTCCGAACGCCTCCGCAAGCTGAAGAACGTCGAGGTGCGCGAAGGCGACATGCACGCGCTGCCGTTCGACGACGCGCATTTCGACCTGGTCGTGCTGATGCACTCGCTGACCTACGCCGAACACCCGGCCCAGGCCGTGGCCGAGGCGGCACGCGTGCTGCGCCCCGGCGGCCGCCTGCTGCTCACCAGCCTGGCGCGCCATGAACACCGCAACGTGGTGGAGGCCTACGGTCACGTGAACCTCGGCTTCTCCGAGAAGGAACTGCTCCGCTTCGCCAGCAAGGCGGGCATCGAGGTCACCAGCTGTGAAACGGTCACGCGCGAGCGTCGCCCGCCGCATTTCGAAGTCATCGCCCTGATTGGCCGCAAGGCAGGCGAAGCCGCACGCAAGAACACGAGGAAGTCCGCATGAACACCCTGCCCTGGCTCAATCCTTCGCGCGCGCAGGCGCTGCAGAAGTTGCTGAGCGAACGCATCCTGATCATCGATGGCGCGATGGGCACCATGATCCAGCAGCACGGTCTGGACGAGGCCGCATACCGCGGCGAGCGCTTCGCGCACGGTTACGACCACGCCTACGACCTCGTCGACCACGCGCACGGCGACGGCTGCGGTTGCGCGCGCGACCAGCGCGGCAACAACGACCTGCTCAGCCTGACCCAGCCGCAGATCATCCACGACATCCACTCGCAGTATCTGGATGCCGGCGCGGACCTGATCGAAACGAACACCTTCAACTCGACCACCGTTTCTCTTGCCGACTACGGCCTGGAACATCTGGCACGCGAGCTCAACGAAGCCGGCGCCCGCCTGGCGCGGACCGCCTGCGACGAAGCCGAGGCGAAGGATCCGTCGCGTCCGCGCTTCGTCATCGGCGTACTGGGCCCGACCAGCCGCACGGCCTCCCTGAGCCCGGACGTGAACCGCCCCGGCTTCCGCGCCATCTCCTTCGACGAGCTGCGCGTGGCCTACCGCGAAGCCGCCGACGGACTGATCGACGGCGGAAGCGATGTACTGATGGTGGAAACGGTGTTCGACACGCTCAACGCGAAAGCCGCGCTGTTCGCCATCGAGGAAGCCTTCGAGGCGCGCGGCACGCGCCTGCCGGTGATGGTGTCCGGCACGATCACCGACGCCTCCGGCCGCACGCTGTCGGGACAGACCGCCGAAGCGTTCTGGTATTCGCTGCGCCATTCGCAGCCGATGGCGATCGGCCTGAACTGCGCACTCGGTGCGAAGGACCTGCGCGTGCACGTGGACGTGCTGGCGCAGGTCGCCGACGCGTACGTCAGCACGCATCCCAACGCCGGCCTGCCCAACGCGTTCGGCGGCTACGACGAAACGCCCGAGGACATGGCCGCCGTACTGGGCGATTTCGCCCGTGCCGGCCTGCTCAACCTGGTCGGTGGATGCTGCGGCACGACGCCGGCGCACATCGCGGCGATCGCGAAGGCGGTGTCGGCGCATGCGCCTCGCGCCCTGCCCGATGTGCAGAGCGCCATCGCGGAGCAGGCTGCATGAGCGCCCTGCCCCGGCAGACGCGCCTCAGTGGCCTGGAACCGCTGCAGATCACGCCCGAAAGCAACTTCATCAACGTCGGTGAGCGCACCAACGTCACCGGCAGCGCGCAGTTCAAGAAGCTGATCCTCGAAGGCCGCCTGGACGAGGCCGTCGTCGTCGCGCGCCAGCAGGTCGAGAACGGCGCGCAGGTCATCGACGTCAACATGGACGAGGGCCTGCTCGATTCCGAGCGCGCCATGGTGGAGTTCCTCAACCTGATCGCCGCCGAGCCGGACATCGCGCGCGTGCCGGTGATGGTGGACAGCTCGAAGTTCAGCGTCATCGAGGCCGGCCTGAAGTGCCTTCAGGGCAAGGGCATCGTCAACTCCATCTCGATGAAGGAAGGCGAGGCCGAATTCCTGCGCCAGGCGCGGCTGGTGCGCCGCTACGGCGCCGCCGTCGTCGTCATGGCCTTCGATGAGTCCGGACAGGCCGACACCGTCGAGCGCAAGATCGAGATCTGCTCGCGCGCCTACCGCCTGCTCACGCAGGAGATCGGTTTTCCGCCGGAAGACATCATCTTCGATCCCAACGTGTTCGCCATCGCCACGGGCATCGAGGAGCACAACGACTACGCCGTGGCCTTCATCGAAGCCACGCGCGAACTCAAGCGCCGCTTTCCCTTCAGCCACATTTCCGGCGGCGTGTCGAACGTGTCGTTCTCGTTCCGCGGCAACGAGCCGGTGCGCCAGGCCATCCACGTCGTGTTCCTGTACCACGCGATCCGCGCGGGCATGGACATGGGCATCGTCAACGCCGGCGCCCTGCCCCTCTACGACGATCTCGACACCGACCTGCGCGAGCGCGTCGAGGATGTGGTGCTCAACCGCCGCAGCGACGCGACCGAGCGCCTGCTCGAGATCGCCGACCGCTACAAGGGCAAGAAGGGCGAGAAGAAGGTCGAGGACCTGCGCTGGCGCGAGAAGCCCGTGCGCGAGCGCCTGAGCCACTCGCTGGTGCACGGCATCGACCAGTACATCGAGGCCGACACCGAGGAAGCGCGTGCGCAGTCCACGCGTCCGCTGGACGTGATCGAAGGCCCGCTGATGGACGGCATGAACGTCGTCGGCGATCTGTTCGGCGCCGGCAAGATGTTCCTGCCGCAGGTGGTGAAGTCCGCACGCGTGATGAAGAAGGCCGTGGCCTATCTGCTCCCCTACATCGAGGCCGAGAAGCTGCGCACCGGCGATGCGGGCAAGTCCAACGGCAAGATCGTCATGGCGACGGTGAAGGGCGACGTGCACGACATCGGCAAGAACATCGTCGGCGTGGTGCTGGCGTGCAACAACTTCGAAGTGATCGACCTTGGCGTGATGGTGCCGGCGCAGACCATCCTCGACCGAGCGAAGGCCGAGAACGCGGACCTGATCGGCCTGTCGGGCCTGATCACGCCGTCGCTGGAGGAAATGAGCCACGTGGCCCGCGAAATGCAGCGCCAGGGCTTCCAGATGCCGCTGCTGATCGGCGGCGCGACCACCTCGCGCGCGCACACCGCGCTGAAGATCGACCCGCACTACAAGTCGCCCACCGTCTGGGTGAAGGACGCATCGCGCGCCGTCGGCGTGGCGCAGTCGCTGATCAGCCAGGAACTGCGCGGCAACTTCGTCGCCGCCAACGACGCCGACTACGCGGAGATCCGCGAGCGCCACAAGCACCGCGGCGACGGCAAGCGCCTGGTGTCGCTGGAGAAGGCGCGCGGACAGCGGTTCGACGGTGGCTGGGACACGCACACGCCGATCGCGCCGAAGCAGCCCGGCCTGCACGTGTTCGACGACTACCCGCTGGCGGAGCTGGTCGAGTACATCGACTGGACGCCGTTCTTCAACACGTGGGAACTGGCGGGCAAGTTCCCGGCGATCCTCACCGACGAAGTGGTCGGCGCGCAGGCCAGCGAGCTGTACCGCGACGCCCGGGCGATGCTCAAGCGCATCGTCGACGAGAAATGGCTGACCGCGAAGGCGGTGTTCGGCCTGTGGCCGGCGAACAGCGTTGGCGACGATGTGGTCGCACGGGTCGACGGCACGCCGACGACCTTGCACTTCCTGCGCCAGCAGGTCGACAAGCCCGTCGACCGCCCCGACTTCTGCCTGGCCGATTTCATCGCGCCGCAGGATTCCGGCAAGCAGGATTGGATCGGCGCGTTCGCCGTGACCGCCGGCATCGGCATCGAGGAACACGTCGCGCGTTTCGAAGCCGACCACGACGACTACAACGCGATCCTGCTCAAGGCGCTGGCCGACCGCTTCGCCGAAGCGCTGGCCGAGCGCCTGCACGAGCGCGTGCGCAAGGATTTCTGGGGTTACGCCTCGGCCGAATCACTCGACAACGACGCCCTCATCCATGAGAAGTACGAAGGCATCCGCCCTGCCCCGGGCTATCCGGCCTGCCCCGAGCACAGCGAGAAGGCCACGCTGTTCCGCCTGCTTGATGCGCCGCGCAATGCCGGCGTGCAGCTCACGGAAAGCTTCGCGATGTACCCGGCCGCGGCGGTGTCCGGCTACTACTTCAGCCATCCGAAGAGCCAGTACTTCGTGGTCGGCCGCGTGTCGAAGGAACAGGTCGAGGACTACGCGCGCCGCAAGGGCGTGAGCCTGGCCCAGGGGGAGCGCTGGCTGGCGTCGAACCTCGATTACGACCCGGAATGAGTGCGGCGCGCGACCCGTCGCCGGTCGTCGGCATCGTCGGAATCCACGGTGCCTACGGCCGCTGGCTGCGTGCGTTCTTCGAAGATCGCATGGGCCTGCAGGTCGTCGGGCACGATCCGGCCGGCGAAGACACGCTGCCGCCGCACGAACTGGTCCGTCGCGCCGATGTGCTCATCTTCAGCACGCCCATCCGCCACACGCCGGCGGTGATCCGCCAGTACGTGGCGCTGGCCGATGGCGTCGAACGCGGACGCCTGTGGATGGACCTCACGTCCACCAAGCACACGCCCGTGACTGAACTGCTGCATTCGCAGGCGGAGGTGGTCGGGCTGCATCCGATGTGCGCTCCGCCGAAGACGCCGACGCTGAAGGGACGCGTGATGGCGGTGTGCCCTGCCCGGCTCGATGCGTGGCGCGACTGGCTGGCCGATTTCCTTGCGCGGATCGAGGCCGAATGCGTGAGCGTGGAGCCGTCCGAGCACGATCGCGCGATGGCGCTGATCCAGGGGCTGGTGCACGCCGCGCACATGGCGCAGGCCGACGTGCTGCGCGAGCTGGCGCCCTCGCTGGGCGGCCTGGACCGCCTGCGTCCGCTGCGCACGGTGGGTTACGAGCTCGACCTGACCGTCACCGAACGCATCCTTTCGGGCAATCCTGCGATCTACGAGGACATCCAGTTCGAGAATCCGCACGTATTGCCCGCGCTGGACCGCTTCGCCGAAGCGATCGAGTTCCTGCGCACGAACGTGCGCCGCGGTGGCGACGAAGCGCGCCACCAGGTGCGTTCACGCCTGCTGGCGAGGAGCGCGGACTTCTTCGGCACCCCCACTCTGGTCGGCGGAAGCCATGGTTTCGAGCGGCTCGGTTACCTGCTCGTGGACCTCGAAAGTCCGGACTACCTGAGCGTTTTCCTGCCTGAGGACCGGCCCGGCTCGTTGCGGGCACTGCTGGCCGTGTTCGAACGCCTCGGCGTCAACCTGGCTTCGATCCATTCCTCGCGGACGCCCGACGGCGAGCTGCACTTCCGCATCGGCCTGGACGCGGCACAGGTGGCGGCCATGTCGGCGGACGAACTGTCGATGCTGGGCGCCAGCATCGAGGCCGAAGGCATCGGCCGGGTCCTGTCGGGCTGCCACCTGCGGCGCGAATGAGTCGCGGACATCGGGCTGCCATCGCCCCTATCATCGCGCCATCCACAGGGGGGTTCCGGCGTGACGTTCAACGATGAGCAGGCAGTACCACCGGCACCACGCGAGCTCGACAACGCCGCCTTCATCGCGAAACACGCGGCCCCCGGCCGGATCGGGCTGTGCGGCGGGCGCGACTGGATCAACAAGCTGATCCGCAAGGCGCAGGCGCCGCTGACCGCCGACGGACACCGCAGTCTGTGGTCGCACGCGTTCGTCTTCAGCGAGCGCCGCGTCGATGGCCACTGGTGGGTGATCGAGTCCGACCTGGACCTGCGTTACCGCCAGATCCGCCTGGGCGTACAGGAAAACCGTGTCGACCGTTACTTCGATGCCGAGGCATTCCCGAACATCGCGATCCTCGACTTCGGACTGGACGACACCCAGGTCCGACAGGTGCAGAGCGCCGCGCTGGACCTGTTGTCGGGCCTGGGCAGCTACTCCCTCAGCGAACTGGTCGGCACACTGTTCGCCATGCACAGCCGTCGCCTTCGCCGGCGCGAGAACCTGCTGGCGAAGGAAGGCGCGCTGTACTGTTCGGCGCTGGTGCAGCACTGCTACGCGGCCGCCGGCGTGGAATTCCTGCCCGGCGTCCCGGGCAAGAACATCGCGCCGCACGACATCGACGAATCACCGCTGCCGCACCAGACCCATCGCATCCTCCGCGACCTGGGCGTGTCGAACCTGCGCGAGTTCGCGCACGAATCCAGTGCGTGGCTGCTGGGCGAACGGTAGTCGCGGCGCGCTGCGTTACCGCCACGACCTCGCGCACCGGGGATCGTTGAAGACTACGGCGCTTGAGCGCGACGCGCTTACCAGACCAGGTCGTCGGGAACCTGGTACTGCGGATCGGCGTACGGGTCGTCTCCCGCCGGTGCGTTGGGATCGATCTTGAGCGCGATGGCCGGGGCGAAGATGGCTTCGGCCTGTGCCAGCAGTTCGGCCGTGACCAGAAGGTAGCGACCGTCGATCTGGATCACGCCCAGCTCGCCGGCGTTGAGCTGCTTGAGCTGGCCTTCGTTGACGTAGACGCGCTTGATCTTCTCGCCGTACGGGAAGTGGCGCGCGATCTCGGCGGCAGGGTCGTTGAGCGCCTTGTCCTTGACGAGTTCGGCCAGCTTCGCGCGCGCTTCGCGACGCTTGCGCGCTTCTTCCTGCTTCGCCGCCTCGGCGGCGATGCGCTCGTCCTTCTCGCGCTGGGCGCGGATGGCGTACGCCTTGGCCAGGTCGATGTCCTCGCGCGACTGCGGCTTCCCGGGCGGACGCTGGCCGTGCCTGCGTGCGTCGGGCTTGCGGGCATCGGGCTTGCGGCCGTCGGGCCTACCGCCCTGCGGCTTGCCGCCGGGACCGCGCGCTTCGTGCTTGCCGGACGGCTTTGCGCCCTGCTTGGCCGGTGCGGGACGTTCGGGCTTGGGCGCGGGCTTGAAGCCCAGGCCCATCAGTTGATCGCGAAGACTGTTGCTCATTGCCTTGTTCAATAGTGCGGCGGCGGCGGTTCCTGCGACGGATCGGCGGAGAACGGGTTGGACGCCAGCGCGCTGCGCATCTGCTTGAGTTCCTCAAGCATCCGATGCATCAGCAGCGCATTGCGCCCTTCCTCGCTGCGCGCCTGTGCCAGCGCGTCGCTCAGGTCGGACAGCGCCTGCTCCTGGAACGCGATCCGCGTTTCCAGATCCACCAGACGCTGTTCGAGTTCGCTGCGTTCTCCGCCCATCTCAGTGCGACTGGATCGAACGGCCGCGCCCGATCCCGTAGTAGGCCAGGCCGGCGGCTTCGACCTCGTCCGGATGGTACAGGTTGCGGCCGTCGAAGATCACGGCATCCGTCAGGGACTGGCGCAGGCGCTGGAAGTCCGGGCTGCGGAACTGCTTCCACTCGGTCACCACCACCAGCGCGTCGGCATCGGCCAGGGCGGCACGGGCCGAATCGCACAGCACCAGGTCCTCGCGCTCGCCGAAGATGCGCTGGGCTTCCTCGGTGGCCTCCGGGTCGTAGGCCCGCACCCGCGCGCCGGCGTCCCAGAGCTGTTGCAGCAGGCGGCGGCTGGAGGCCTCACGCATATCGTCGGTGTTGGGCTTGAACGCCAGACCCCACACGGCGAACGTCCTGCCCGCGATCGACCCGCCGTAGTGGCGCTCGATCAGCTCGAACAGATGACCCTTCTGGCGTTCGTTGACCGATTCCACCGCGCCCAGCAGCTCGGCACGGTAGCCGTGCTGTTGCGAGGTACGCGCCAGCGCCTGCACGTCCTTGGGGAAGCACGAACCGCCGTAGCCGGCGCCCGGATAGATGAAGTGCCAGCCGATGCGCGGGTCCGAACCGATGCCCTGGCGCACCATCTCCACGTCGGCGCCGACGCGTTCGGCGATGTTGGCGATCTCGTTCATGAAGGAGATCTTGGTGGCCAGCATCGCATTGGCGGCGTACTTGGTCAGCTCGGCCGAACGCACGTCCATCACCACGATGCGCTCGTGGTTGCGATTGAACGGTGCGTACAGACGCTTGAGGCGATCGATGGCCTGCTGGCTGGAGGCGCCGACGATGATGCGATCCGGGCGCATGCAGTCGTTGACCGCGTCGCCTTCCTTCAGGAATTCGGGATTGGAAACGACGTCGAACGCGACATCGACACCACGCGCGGCGAGTTCGCCCGCGATGGTCTGGCGCACCTTGTCGGCGGTGCCCACCGGAACGGTGGACTTGTTGACCACCACGACGCCGCGCTCGAGGTGCCCACCGATGGTGCGCGCCACGGCCAACACGTACTTCAGGTCGGCGCTGCCGTCCTCGTCGGGCGGCGTGCCCACGGCGATGAAGATGATGTCGCCGTGAGCGATCGCGCTGGGCGCATCGGTGGTGAACGTGAGGCGCCCCGCAGCGTGGTTCGCCTTGACCATCGGTTCAAGGCCGGGCTCGTAGATCGGAATGACGCCGCGGTTGAGGCCATCGACCTTGGCCTGGTCGATGTCCACGCAGACGACGTCGTGCCCCACGTCCGCGAGGCAGGTTCCGGTGACCAGGCCGACATAGCCGGTGCCGAAGATGGTGACGCGCATGGGTATCCTTTTCGCTGCTGGGGGATGCGGGCGGCGACCGTGCGCCGACCGCCCGCAGGACGGGATTACTTGGCGTTCGGTTTGGCGATGTCGAGCAGTTCGACTTCGAACACCAGGGTCTGGTTCGGCCCGATCGGACCGGCGCCCTGTTCGCCGTAGGCGAGCTTGCTCGGAATCCACAGACGGTACTTGCTGCCCACCGGCATCAGCGTGATGCCTTCCTGCCAGCCCGGCATCAGGCGACCGAGCAGGAACGTCGCGGGCTCGCCGCGATCATAGGAACTGTCGAAGGACGTGCCGTCGAGCAGCGTTCCCTTGTAGTGCACGCTGACGGTGTCGGTCGGCGTGGGCTTGGGACCCTTGCCTTCGGTGAGCACCTGGTACTGCAGGCCGGACGGCGTGGTGACCACGCCAGGCTTCTTGCTGTTCTGCGCGAGGAACTGCTGGCCGTCGGCCAGGTTCTTCTTGGCATCGGCCATCATCTTGGCGATGCGCTGCGCCTGCACCTTCTGCGCGAACGTGTCGCGGATCTGCGCGGCCTGCTTCTCATCCAGCAGCAGCTTCTCGCCGGCCAGCGAACTCTTGAGCGCCTTGGCCAGCGTGTCCAGGTCGATCTCGTCCTTGACCGGCTCCAGCGAACGCGCCATGTCCATGCCGATCATGTAGCTGACCTGCTCCTTCTCCGTCGCAAGGCCGGGGATCGTGCCGGCGGCGCCGGGCTTGGTCGCGTCTGCGGATTCGGCCTTGGCGGCATCGGCCTTGTCGGCAGGCTTGTTGCACGCGGCGGTCAGTGCGGCGAGCGAAGCGACGGCAAGGGCGAGGCCGGTGTGGCGCGGGGAAAGGTTCATCGGATGGTGCTCCAGACGGAAGGAAAGGCCGGGACGATTCAAGCACGGCCCCGGCATGCGGCCTGACAAACTGCCAGCGCGGAACTGAACGTGCGGCGTACGGTGTTACTGGATACCCATCAGTTCCACGTCGAACACGAGCGTGGCGTTCGGACCGATTCCGCCGTTGGGCGAGCCCTGCGGACCATAGGCCAGATCGCCCGGGATCCAGAAACGGTACTTGCTGCCGACGGGCATCTTCGCGACACCCTCCGCCCAGCCCGGGATCACCTCGTTCAGGGCGAACTCGGCCGGCTGGCCGCTCTGGTAGGAGCTGTCGAACACGGTGCCGTCGAGCAGCGTGCCACGGTAGTTCACACGCACCTTGTCGGTGGCTGCCGGACGCGCGCCCGAGCCCTGTCGCAGCACCAGGTACTGCAGGCCCGAGGCGGTGGTGACCACGCCCTTCACCGTCTTGTTCTGGGCGAGAAACGTGGCGCCCTCGGCCTGGTTCTTCCTGCCCTGCTCCAGCGCGCGCGCCTGCATCCGCTCCTGCATCTTCTGCGGGAACGAGGCACGCAGCTCATCGCGCTCAGCATCGCTCAGCAGCGACGGGCCCTTGTCGAAGGCGGTGCGCACGGCCTGCACGAGCACCGGCAGGTCCAGCTCGTCCTTCAGCGGCACCAGCGAGCGGCCGACATCGGCGCCGACGAGGTAGGCGACCTTGTCCTTCGGCACCTCGGGGACCGCACCAGCCGGCGCCTGTCCCGCGCGCGAGGCGATGCGATGCATCAGCGCCGGCACGATCTCCTGCGCTTCCGCCTCGGTAAGCAGCGGCTTGCGACCAGCGAAGGCGTTCTTCAGTGCGCGCTCGAATGCGGCCAGGTCCATGTCGGGCGCGGCCGGTTCGATGGACTTGGCGACGTCGCCGCCAATCAGGTAGCTGATCTTCTGGCGTTCGGTGGTCAGCTCCGTCACGGGACGGGAGGGTGCATCCGTCGCGGTCTCGGTCTTGGCGGACTCGTCCGTGTCGGCGGGCTTGCTGCACGCGGCCGTGAGGGCGGCAAGCAGGGCGATGGACAGGGCGAGGCCGGTGTGGCGCGGGGAAAGCTTCATCGGATGGACAACTCGAAAACGGAAGGGATCGCCGGAACGGCAGCGCCGCTCCGGCCTTTGGCCGGGCGCGGACTGCGGATTACAGGATCGCCTCGAGCTCCACGTCGAACACGAGCGTGGCGTTCGGGCCGATCGGGCCGCCCGGCGTGCCGCGCGGACCGTAGGCCAGGTCGCCCGGGATCCAGAAACGGAACTTGCTGCCGACCGGCATCATCGCCACGCCTTCCGTCCAACCCGCGATGACCTGGTTCAGCGCGAACTCGGCCGGCTGGCCGCGCTCGACCGTGCTGTCGAACACGGTGCCGTCGAGCAGCGTGCCGTGGTACTGCACGCGCACCTTGTCGGTGGGCTTCGGACGCGGGCCGGTGCCCTGTTTGAGCACCATGTACTGCAGGCCCGAGCCGGTGGTGAACACGCCCTTCACTGTCTTGTTCTGGGCGAGGAACTTGGCGCCTTCGGCCTCGTTCTTCGCGCCGATCTGCGAGACCTGCGCCTGCAGCTTGGCTTCCAACTTCTGCTGGAACGACTGGCGCAGCTGGTCGCTCTCGGCCTCGCTCAGCAACGGCTTGCCCTTGGCGAAGGTGGTGCGCACGGCCTGCACGAACACGGGCAGGTCCAGTTCGTCCTTGATCGGCGCCAGGCGGTGGCCGACGTCGGCACCGACCAGGTAGGCGACCTTGTCCTTGGGCACATCGGGGACCTTGGTGCCCGCCGGCGCCTGGCCCGCGCGCGAGGCGATGCGCTGCATCAGCGCCGGACCGACCTGCTGCGCTTCCTCTTCGGTGATCAGCGGCTTGTTGCCTTCGAAGGCGTTCTTCAGGGCGCGCTCGAAGGCGGCCACGTCGATGTCGGGTGCGACCGGTCCGATGGACTGGGCGACGTCGCTGCCGACCATGTAACTGATCTTCTCGCGTTCGGTGGTCAACATGGTCTTGTCCTGGGCAGAGGCTGCCGCGCCGATCAGCGTGGCCGCGGTGGTGAGCAACACAGCGGCGCTGCGCACGAAACGCTTCATCGGGGAGCTACTCCGTAAGGGGGAATGTCGTTCGGCCAGGGGGCCGGCTGCGACGTCGTGCGATCGTGCCACGACGCAAGCCGTGCATTGTCGCGGCACGGCGCCACATCGGCAATTGCCCGCGATGCCCTTCACCTGGCCTTGCCTTCTGGTGTGGCCAGCGCCCGCTCGATGGCGGCCACGATCTGCGGATCGTCCGGAGCGACCTTGCTGCCGTAGCTGGCGATCAGGCGGCCATCGCGGCCGAGCAGGTACTTGTGGAAGTTCCATTTCGGCGCCTCTCCGGCCGCCTTGGCCAGATCGCGATACAGCGGCGTGGCATCCGCGCCGACCACGTGCACCTTCTCGAACATGGGGAATTTCACGCCGTAGGTGAGCGTGCAGAACGCCTGGATCTGCTTCTCGTCGTCGAATTCCTGCGCCTTGAAGTCGCCGGAGGGAAAGCCCAGCACGGCAAAACCCTTGTCTCGGTACTTCGCGTGCAGCGCTTCCAATGCTTCGAATTGCGGCGTGTATCCGCACTTGCTGGCCGTGTTGACCACCAGCAGCACGTCGCCGCTGTAGGTGGAGGCCAGGCTCACCGGTTCCTTGCCCGCCAGCGGCCGGAAGCTGTGCTCCAGCAATCCGGTGGCCGCGAACGCGCAAGCCGACACCCAGAGCAAAGACACGACGGCCCACCGCACGGAATGCTGGAAACGGAAGGGTTTGCGGGTTTGCTGAATCGGACTCATGCGGGCTTCCGGGCCGGGCCGTTGGGCGTAAGCCCCGATTATGGCCCCGCCGGGGCGGGCCTATGTCTTTAGTTGGGTAGCCGGGACTTGACCGGCCGTTTTCTGGTGTTATAGTTACCTACAACACCGGCTGACCAACGAGCAGGACGTTCACCATGAACCGCAGGCTCCAGAACACGTTCACCGCCCTCATGGCCTCCGCGTCGGCGCTTGCGCTGTGCCTGTCCGTGGCGATGCCGGCCCAGCAGAAGGCGCGCACGGCCGAACCCGTCGCCCTCCACATGGGACCGCTCGAATTCACCTTCACGCCGACCGATGCCTCCGCCTCGCGCGAGAAGCAGGTCGACAACCTGGTCCGCAGCATCGAAACGCGCTACGACCGGGTCGATTCCGTCGCTGATGCGGCCACGCTGGCGGCGGAAATCGCCACCGCGGCGGTATTGGCCCGCACCCTCCACGAAGCCGGGGAGACCTCCGCCATCGACACCGAAACGAAACAGGCCAGGAAGGCTGCCCGGCACCGCCGGCAAACCCTCGTCATGCCTTATTTCTCATTCGCGCCGCGGGGCTGAACCATGACCGCTATCCAATGGAGCGACGGCGCTCCAATCTACCGCCAGCTCAAGGAGCGCGTCATCGCGATGATGCTCGACGGGGTTCTCAAGCCCGGCGATGCGCTTCCTTCGGTTCGCCAGGTTGCCGCCGAATACCAGCTCAATCCCATCACTGTCTCGCGCGCCTATCAGGAACTGGCGGACGAGGCTCTCGTCGAGAAACGCAGGGGTCTTGGCATGTACGTGACCGAAGAGGCCGCAAAGAAGCTGCTGTTCAACGAACGCGAACGTTTCCTGCGTGAAGAGTGGCCGCTGGTGCTGGAACGCATCATGCGTCTGGGCCTCACCGCGGACGAACTGCTCGCTCCCGCCAAGGCAGGTTCGCCATGAACGCCCCCGTCCTCCAGTCATCCACCTCGGTGGTCAGCGCGCGCCACCTGCGCAAGGCCTACAAGAACAAGCTCGCGCTGGACGACACCGCGTTCGAGATCCCCGCCGGCCGCATCGTCGGCCTGATCGGGCCCAACGGTGCCGGCAAGACCACCGCGCTCAAGGCCATCCTCGGGCTGATTCCGTTCGAAGGCGAGCTGCGCGTGCTGGGTCGCGACCCGCGTACCGAACGCGACGCGCTGATGCGCGATGTCTGCTTCATCGCCGACGTCGCGGTGCTGCCGCGCTGGATCCGCGTGAAGGAAGCCATCGAGTTCGTCGCCGGCGTGCACCCGCGCTTCGACCGCGCCAAGTGCGAACGCTTCCTCGCCCACACACAGCTCAAGCCGCAGATGCGCGTGCGCGAACTGTCCAAGGGCATGATCGTGCAGCTGCACCTGGCGCTGGTGATGGCCATCGACGCCCGCCTGCTGGTGCTGGACGAACCCACGCTGGGCCTGGACATCCTCTACCGCAAGCAGTTCTACCAGCGCCTGCTGGAGGACTACTTCGACGAGGAAAAGACCATCCTGGTCACCACGCACCAGGTCGAGGAGATCGAACACATCCTCACCGACGTGATGTTCATCCGCGACGGCAAGGTCGTGCTGGACAACGACATGGAAACGCTGGGCGAGCGCTTCACCGAAGTGCTGGTCAACGGAGAGAAGTCCGCCGATGCCCGCGCGCTCAAGCCGATCGACGAACGCGCCCTGCCCTTCGGCAAGACCGTGATGCTGTTCGACGGCATACCGCGCGAGCAGCTCGCCGGCCTGGGGGAAACCCGCACGCCGGGCCTGGCCGACCTGTTCGTCGCCACCATGAAGGGGACCTACGCATGAACGCGATCCATGAATCCCAGGAGCTTCCCCGCTCCACCGCAGTGACGACGCCGCACCCCACGCACACCTACAAGATGCTGCTCAAGCGCGAGTTCTGGGAGCACAAGGGCGGCTTCTTCTGGGCGCCGCTGGTGGCGGGCGGCATCCTGCTGCTGCTCACGCTGATGGGGATCGGCGCGGGTGAAGTGCTGCTGCGCAAGGTGCCCAACCAGGCGACGATCAACGTCGAAGGCGGCAGCTTCTCGGTCAACGGCCTCAACCTGGCAAAGCTCACCGCCAGCATGAGCCCGGACGAACTGCGCGAGGTCGGTGGCGCCATCGACGCCAGCCTGTACATGAGCGCCACATGGCCCTTCATCGTGCTGGCCTTCGTGGTGTTCTTCTACTGCCTGGGCAGCCTGTACGACGACCGCCGCGACCGCAGCGTGCTGTTCTGGAAATCGTTGCCGATCTCCGACCGCGACACGGTGCTGTCCAAGGTCATCAGCGCCACGCTGATGGCACCGGCCATCGCCGCCGTCGCCGCGGTGCTTACGGTGTTCGGCTCGATGATCCTCTACAGCCTCGTGGTGCTGCTGCACGGCGGCAACCCCATCCACATCGTGTGGGGGCCGGCCAGCCCGCTGAAGGTCGCCGCGCACCTGATCGCCTCCATCCCGGTGTATGCGCTGTGGGCGCTGCCGACGGTGGGCTGGCTGATGCTGTGCTCGTCCTGGGCCAAGAGCAAACCGTTCCTGTGGGCGATCATGATCCCGGTGTTCGCCGGCATCTTCGTCAGCTGGTTCGATCTGATGCACCTGTTCGACCTGGAAACGCTGTGGTTCTGGAAGAACGTCGTGGCCCGCAGCCTCTTCAGCGTGGTGCCGGGTGCGTGGCTGGACGTGGCGAACATCGGCGACATCGACGTCGACGGCCCGCAGGCGATCCATTCGGTGGTCAACCTGCGCACGATGTACTCGGTGCTGCTGACGCCACAGCTGTGGGTGGGCGCACTGGCTGGCGCGGCGATGATCTTCGGCGCCATCCGCCTGCGCCGCTGGCGGGATGAGGGGTGAGCCGCGCTGCTTGCGGACCACTGGTCCGCAGCGCGGCGAACGCCCAGCCATGGATGGCTGGGCCGGGCAACCCGAAGCCAGCCACGTGACGCCACGGACGGCATTCCAGCGTAATCGAAGCAACAACGCGGCACTGCCGCGCGGCGCGAACCCGAAGCAAGTAGCGCATCGCCAGGGATGGCATCCGACACAAACCGAAGATCATCCGCGCGAAGCGACCTCCCGATCTGATCCAAGCACCACGCAATTCGTCGAAGCAGCACGCCAGGCAAGGCATTCCCCGCAGCGCACCAACCTGCGCGCGGAACCGAAACTCCATACAGGACGTCCAATGCGTTTCGCATCTGCCCTCTTCTCATTCGCCCTTCTGATCGGCGCATCGCTGCCCGCATCGGCCGCCGATTCCGTCCACGCGACGCCCGACACGATGCTGATCGTGGGAGACAGCCTCAGCTCGGCGCACCGCATGGCGGAGTCGGATGGCTGGGTGGCCCTGCTCTCCCGCAAGCTCGCCGCGAACGGCAACACGCCGCCCGCGATCGTCAACGCCAGCCGCGGCGGCAAGACGCTCACCGACGCACTGCAGGAACTGCCGCCGCTTCTCTCGCAGCATCATCCGCGTGTGGTCGTGCTGGAACTGGGTGGCAACGACGCCATCATGGGCGCCACCGGTCCGCAGATCCGCCGCGATCTCACGCGCCTGATCGAGATGGCACAGGCACAGGGCGCTCGCGTCGCGGTGCTCGGTTTCGAGGTTCCGCCCGCCTTCGACAAGGACGGCTCGGCCGACCTCCTGCGCGACGCCTACACCGCCGTGGCGAAGGAGAAGCAGGTGATCCTGCTTCCGTCTCTGCTGGCCGGCATCTCCGGCGACCCCACGCTGTTGCAGGACGACGGCATCCATCCCAATGCCAGCGCCCAGCCGCGCGTACTGGACAACGCCTGGCCCACGCTCCATGCGGTGCTGGAAGACAACGCAACCGTCGTCGTCCCGCACGCATCCAAGTAGGGCCTTCCACGGAGAGTCACCCATGCGCAAGATGCTTCCCGCCCTCGCCCTGCTGCCGCTCGCCTTGTTCGCCGGGCAGGCCCTGGCCGACGAATGCCTCCATTCCGAACCGCGCAACCTGCAGCTCGACCTGACCGGCATCAAGTCGGTCCTGTTCGACATCGGTCCGCACGAACTGGTGGTGAACGCCGCGCCCGGCGCGAAGGGCGCCATCCAGGGCAAGGCCTGTGCGTCCGATCCCGACCGCCTGAAAGGGCTCACGGTCACGCAGCGCCGCGAAGGCGACCGTCTGGTCGTCACCGCTGAACGCGAGAGCGTGCTGCAGATCAGCTTTGGCGGATCGCACTATGGCTACCTCGTACTCAACGCGTCCGTGCCCGACAACCTGCTGGTGCACCTGAAGGTGGGTTCCGGCGATGCCCGCGTCACCGGTGCTTCCGCGCTGAGCGCCGACGTGGGTTCGGGCGAGGTCGAGGCGCGCAACATCCGCGGCCAGGTCACCGCCGAGGTCAACTCGGGCGAGATCGAACTGGATACGATCGGATCGCTGCACGTACTGTCGGTCGGTTCCGGCGATCTCAAGGCACGTCGCGTCAAGGGCGGTGCCGTGATCGGCTCCATCGGGTCGGGCGCGGCGAAACTGCGCGACATCGGTGGCGACGTCAGCGCCGACAAGATCGGCTCTGGCGATCTGGACGCGAACAACGTCGCCGGCAACCTGACCGTTCGCAAGGTCGGCAGCGGATCGGTCGACCACAGCGATGTGCGCGGCCGCGTCGACGTGCCGCAGGACGATTAAGGCTCTTCTCTTCCATCCACTCCGCAGGAATCCGTGCAATGACGTCTTCCAAGCGAACTCTCGTACTCGTCGCCGCGCTGGCCGGCAGCTCCATGCTGTCGGCCTGCGGTGCGAATCCGTCCTCGTCGAACAGCACCGCTCCGGCCGCATCGTCGTCCGCCATCTCCAGCACCGTGGCGGGCGCGGTCGCCCAGGCGCGCAAGGAGATCGCCGAGGGCAACATCAACATCCAGAACGGCAAGTCCGGCAAGCGCGTCGAACTGAGCCCCCAAGGCGATCTGATCATCGATGGAAAGCCGCAGCCGGTGACGCCGGAGCAGCGCAAGTTGCTGATCGAGTACCGCAGCCATGTGGTGGAAGTGGCCAACGCCGGCGTGGACATCGGCCTGCAGGGCGCGGACCTGGCCACCAAGGCGGTGGCCGAATCGATCACCGGCATCTTCACCGGCCGCGATAGCAACGACATCGAGCGGCGCGTCGAGGCGCAGGCCGACAAGGTGCGCGTGGCCGCCCTGAAACTCTGCGACCACCTGCCGGCGATGATGGAATCGCAGAACCGGCTGGTCGCGGCGATGCCGGAGTTCAAGCCCTACGCCAACCTCGAGGCATCGGACATCGACGACTGCCGCGACGAGGCGAAGCACAAGAGCCACGAAACGACGGTGTCCGCCGCGTCGGAGGCAGCCGAAGCGGCCCAGGCTACGAAGGACGCGACGAAGCAGTAAGTGAACGTGCACGCATCCCTCTCCCCTTGCGGGAGAGGGACAGGCCGCGAAGCGGCCAGGGAGAGGGGTGAGCCTGCATCGCGCTTCGCGCGCCCCTCTTTCGCCCTTCGGGCACCTTCTCCCGCGAGGGGAGAAGGAAGCAGCGGGACGCGTTCTATTGCGCCATCGCTTCACCCACCTCCGCCACCTGCCCCTTCGTGGATGCCACCACGCGTCAGCGCCGTCGGGTCCAGCAGTCGGCGCAGTTCCTTCGCCGACAGCCCGCTCACTTCCACCGCCACGTCCAGCACCGGACGTCCTTCCTTGTAGGCCTGCTTGGCGATCGCCGCGGCCTTCTCGTAGCCGATGAGGGGATTGAGCGCCGTGACCAGGATCGGGTTGCGGTCCAGCGCCTCGCGTACGCGCTCCGGCCGCGCCTTCAGTCCGTCGATGGCCCGGTCGGCGAGCAGGCGCATCACGTTGGACAGCAGGCCGATCGAGTCCAGCAGGTCGTAGGCGATCAACGGCAGCATTACGTTGAGCTGGAAGTTGCCGCTTTGCCCCGCCACGGTGATCGCGGTGTGGTGGCCCATCACCTGCGCGCACACCATGCAGGTCGCTTCCGGGATCACCGGATTCACCTTGCCCGGCATGATCGAACTGCCCGGTTGCAGCGCGGGCAATTCGATCTCGCCCAGTCCCGCCAGCGGACCGGAGTTCATCCAGCGCAGGTCGTTGGCGATCTTCATCAGCGCCACCGCCAGTGCATTGAGCTGGCCCGACAGCTCCACAGCATCGTCCTGTGCGGCGATGCCCTCGAACTTGTCCGCGGCCGATTCGAACTTCGTCCCGGCCAGCGACGACAGGACCCTGGCCATGCCCTTGCCGAAGCGCGGATCGGCGTTGATGCCGGTACCGATGGCAGTGCCGCCGATGGGCAGGCGCCGCACCCGCTTGAGTGCGTCCTCGATGCGCGCCTGGGCCGAGGCCAGTTGCGCGGCCCACGCGCCGAATTCCTGCGCGAACGTCAGTGGCATCGCGTCCATCAGATGGGTGCGGCCGGTCTTGGTGACCTTGCCCAACGCCCTGGCCTGCTTCTCGATGGCGCGGCGCAGGTGCTTGAGGGCCGGGAGCAGTTGTTCGGTAGTGGCGATCAGCGCGCCGACGCGGATCGCGGTCGGGATCACGTCGTTGGAGCTCTGCCCCAGGTTCACGTGATCGTTGGGATGGATGGCCTTGGCGACCTTGCCGCTCGCATTGGCCAGCGCGGCGATCACCTCGTTGGCGTTCATGTTGCTGGAGGTGCCCGACCCGGTCTGGAAGACGTCGATCGGAAACTGCGCGTCGTGCTCACCGCCGGCCACGGCCAGCGCGGCGGCGCGGATCGCCTGCGAGGTGCCTTTGCCGAGCAGACCCAGCCCGCCGTTGACCTCGGCGGCGGCGGCCTTGATCAAGCCGAGCGCGCGGATGAATTCCCGCGGCATGGGCCGTCCGGAAATCGGGAAGTTCTGCACGGCGCGCTGGGTCTGCGCGCCCCAGAGCGCCTGAGCGGGGACCTGCAACTCGCCCATGCTGTCGCGCTCGGTACGGAAGCCGCTGACGCGGCGGCTGGCCTGCTTCGCCATGGTGCTTGTCCTGTGGGGAGACGACGCCGAGCTTACGCCCGCACCGTGGCGCCCGCGTGCCCCGGCCGGGCGGGTGGGCGGTCGTGACCGGTCCCGTCGGGCGGGAGTAGTAGAATCGCGGTTTGCCTTCGCGCCTTGCAGACCGACATGTCCGTAGAAGCCCAGCTGCTCGCCCTCTCTCCGCTCGACGGCCGTTACGCCGGCAAGGTCGACGCGCTCCGCCCCATCTTTTCCGAGTACGGCCTGATCAAGGCGCGCGTGAAAGTGGAAGTGGAATGGCTGCTGGCGCTGGCCGACGAGCCGGGCATCGTCGAACTCAAGCCCTTCTCCGCCGCGGCCGCCGCGCGCCTGCGTGCCCTGGCCGACGACCTTTCGCCGGCCGATGCGGCACGCGTGAAGGAGATCGAGCGCACCACCAACCACGACGTCAAGGCCGTGGAGTACCTCATCAAGGAGCGCCTGAAGGACGACGCCGAACTCGGCCCGGCGCTGGAGTTCGTGCACTTCGCCTGCACCTCCGAGGACATCAACAACCTCAGCTACGCCCTGATGCTCAACCAGGCGCGCCAGTACGTGCTGCTGCCGAAGCTGGACGAGCTGATCCAGAAACTGCGCGCGATGGCGCACGAGTACGCCGCGCTGCCCATGCTCTCGCGCACGCACGGCCAGACCGCTTCGCCGACCACGGTCGGCAAGGAACTGGCCAACGTCGTCGCACGCCTGCAGCGCCAGGGCGAGACGCTGGCCGCCGCGCGCATGCCGGGCAAGATCAACGGCGCGGTGGGCAACTACAACGCGCACGTGGTGTCGTACCCGGACGTGGACTGGCCGGCGTTCTCCGAGCGTTTCGTGCATTCGCTGGGCCTGAACTGGCAGCCGTACACCACGCAGATCGAGCCGCACGACGGGATCGCCGAGATCTGCGATGCCCAGCGCCGCATCGACACCATCGCCATCGACCTGTGCCGCGACGTGTGGGGCTACATCTCGCTGGGCTATTTCAAACAGGCCGTGAAGGCAGGCGAAGTCGGCTCCTCGACCATGCCACACAAGGTCAACCCGATCGACTTCGAGAATGCCGAAGGCAACTTCGGCATCGCCAACGCGTTGTTCGAGCACTTCGCCGCGAAGCTGCCGATCAGCCGCTGGCAGCGCGACCTCACCGACTCCACCGTGCTGCGCGCACTGGGCACCGCGTTCGGCCACGCGCTGATCGGCTTCGACGCCCTGCAGCGCGGCCTGGGCAAGCTCAGCGCCAATCCGCAGCGCCTGGCCGACGACCTGGACGCCGCATGGGAAGTGCTGGCCGAGGCCGTGCAGACGGTCATGCGCCGCCACGGCCTGCCCAATCCGTACGAACAGCTCAAGGCACTCACCCGCGGCCAGGGCATCAATGAAACCTCGATGCGCGAGTTCATCGGATCGCTCGATCTGCCCGCCGCCGACAAGCGACGCCTGCTCGAAATGACGCCCGGCAGCTACGTGGGCCTGGCCGAGCGGTTGGCGCGCGAGATCTGACCGCCCGCCCGCGGGCGGCTTGATCGCTGTCAGGAAACCCTCCGGGTCGGACAGGCAGAATGGTCGCCCGGCGCGCAATGCGCGTCGGAACAGAGGTGCCCATGAAGCTGCTGGTCAACATCGACGTCGACGATCTCGCCCGCGCCGAAGCGTTCTACACGAACGCCTTCGGCCTGCGGCCGGCACGCCGTTTCGGCGATGCCGTCGTCGAGCTGCTGGGCGCCGATGCTCCCCTCTACCTCCTGCGCAAGGACTCCGGCACTGCCGGTGCCGCCGATTCCCTGCGCGATTACGCACGACACTGGACGCCGATCCACTGTGATGTCGTCGTCGAGGACCTGGACGCCGCACTGGCCCGGGCACTCGCCGCCGGCGCGCGGCAGGAAGGCGCCATCCGCGAAGCCAGCTGGGGCCGGATCGTCACCGTTGCCGATCCGTTCGGTCACGGCTGGTGCCTGCTGCAGTTCCTCGGACGCGGCTACGACGAGATCGCCACATGAGCATGAAGAAGACCACGAAGAAGACCTCCAAGGCCGTCGCCCCGAAGAAGGCCGCCGCGAAGCCCGCGTCGCTGCCGATCGAGATCGACGCGCGCCACCTGCCGCCGCTGGGCATGACGCCCGAGGCGTTCCTGCGCGACTACTGGCACAAGCGCCCGCTGCTGATCCGCAATGCCTTCCCGGATTTCGAATCGCCCCTGGAGCCGGAAGACCTGGCCGGGCTGGCCTGCGAGGAAGGCGCGCTGTCGCGCATCGTCATGCACGACCGCGCCAACGACCGCTGGACGCTGCGCCATGGCCCGTTCGAGGAAGACGAATTTCCCGGCATGCCGCACCAGGACTGGACCCTGCTCGTCCAGGACATGGACAAGTGGGACGCGGACGTCGGCGCGTTGCTGGAACACTTCACCTTCCTGCCGCGCTGGCGCATCGACGACATCATGATTTCCTTCGCCGCGCCGGGCGGCTCGGTCGGCCCGCACACGGACCACTACGACGTGTTCCTGCTGCAGGCGCAGGGCCATCGCCGCTGGCAGATCGACGCCAGCCCGAATCCCTCGCAGGACTTCCGCCCCGATGTCGAACTCAAGCTGCTGCGGGAGTTCACCCCGACCCACGACTGGGTGCTGGGCCCGGGCGACATGCTGTACCTGCCGCCGAGCGTGCCCCACAACGGCGTCGCCGAAGATGCCTGCCTGACCTTCTCCGTCGGCACGCGTGCACCGGCGGCAGCGGAACTGCTGGGCGATTTCGTCGACACCCTGGCCGCCGACGCGGACGAAGCCCTGCGCTACGCCGACCCGGACCTGGCTCCGGCGCAAGACAGCGCCGAGATCGACGTGGCCGCGATGAACCGCGCCGTCGAGGCGCTCAACCTGCTGCGCATGAACGACCCGGACCGTCTGGGCGACTGGTTCGGCCGCTTCATGACCGTGTACCGCGCCGCGGGCGAAGTGCATCCGGGCGAGGAAACGCGTTCGCGCATCGAGATCGAATGGGACCTGGAACACGGCGCCGTCCTGCAGCGCCACCCCTGGTCGCGCATGGCCTGGCGTCGCGCCCACGCCAAGGGCCAGCCCTCGCGCCTGTACGTGAGCGGCCAGGAATATCCGCTGCCGGCCGACGACGCTTCGCTCATCGCCAATCGCCCCATCCTGGACGGCACGACCTACGCCCGCCTTTCGGAAGCCGGTCGCGACTGCGTCTACGGCCTGATGCAGGCCGGCCACTACCGGCTGGACCTGGGAGACGAGGAAGAATGAGCGCCGCACCCGACACGCCGCTTCCGTTCCAGGTCGAAGCCATCGCTTTCGCCGATGGGCTGTCCGACCTGCGCGCCGTACGCGACGTGGTCTTCGTGCAGGAACAGGGCGTGCCGGTGGAACTGGAGCGCGACGCGCTCGACCCGCTGTGCCATCACGTCATCGCCCGCGACGACCAGGGCCGCCCCATCGGCACCGGCCGGCTGACCCCGGACCGGCGCATCGGCCGGATGGCGGTGCTGGGCGAGTGGCGCAACCGTGGTGTCGGCGAGGGGCTGCTCAAGGCGCTGCTGGCACAGGCACGCGCCCTGGGCTGGCCCGAAGTCACCCTGCACGCCCAGGTCCCGGCGATGGCGTTCTATGCCCGGCAGGGCTTCCTGCCGTATGGCGAGCGCTTCGTCGAGGCGGGCCTGGACCATCAGTCGATGCGGCTGGCCCTGGACGCGATCAACCCCGTGCCCAGCCGCGAGGCCGGCCTGGCGGCCCTGTTGGGGGTGATCGACGGCGCCCGCCGGCAGGTCCTGCTCTACAGCCGCGACCTGGACCCGGGCCTGCTCGACCAGCCCGAAGCGCTGAAGGCGCTGCGCCGGTTCGCGGTGGGCGGCGGCGAGGTCCGGATCCTGCTGCAGGACCCGGCCGCGCCACAGCGGGCCGTCGCGCCCCTGCTCGGACTGGCCCAGCGCCTGACCACGGCCTTCACGCTGCGTGCGATCGAGGAGCCGGTGGACGCCGACTACCCCTCCGCCTACGCGGTCAACGACCGGGGCGGCTGGTATTTCCGCCCGTTGGGCCACCGTTTCGACGGCGAGACGCGCCTGGACGGCGAATCGCGTGCACGCCAACTGCGCATGCATTTCGAGCCCGTCTGGGAGCGCGCCCGCCCCTGCACCGAATACCGCGCGCTGGGGCTGTGAAGGCCGCAGTCCAAACCCGCTCTTGAAGCGCGCCCGTGCGTCCCAACGCTATTTCTGCCCGTGTGCGCGGCGCGATTTCGCGATGCCGAACCGGAATCGTTTTCGGGATCGGCCGGCATCGGCGTTTCGACATAAGTGTTAGGCCTTTGCCGCCGCTCAAGGGCTATAATTCCGAATCTTGCCGCCTGAATAGCCGCACGCGCGCGCAATCCAGGCTTCATCCGCCTTCTCCCACCGAGTTTTCCCGATCGCCATCGTGGACAGTCTCCTGAAGCAGTTCTCCCAGTCCTCCCAGCTCGGCGCCAATGCCGCTTTCGTCGAAGACCTGTACGAGCAGTACCTGGTTTCTCCCGACAGTGTCGACCCCAAATGGAAGGCCTACTTCGATGGCTTCAAGGGTCGCGAAGCCGGTGACGTTCCCCACTCCGCGGTCATCGACCAGATCGCCGAAGCCGGTCGCCTGGCCGCGCGCGGCGTGGTCGCCGTGGCCGCCGGTGCCGGCGACGAACGCGAGCGCCAGGTCGGACGCCTGATCACCGCCTACCGTTCGCGCGGCCACCTGGGCGCCAACATCGACCCGCTGGGCCTGTGGCAGAAGCCGGAGGCGCCGGACCTGGAGCTGGCGTTCCATCAGCTCACCAACAACGACCTCAACGCCGAGTTCAGCACCGGCGGCGTGGGCGGCTTCGACCGCATGAAGCTGGGCGACCTGCTCGGCCTGCTCAAGGCCACCTACACCGGCCCGATCGGCGCGGAGTTCATGCACATCGCCGACGCCGAGCAGCGTCGCTGGCTCTACGACCGCCTCGAAAAGGCCGGCGGCAAGTTCGGCCGCAGCGCCGACGACAAGAAGCGCATCCTCGAGCGCCTCACCGCGGCCGATGGCCTGGAACGCTACCTGGGCACGAAGTACGTCGGCCAGAAGCGCTTCTCGCTGGAAGGCGGCGACGCCCTGATTCCGCTGATGGACACCACCATCCGCCGCGCCGGCGAAAACGGCGCCAAGGACGTGGTCATCGGCATGGCCCACCGCGGCCGCCTCAACGTGCTCATCAACACGCTCGGCAAGCCGCCGCGCCATCTGTTCGACGAGTTCGAAGGCAAGTTCGAGCACGTCCACAGCGACCTGGCCCACCAGGGTGACGTGAAGTACCACATGGGCTTCTCCGCCGACGTCGCCACCCCTGGCGGCCCGGTGCACCTGGCGCTGGCGTTCAACCCGTCGCACCTGGAAATCGTCGACCCGGTGGTCGTCGGTTCCGTCCGTTCGCGCCAGACCCGCCGCGGCGAGAACGCCACGCAGCAGGTGCTGCCGATCCTGATCCACGGCGACGCCGCGTTCGCCGGCCAGGGCGTGGTGATGGAGCTGTTCCAGATGTCGCAGGCGCGCGGTTTCCGCGTCGGCGGCACGGTGCACATCGTCATCAACAACCAGGTGGGCTTCACCACCAGCGCCATGCAGGACGCGCGCTCCACGCTGTACTGCACCGACGTGGCCAAGATGGTCGGCGCGCCGGTGCTGCACGTGAACGGCGACGACCCGGAAGCGGTGGTGTTCTGCGCCGAACTGGCGCTGGATTTCCGCAACAAGTTCGGCAAGGACGTGGTCATCGACCTGGTCTGCTACCGCCGCCACGGCCACAACGAGGCCGACGAGCCGGCAGCCACCCAGCCGGTGATGTACCAGGTCATCCGCAAGCACAAGACGCCGCGCGAACTGTACGCCGCCAAGCTGGTGGCCGAAGGCACGCTCACCGCCGACGCCGCCCAGGCGCTGGTCGACGGCTACCGCCAGAAGCTCGACGACGGCGCGGTCACCACCGAAGTGGTGGAAGTGAAGCCGGACGAGTTCACCATCGACTGGTCGAAGTACCTGTCGGGCAAGCTCACCGATCCGGTCGACACCACGTTCGATCGCAAGAAGCTGGACAAGCTCGCCACCGTCATCAACGACGTGCCGGCCGACCTCAAGCTGCATCCGCGCGTGGCCAAGATCTACGAGGACCGCCGCAAGATGGCCGCCGGCGAACTCGGCGGCGACTGGGGCTTTGCCGAGAACCTCGCCTACGCGACGCTGCTCGACGAAGGCTACAAGCTGCGTCTGGTCGGCCAGGACTGCGGCCGCGGCACGTTCTTCCACCGCCACGCGATCCTGCACGAGCAGACCAACGACGAGTACGTGTTGCCGCTGCGTCGTCTGGTCAAGAACCCGAGTGATGTCACCATCATCGACTCGCTGCTCAGCGAGGAAGCGGTGATGGGCTTCGAGTACGGCTACGCCACCGCCGATCCCATGACGCTGGACATCTGGGAAGCGCAGTTCGGCGACTTCGCCAACGGCGCGCAGGTGGTGATCGACCAGTTCCTGTCCTCGGGCGAAGCCAAGTGGGGTCGCCTGTGCGGACTGGCGCTGTTCCTGCCGCATGGCTACGAAGGCCAGGGTCCGGAGCACAGCTCCGCGCGCCTTGAACGCTTCCTGCAGCTGTGCGCACTGGAGAACATGATCGTCTGCACGCCGACCACGCCGGCGCAGGCCTACCACATGATCCGCCGCCAGATGCGCATGACCACGCGCAAGCCGCTGGTGGTGATGACGCCCAAGTCGCTGCTGCGCCACAAGCTCGCGGTGTCCACGCTGGACGACCTGGCCAAGGGCGAATTCCAGCACCTGATCCCGGATGCGTCGGCCGACGTGAAGAAGGTCAAGCGCGTCGTCTTCTGCGGCGGCAAGGTCTACTACGACCTGCTGGAAGAACAGCAGAAGCAGGGCCTGGACAACGTCGCCATCGTGCGCATCGAACAGCTGTATCCGTTCCCGCGCGCACTGCTGACGGCCGAACTGAAGCGCTTCAAGAACGCCACCGACGTCGTGTGGTGCCAGGAAGAGCCGCAGAACCAGGGCGCGTGGTACCAGATCCGCCACCACCTGGCAGCCTGCCTGCAGTCCGGCCAGACGCTGCACTACGCCGGTCGCGCGCGTTCGCCGTCGCCGGCCGCCGGTCACCTCGCCGACCACGTCGCCGAGCAGACCGCGCTGGTCGCCGACGCTCTGAAGAACCCGCTGCGCGGCGAGATCACTGCCGAATAAGTTGCGTACCTCACGGCCGGCTAACCGCCGGCCGTGGAACCTCACACACGATACGAATCACGTCATCCAGGATGCCCGCCCCATGAGCACCGAGATCAAAGTCCCCGTTCTGCCCGAGTCCGTCTCCGACGCCACCATCGCGACCTGGCACAAGAAGGTCGGCGACGCCGTCAAGCGCGACGAGAACATCGTCGACCTGGAGACCGACAAGGTCGTGCTCGAGGTGCCCTCGCCCGTCGACGGCGTGATCAAGGAAATCAAGTTCAAGGAAGGCGACACCGTCACCAGCCAGCAGCTGATCGCCGTCGTCGAGGAAGGCGCTGCCGCCGCCGCAGCGGCGCCGACCGCCGCGAAGATCGACGCCAAGAACGACGCCGCCGCCAAGGACGTCGCCGCACCGGTGCAGCCCAAGGCCGCCGCCGAAGCGCCGAAGGCCGCCGGCAGTGTCGAACAGCTGCCGCCAGGTGCGCGCTTCACCGCCGTCACCCAGGGCATCGATCCGTCGCAGGTCGAAGGCACCGGCCGTCGCGGCGCGGTGACCAAGGAAGACCTGGTCAACTACGCCTCGGGCAAGACCGGCGGCGTCGCCGGTGGCGCGCGTCCGGAAGAGCGCGTGCCGATGACCCGCATCCGCGCGCGCATCGCCGAGCGCCTGATGCAGTCGAAGAACTCCATCGCCATGCTCACCTCGTTCAACGAGGTCAACCTGGGCAAGGTCATGGCCATGCGCAAGGAGCTGGGCGAGCAGTTCGAGAAGACCAACGGCATCAAGCTGGGCTTCATGAGCTTCTTCGCCAAGGCCGCCGCCAACGCGCTGCAGAAGTACCCGGTGGTCAACGCCTCGGTCGATGGCAGCGACATCATCTACCACGGCTACGCCGACATCTCGATCGCCGTGTCGACCGAGAAGGGCCTGGTCACGCCGGTGCTGCGCAACGTCGAACGCATGGGCTTCGCCGACATCGAGAAGGGCATCGCCGACTACGCCAAGAAGGCGCGCGACGGCAAGCTGGGCCTGGACGACCTGCAGGGCGGCACCTTCACCATCACCAACGGCGGCACCTTCGGTTCGCTGATGTCCACGCCGATCGTCAACCCGCCGCAGAGCGCCATCCTGGGCATGCATGCCATCAAGGAGCGCGCGATCGTCGAGAACGGCCAGGTCATCGCCGCGCCGATGATGTACATCGCGCTGTCCTACGACCACCGCATCATCGACGGCAAGGAAGCGGTGCTGTTCCTGGTCGACATCAAGAACCAGCTCGAGAACCCGCACCGCATGCTGCTGGGCATGTAATGCCCTTGAGCCCCTCTCCCACCGGGAGAGGGGTTGGGGTGAGGGTCGGCGAAGTAACGACGCCGACCCGCCGAGTGCAACGATCGGCCGCCCCGCTCCGCCGCAAACCTCATCCGCTACGCGCCGCCTTCTCCCGCGGGAGAAGTGAAAGGCAAAGGATCAAGAAATGAGCGAACAGCAGAACTTCGACGTCATCGTCATCGGCGCCGGCCCGGCCGGTTACCACGCCGCCATCCGCGCGGCCCAGCTCGGCCTGAAGACCGCGTGCATCGACGCGGCGCTCGGCAAGGACGGCAAGCCGGCGCTCGGCGGCACCTGCCTGCGCGTGGGCTGCGTTCCGTCGAAGGCGCTGCTGGACAGCTCGCGCCAGTTCCACAACCTGCAGCACCTGTTCGGCGAGCACGGCATCACGACGAAGGACGCGAAGATCGACGTCGCCACGATGATCGGCCGCAAGGACAAGATCGTGAAGCAGTTCACCGGCGGCATCGCGATGCTGTTCAAGGCGAACAAGATCACGCCGTTCTACGGTTTCGGCCAGCTGCAGCCGGGCAATGTCGTCACGGTGAAGCAGCACGACGGCAGCACCGTCGAACTCAAGGGCACCAACGTGATCCTGGCCGCCGGCTCGGATTCGATCGAACTGCCGTTCGCCAAGTTCGACGGCGAGAACATCGTCGACAACGTCGGCGCGCTCGACTTCACCGAGACGCCGAAGCGCCTGGGCGTGATCGGCGCCGGCGTGATCGGCCTGGAACTGGGCAGCGTGTGGAAGCGCCTGGGTAGCGATGTCACCATCCTCGAAGCGCTGCCGGACTTCCTCGCCGCCGCCGACGCCGAAGTGGCCAAGACCGCCGCGAAGGAATTCAAGAAGCAGGGCCTGGAGATCAAGCTCGGCGCGAAGGTGAGCAACACCGAGATCAAGGGGAAGGGCAAGACGAAGGAAGTCGTCGTCACCTACACCGACAGCGAAGGCGAGAAGACGCTGACCGTCGACAAGCTGCTGGTCTCGGTCGGCCGCCGCGCTGCGACGAAGGGCCTGCTGGCCGATGGCACCGGCGTGAAGCTGGACGCGCGCGGCATGATCGAAGTGGACGCGCACTGCCACACCGGCGTGAATGGCGTGTGGGCGGTCGGCGACTGCGTGCGCGGCCCGATGCTCGCGCACAAGGGCTTCGAGGAAGGCATCGCCGTGGCCGAACTGATCGCCGGCCTGCCGGGTCACGTCAACCTCGACACGATCCCGTGGGTCATCTACACCGAGCCGGAGATCGCCTGGGTCGGCAAGACCGAGCAGCAGCTCAAGGCCGAAGGCACGCCGTACAAGGTCGGCACCTTCCCGTTCGCGGCCATCGCGCGCGCCGTCGCCATGGGCGAGCCGGCCGGCTTCGTGAAGGTCATCGCGCACGCGGAAACCGACCTCATCCTCGGCATGCACCTGGTGGGCGTGGGCGTGTCCGAACTCGTCCACGAGGGCGTGCTGGCGATGGAGTTCAAGGGCTCCGCCGACGACCTGGCCCGCATCTGCCACGCGCACCCGACGCTGTCTGAAGCAGTCCACGACGCGGCCATGGCCGTGGCGAAGCGCTCGATCCACAAGGCGAACTGATCGCGAACGGCCGCGCGCCGACACAGGCCGCCATCACCTCCCCGGTGTTGGCGGCCTTTTGCTTTAGGGGGCTACCGTGAACGGCACTCCGATCCGCAACGTCTCCGACACCGCCGCCTGGGTCGCGATCTATCGCGCGATGGAAAGCGAACGCCCGGATGCCCTCTTCCATGATCCCTATGCCCGCCGCTTGGGCGGCGCACGCGGCGAAGCCATCGTCCGCGCGATGCCACGCGGCGCGGCGATGAGCTGGCCGATGGTCGTGCGCACCGCGGTGATGGACGAAATCCTCATGCGGTGCGTGCGCGAAGGCGCGGCGACGGTCCTCAACCTCGCTGCAGGCCTGGATGCGCGCGCCTACCGCTTGCCATTGCCGCCCACCCTGCGCTGGATGCACGTCGATCTGCCCGGGTCGGTCGACGACTTCCGCGATCAGATGGCCGGCGAAACGCCGCGCTGCGCGGTCGAGTTCATCGGCGCCGACCTGCGTGATGCACAGGCTCGCCGCGATGTGTTCGCCCGGGCCGCAGCGAACGGCCCGGTCCTGGCGATCACCGAGGGGCTGCTGGTGTATCTCGAAGCAGGACAGGTGTCCGACCTGGCGGCGGACCTGCACGACATCGCCCGCGCCCGGTGGTGGCTGACCGACCTCGCCTCGCCGCGCCTGCTGAAGATGCTGGAGCGCCGCTGGCAGCCGCAACTGAAGGCCGGCAACGCGCCGTTCCGCTTCGGTCCGGCGGAAGGCACGGCGTTCTTCGCGCCCTACGTCTGGCAGGAGCGCGAGTTCCGCTCCACCTGGGATGAATCGCTCCGCCTGCAGCGCACCATTCCCAACCTCTGGCTGTGGAAGCTGCTGAACCGGCTCCAGAGCGCGCACCAGCGCGAACAGATGCGCCGCATGTCCGGCATCGTCCTGATGCAATCCAACTGACCACCCACTTTCGTTCCAGCGAGTTCATTCATGCGTTCACTCTGCGTCTACTGCGGCTCCAACTCCGGCTCCAAGCCCATCTACACCGAGCGCGCCATGGCGCTGGGCACGCGCATGGCGAAGGAAGGCATCGCGCTGGTCTACGGCGGCGGCAACGTCGGCCTGATGGGTGTGGTGGCCGATTCGGTGCTCGCCGCCGGTGGCGAGGCGATCGGCGTGATTCCCGAACAGCTGGTCAACTGGGAAGTCGCGCACAAGGGCCTCACGCGCCTGGAAGTGGTCGGCTCCATGCACGAACGCAAGGCGCGCATGTTCGACCTGTCCGACGGGTTTGCTGCCCTGCCCGGCGGCTTCGGCACGCTGGACGAGATGTTCGAGATGCTCACCTGGCGCCAGCTCGGCATCGGCGACAAGCCCTGCGCATTCCTCGATGTCGACGGCTTCTACTCGCCGCTGATGGGCATGCTCGACCGCATGGTGGACGAGCGCTTCCTGCACCCCGAGCAGCGCGAGGACCTGTGGCACGGGGACGACCTCGACGCGATGCTCGCGTGGATGCGTGCGTACCGGCCGGCCCAGGCCGACAAGTGGATGGACGAGAAGCGGCGCAAGTCGCTGCGTTGATCTCGCATTCCGCCTCGCGCGTGACGCGCGCGGCGGATCAGTCGCCCAGCTTCTCGCGCGGCAGCGTGAACCAGAACGTCGCGCCCTTCCCCACTTCGCCCTCGGCGCGGATGCTGCCGCCGTGGCGCTCGACGATGCGCTTCACCGATGCCAGACCGATGCCGTGCCCGGCGAAGTCCTCGTTCTGGTGCAGGCGCTGGAACGGCCGGAACAGCTTGTCGACATAGTCCTGCGAGAACCCCGCGCCGTTGTCGCGCACGAAGTACTCCGTCCCGGACTCCCGCGACTGCGCACCGAACTCGATGCGCGCGTCCAGCCGGTCGCGCGTGAACTTCCACGCGTTCCCGAGCAGGTTGCCCAGCAGGTTGCGCAGCAGCGCCGCGTCGCCGATGACGAACAGGTCCGGCTCCACGCGCACGTCCACCTGGCGCTTGCTGTCGCCGACCTTCAACTCCTCGATCACCTCGCTCGCCAGGCGGCTAAGGTCGACGCGTTCCAGCCGCAGCTCGCCGCGACTGACGCGCGACATCTTCAGCAGCGCGTCTATCAGCTCGCCCATGCGCCCCGCGGCACGGCGCACGCGCACCAGGTACGAGCGCCCGGCATCGTCCATGCCGCCGGTGTGGCGCTCGATCAGGATCCGGCTGAAACCGTCGATGGCGCGCAGTGGCGCGCGCAGGTCGTGCGACACGCTGTAGGCGAACGCCTCCAGCTCCTGGTTGGCCTGGCTCAGCTCGCGCGTGCGCAGGGCCACGCGTGCCTCCAGTGTGCGGTTGAGCGCGTGCACGCGCGCTTCCGCGCGCAGGCGTTCGGTGACGTCTTCCACCTGCACCAGGCCGGCGATGTCCTGACCCACGTTGCCCGGCACGGGCGAATACGTCAGCTGCGCCTGGCGCGGTTCGCCGCCTTCACGATGCAGGCGACGCGTGGCGCGATGCACGCCCAGCGAATCCGTCGCACCGCGCGCGTGCGCGATCATCTCCGGTTCGTCGCTTTCGAACAGCGCGTCGAAACGCATCCCCACCATCGCTTCCGGCGTCAGGCCGACGATGGTGGACAACGCGGGATTGGCCTCGACGATCTGCCCTTCGCTGTCGAGCAGCGCCTTGCCGATCGCCGAATAGCGCATCGCGCTGCGGAACCGCTGCTCGCTGCGGCGGAAGTCCTCGGTCATGCGCACGGCGATGCGGTAGGCCTGCGCCTCGGTGCGCGCGAGCATCCACGCGATCGCGTACAGCAGCAACGATGAGAACAACCCCAGCGCCAACAGGTTCTGCAGGCCCTGCAGGCGCGGCGCGGCCACCGCCAACGGCGGCGATTCGAACTCCGCGCGCCAGCGGCGACCGTACAGATCGAACGTCGTCGAGTGCCGGAAGGCCGGCGACTGCCGATCGTCCGGCGCGTAGGTCGAAAACAGCAGGCGCGATTCGCCGCCGGATTCGTCGAAGATGCGGAACGTGGTGTCGTTGCGCACCGGCCCCAGTGCGTTGCGCACGAATCCGTCCACGCGCAACGGCGCATACAC